>JAUWUU010000113.1 GCA_030617765.1 Flavobacteriia bacterium | reverse complement strand
TAAAACAAAGCTTTCTTTTTCAATTGCCAAAAGTATCCAAGCTGTTATTTCATTTTGCTGCTTAAATTCAAACAACGTTTCAATAAAATAATTGATCATTTTTAATTGTCTTTAAAATATTCATTAACTCTTTGTTGATAATAAGGTGTTAAAGGAATTGATTTGCGTATCAAAATTTCATCTTGATTAAAATATAAACTCTTTGAATCTATTTTATCAATAGATCTGTACTGATATATATTTTTATTTGTATCTGATTTTCGTTTCTTTTCTTTTCCTTTATCAAAACTCGCTTTTTCTAATTTCAATAACTCGTGATTTAGTAGTTGCATTTTTTCAATAACCTGTTTATTAAGTCCTTTTTCTAATAAAAGCCTTTCTAGTTCTTCCATCTGCTTTTCTGCTTTTTTACCAGAACCACTTGTATTTCCTTCCTTTTTCATTAAACTTTGCAGAGCTTGTCTTAATTGATATTGCTCTTTATAGTTCTGATATTGCTCGCCACTCATCTGTTCTGAGGGCTTTTTACCTGTTTCTTTTCCCGGCATTTGTTCTCCTTGCATTTTTTTTAATAAATCACTTTGTTTTTTAATAATGTCAGGTAAACTGATGCTCTCTCCCTTTTTGCCCTTTCCTTGTCCGTTACTATTTTTTTGGTTTTTTAAATTTTGTAAGATGTTACTGAGTAAATCAGCTAAATTATTAGCTGCGGTCATGGTATGGTGTTGATTTGTTATACCTTGTTTTATCCTGTTCTCTGAAATATTCTCCAATGATTTATCTATATTATAATGCGCATTGGTCAAATCATTTTGAATTCTTGAGGTTAAGCGTACCAATCGAAATGATAGTGTATATAGACTATCATCAATATGTTCAAAATATTCTTTTAAAACCTGTTGTTTTATAAGTTTTTGGGAGAAATCTGCAATTGACATAGCGTTTTCATCAAACGTTAACATTAATGCTTCCTGATCAAACGAAAATTTAAGTAAATTATCTAATACTTGCTGTAGGTCTTCAATATTTTCATCAATACTTTCCATTTCCATTTGTTGCATAGCACTATTCATTTTCGCACTTAATTCCTTCATTTTTTTAGCAGCCGCCTTTTGATTTTTTACAGCATTTGATTTAGATTTTGAATTATTAATATTTTCGTTTTTCTTTAAATTTTCTTTTGCTTGCTCCATTTCATTGTCGATCTGTTTTTCTTCATTCTCAGATCTCGGTATTGACATTGGTTGCTTTAAATTTTTATTCTGTTTGCTTAACTCATTAAAATCTTTCTGGATGGAATCAAATTGATCGTTCAATCTTTTTTGATTGATTGAATTGTTTTTATCTTTATTATTGGATAGTTTTTCCTGTTCTTTTGACAATTTTTCTAAGTTTTTACTTATCTCAACAAACTTTTTCTCTACATAAAATCGTTTTGTCAGTTCTAAGATTCTTTCTAATGAGCGGTTTTGTTGTTTATTTTGTTCAGTAAGCTTATCTAATTTATCAATTAATCCTTCTTTTTTAAGTTTTTCGGATAATTTTTTTAATTCCTCTAATAACTTTTGGTTTTTATCAATTTCCTTAAGTTCTTCTATCCGCTTTTGTAAAGCATCCTTTTTATCATTTAAATTCTCATCATTTTCATCAATATCTAATTCTTTAAGATTCTCGAGTAATTTATCTGCATTTTCTTTAAGCATCTGCTGATACTTTTTTTGTCGTTCTAGGTATTGGTCGAGGTCTTTTTTATCATTCCAGCCTATTTCATCTTTATTCTTTAGTTTGTTATTAAAGTCTTCAAGCGTTTTATTAAGATCTTCTCTCTTTTGATTTGTATTATTAATTTCATCAAAATTCTCTTGTTGTTCCTTCAGTAATTCCTCATTAATTTGTTGCTTTGTTTTTTGATTGTAATAAAATAATTTTGATTTAACTGATTTAGATCCATGTACAGCATCGTTATCAAATACTTCAAAAAATAACTCGTAGGTTTTATTTTCAAGCAGATTTATTCCTTCCGGGAAAACATAAAAAAACTCTTCAAAAGCGATTTTTTGAATGTTTATTAATTGTGTTTGTTTTTGGTTTGAGCCTAATTCGTTATAAACAACAATTAATTTCTTTAAACCATAATCATCACTAATCTGACCGATAAAACGAGCCTTACCTCTTGAAATTGAATCAATATCTGTTTTAATTTTGATCTGTGGATGCTCATCTTTGATCGTTTCTATTTGATAATTTAGTTTTTCATAATCTTTTAGATCATTATTAGATGATGAAATTTGATAAGTAATTTCTTTATATATCTTCTTTGAAAAAGTAAATAAATCTTTATTCTTTTTTTGAAAAGAATCTTTAAGTCCATTTGTAAAAAAATTAACTGTATCTGTTGATCTGGTTTTTAAGTTCCATGTAATAATCGTTCCTTCAGGTACTTTTGTATTGCCGGTATTTTTGATTTTATTATCTGTTCTTTTGGTATAATCAGGAAAATTTAGTTTCATTTCAAAATCCTGAATATTAGGCGTTTTTACAACTTCAATTTGATAAGCTAAAGATTCTATTCCATTTGCTTCTAAATAAAAAGTAAGAGGTTTGTCAATTCGATCAAATTTATAGGTGAAATTCTTTGATTCTTTATTTTTTAAAAGGTAATACTTATCTTCTAAGACAATTTTAACTTGTTGGGGAACAATATTACCAATTGTTTGAATATTCAAGTCAAAGGGTTTCCCTTCAATTACTTTTAGATCCTCATTTGAAACTTGAAAATAAAATGGTGCGGGAGGTTGATAAGAAGTCTGATAGTGCACTACCCTGTCTAAACTCTTTGTGAAAATATAATTATTTCCTGTTAAAAAAGTTAATAACCATATTAATAAAGGCAGACTTAAATACTTGATATACTTTTTATTAGCTTTAAAATCAATTGCTTTTTTAAAAGGAATTGGTTGTATCTCAGTTGATTTTTGTTCTATACTCGCCAATAGTAATTCTGATTTACTATCATTCTCCTGTAAATGGGTGTCGTGTAATTGTAAAATATTAAGGAGTTTATCATCTATCTGAGTAAAATGTTTTCCAATGATCTTTGATGCCTGTTCTGAAGATATTCCTGTTTTTAATCCAAAAAGTTTTGAAATTGGAATAAAAATAAATTTTGTCAGTAAAATTAATTCCACGACAATAAATAACCAAAATAAAATTGTCCGATAGATTGGTTTTAACCATAAAAAATATTCAATAAATAACGTAAATATAAAATACAACAAACCAAAGGAGAGAAATAAAATACTTCCTTTTATGATCTCATTGGTATAATATTTTTTAATAAAATTGTGAAGTTTCTTTTGTATGATTTTAAAATTGCTCAATGAAAACTTTTTGCTTTTGGTAAAAGTACGAATATTAAAAACATTCAAAGAGTGGGACTTGCAAGGTCTCTACAATTTCTTACTTATGCTCTAAATATTTAATCGCTTCTTCCAAAACCTTTTTAGTATTAGAATCTGTTTCAATTTTTAATGCCTGTTCTAAATCTAATATTGCATGTGTATATTCAGTTTCCATTAACATTTTTGCAGCCGTTTGTCGTGTTTTAGGATGATCGCTGCGTAAAAGTCCGATATTCCATCTAACAGCAGGTCGTGAACGATAAGAATAAAGTGTGTTTATTGCCTTAATTTGCTCTTGAGGATCTTCGCTAAATAAAAGCCAATAATTATTTTTTTCTTCTTTTCTAAGCGCTATATCAAAAATAATTTCTTTGTTATTTATTTGAGGTCTAACCCATTTATTATTATATGTTACCAATTCACTTCCGCAAACCCAGCGCGCCATGCGAGGAATCATCCAGCGCATACCTGGTGTTGATTCAGGATGCCCTGCTATTAAAAATACTTTTCCTTTTCCTTTACTTTGATTAAGTATAAACGTCTTACCCGGAGTAATTCCTTCAGGGGCAAAATTATCAGGGTGAATATCTGAAACATATTTTCCTAATTCTTTATATTTTACATCTGTAGAATCGTTTTGTACCAATACCGGTCCATCATAATATTGAGCAAAAAGGTGATGATCCTTTAATTCAGGAAAAACTTTAAAACCATTGTCCGTTAATTCAAATTCTACAAGTCCGCGACCTCTATTATAATGTGCCCTATCAATATGTACTGAACTAGCAATCTTTAAGTTAGGATAACCTACCGTTGATGATAACAAGTAGGCTCCTGCACAAATTCCAATAATCCCTTTCCCTTGATTTTCAACAAAATCAGTTACAATTTCTTTGCCTGTTTCACCTAAATTAAGTAATTGTTTACTCCCGCTTCCACCAGGAAAAATCAAAGCATCAAAATCATTAAGTTGCCCGTTTTGTATTGCTGATGCACTTAAAGGTTCTGCAATAATTCCTTTGTCAATTTTTAAAGCTTCAATGGTTTCAATAACCGAAATTTCACCGGCACCATTTCCGTTAAAAACGGCGATTTTTAATATTTTTTGAGTTTCCTCTGAATTAATATCTTTCTTATTTTCAATATTTTGACATGCAAAAAGTGAAAATATAATTACTGTGATTATAGAAATATTTCTCATTAATTTTTGTTTAGATCAATTTCAAACTCTTCGTTAAACATTTTTAATAAATCCTTATTAATCTCATCATAATAAGCTTTAATATCGGTCTTTTTCATTCCGCTTAATCTCCATTTGTCCAATTTTTTATTAGTTGTTTTGAAGATTCTATTTTCATAAGGCTCAATTTTTTGTTGTATTCCGGTTTTATCAGCATTTATCAAAGCATTGATATTTACATAATTTCTCATCGCATACCTTCCCCAACGTATTGGGAAAAATTCTTTTTTAAGTTCCAGTGCAGCATTGCAGATTGGAGAATCATTTAGTTTGTCATTACGCTTCAATACCTCTGGAAAACCATTCCCCCCTTTAACCCAGGTTGGAACAACAATTGAAGTCAAAGGAAAACCAACAACAGACCATAAGGTTGTGAATTCTGGGTTTTCATCCTTTTTGACTCCTTGAACCACACAAGCAGAAGATGTTGTCCTTCTGGGAATAAAATCATAGAAAAAAGTATAGGTAGGTGTATTCTCAGGTATTTCGCCAAAATCTCTATACAGATCTTCTTTTGTTAACGAATGTTTTAAACCACGGGTAACTTCCTGAATAATAAATTGAGCATCAAAACTGTTTGTTGCCATGGCATCATAAAAAAGTTCATTGGTTGTATTGTAACGAATATAACCGCTACTTTCATCTCCATAACTTCCCATAAATGAATAATTTGCCCTAATAATATATCCAAAAGGGGCTACTTTTGGATCATTGGCATCAAACTTCACATAACCTTTGTTGTTCAATTCGTACATTGCCGCACCTCCCTGACCATCAATAACTCCAAAATTAGCTTCTAAACGGGTTGGTATTGGTAAATTATCTAAATATTTTTCAAAGTCCTGAATAGTTTTACAACTCGCTAAAGCTTCTTTAATAATTCTACCTTCTAAACCGCTCAATTTTGTACTATCACCAATATTTAAATTGTAGGAAGCTGAATTCATTATAGCAAAACCGGTACTGTTTTGACCGATCCAAACACTTTTACCATGAATATCACCTGAATTTACCAAACCCATATATTCATATTTTCCATTTTTGAAAAACATAATTTGATTATTGATATAACTGGTTTCACGGTTCTTCCACAATAACGGACGACCATCTTTTGTGTATTTTCCTGATACTACAGCTACAGTACAAGCATTAGCTTGATTGCTTAGCACTAAAAAAACCAATGTAAATAAAATTATCTTTATTGTTTTCATGAATCGTTATTTTAAAAAAGTATTACTTTGTGTAAAGTATTGAAAGTCCAAAAATAAAGTACTCTTTTAAAAATAACACTGATTTAAGTCAGTAAAAACTCATAATATAAACTATCCCTATCTAGTAATTTAATACTCTTTAGAATGTGTAACCAATTTTATACCAAACCAAATTTCTGTTAATTGATTATGATAATATATAGGCTTTTGATTTGGCATTTCATCAATTACTCTTTTAATTTCATTTTTATATGCCGAAGAAACTCCTTGAGAAGAATTTAATATTGAAACATGAATTTTCCCTTGTTTATCAAAGAGAAAATAAACGTTAATAGATCCTATTTTATCATATAAATTATTATTTATTTTACTTTGTAATTCATTAGAAATCTTATTCTTTAAATTCTTTTTCCTTTTTTCAAAATCTTTTTCTGATTTGATATGTTTCGTTTTTTCATTACCCTCTTCATCCCATTGTTTAATATTTTCTAACTTTCCTTTTTCATTATAATTTTCCAATGAACTTATTTGACCATTGGAATGATACCATTTGCATTCTCCAAAATATTTATCATTTTTATAATTACCTTCAGTAGTTAAAATATTATCATAATCATATTTTTTAAAGAAACCATTCTTTAAATTATCTCTATAAGTTACGATTTCTACAAGTTCCGATGTATAAATTGAATCTCCTTTATTTAATTTGGAAGTATAACCCTTCCATTGTCCATTTTTATTATCATCAATATAAATTCCTTCTTTACTTAAAGTCCCGGTTTTAAAATACATTTTATATTTACCCTGTTTAAGCTTATTCTTATCATAATAATATTTTTCAATCAAATATGCTTTTGTAGGACTATAAATAAAGAATTTTTGATATTTCCAAATATCTTTTTTATAAGCTGTATTAAACTCATAATACACGGCATCTGCTTTACTGGTAGGTTTTTGATTAAAATCAAGATATGTAACTTTATCACTATCATGATTCTGTGCAACAACAATTCCTGAAAATAAAAAAAGAAAGAGAAAAATATTTTTCACCGATATAAATTGATAAATCATTTTCAAATCTAAAGCTTTTTAGTTTATCCTTTTTACTTTATCCCTGATAAATTACCTTTGCATTCTAAATTTTTATAAATGTCAAAACCAGTTAGAGTACGCTTTGCTCCCAGCCCAACGGGACCCCTACATATTGGTGGTGTAAGAACCGCCCTGTTTAATTATTTATTTGCTAAAAAAACCAACGGTACTTTTATACTTCGCATAGAAGATACAGACCAAAACAGATATGTTGCTAATGCCGAACAATATATTAAAGATGCTTTAGACTGGAGTGGAATACCTTTTGATGAAGGACCTGGAAAAGAAGGAAAATTTGGTCCATATCGTCAATCTGAAAGAAAAGATATTTACAAAAAATTTGCAGATGAACTAATAGCTTCGGGAAATGCATATTATGCTTTTGATACTGCTGATGAATTGAATTCACTTAGAAATGAATATCAGGAAAATAAAAAGACTTTTATTTATAATCATCACAATCGTGAAAATCTAAATAATTCTTTAGCGCTAAGCGTGGAAGAAGTGCAAAAAAAATTAGATAATGCTGATAAATTTGTGATTCGTTTTAAAACCCCAACCGACCAGATCTTAGAAATGAAAGATATGATTCGTGGAGATATTAAAATTGATACCAATACGCTTGACGATAAAATTCTGTTTAAATCTGATGGAATGCCAACCTATCATTTGGCGAATATTGTTGATGATCACTTAATGAAAATTTCGCATGTTATTCGTGGCGAAGAATGGTTACCATCAATGGCATTACACATTTTACTTTATCGTGCTTTTGGTTGGGATGCTCCTGAATTTGCTCATTTACCCTTAATATTAAAACCAA
>JAUWUU010000073.1 GCA_030617765.1 Flavobacteriia bacterium | reverse complement strand
AGATCGTTTTAATAACGGAAATTCTCAAAATGATATCAATTTTGATCGCACAAAAAAAACAGCAAAATTAAGAGGCTTTAAGGGTGGTGATATCAAAGGAATCACACAAAAAATTGAAGAAGGTTATTTTTCTGATCTGGGCGTTAATGCTATTTGGTTTACACCTATTGTTGAACAGATTCACGGAAGTGTTGATGAAGGAACTGGTAATACATATGGTTTTCATGGGTATTGGACCAAAGACTGGACAACCTTAGATCCTAATTTTGGTACAGTGGAAGAATTAAAAGAATTGGTTGAAAAAGCACATCAAAATGGAATTCGTATTGTTTTAGATGGTGTGATCAATCATACCGGACCCGTTACAGAAATAGATCCTGTTTGGCCGGATAATTGGGTGCGAACTCAACCTCAATGTGATTATAAAAGTTATGAAGGCACTACTGCCTGCACACTTGTAAAGAATTTACCCGATATCCTTACCGAAAGCAATGAAGAAGTAGAAATTCCAAGATCTTTAGCAGAAAAATGGAAAGCGGAAGGGCGGTATGAACAAGAGATTGCTGAGTTAAATACATTTTTTGAACGTACAGGATATCCGAGAACTCCACATCATTACATCATCAAATGGTTAACTGATTATATTACTGAATTTGGAATTGATGGCTATAGAGCGGATACGGTAAAACATCTTGAAGAATCAGTCTGGGCAGAATTTAATGATCAGTGCGATTTTGCTTTTTCGGAATGGAAAAAGAATAATCCTGACAAAGTTTTAGACAACAATGAATTTTACCTTGTTGGCGAAGTTTATGGATATGGCATAAGCTCTGAAAATATCTATGATTTTGGTGATAAAAAAGTAGATTACTTTAAAAATGGCTTCAATAGTTTGATCAATTTTGAATTTAAATACGATGCGCAAAAAGAATGTGAATTTATATTTTCTAAGTATAATGAAAAACTTCAGGGTGGATTGGGCAATTTTGGTGTTTTAAATTATTTAAGTTCTCATGATGATGGCGCTCCTTTTGATAAAGAAAGAGAGAAAAGTTTTGAATCTGCTATAAAATTATTATTATCTCCGGGTTCTGCACAAATATATTACGGTGATGAATCTGCAAGATCATTGATTATTGAAGGTACAGAAGGTGATGCAACTTTACGCTCATTTATGAATTGGGAAGAAATAAATTCTGATAAAAAAACACAGGACATATTATTACATTGGCAAAAAATTGGACAGTTCAGAAATAATCACCCTTCAATTGGAGCAGGAGTTCATAAAATGATCTCAAAATCACCTTATGTTTTTAGCAGAACTTATACTAAAGATAGTTTTAATGATAAAATTATTGGCGGTTTGCATCTTCCTAAAGGGGAAAAAGAAATAAATGTTTCTTCTGTTTTCAAAGATAATACTGTTCTGATTGATGCTTATTCAGGTGAAAAATGTAAAGTTTTTAATGGTAAAGTGCATTTAACAACCAGTTTTAAAATTGTTTTATTAGAAGAAAATAAAAAGTAAAATAATACGAATATGAAAATAAAAATTTACAGTCTTTTAATAGGTATTATTATAGTATTTTCGAATTGTACAAAAAAAAGTGAAACTCCTATGGTTCAAAAAGAAAATAAAGGAAATAAAAAAGTGGTGTATCAGGTTTTTACACGATTGTTTGGAAATGAAAACACAAGCAATAAACCTTGGGGAACTATTGAAGAAAATGGTGTAGGAAAATTTAATGATTTTACAGATAAAGCATTACAAGAAATTAAAGACCTTGGTGTAACCCATATATGGTACACGGGTGTTTTACATCATGCAATGGTAACCGATTATACTGCTTTTGGGATTTCAAATGATGATCCTGATGTGGTAAAAGGCCGTGCAGGTTCGCCTTATGCTGTTAAAGATTATTACAATGTTGATCCTGATATGGCGGTTGATCCTGCTAAACGTATGGAAGAATTTACGGCTTTAATTCAACGGACTCATAAAAACGGATTAAAAGTTATTATCGATATTGTTCCCAATCATGTTGCCAGAAAATATGAAGGCACTAATAATCCGGAAGGCGTAAATGATTTTGGTGCCAATGATGATAAAAGTGTAGAATATAACAGAAATAATAACTTTTATTATATTGTTGGTGAAAGTTTTAAAGTCCCTGTTTGGAAAAATGGTTATCAACCATTAGGTGGCGAAAGTTATGTTTTAGCAGATGGCAAATTTGAAGAAAATCCTGCAAAATGGACAGGTAATGGTTCGCGTTTGGCACAACCTGATGCAAATGACTGGTATGAAACTGTAAAAATAAATTATGGGATTAAACCGGATGGCTCCAAAGATTTTGAGGAAATTCCTAAAGAATTTGAAAACAAAGATTATAAAGAACATTTTGCTTTTTGGGAAGGGAAAGATGTACCTGATTCCTGGAATAAATTTAAAGATATTGCTTTGTTCTGGATAGACAAGGGTGTAGATGGTTTTAGATATGATATGGCAGAAATGGTTCCGGTAGAATTTTGGAGTTATATGAATTCTTCAATAAAAATAAAAAATCCTGAAGCTTTTCTTTTAGCCGAAGTTTATAACCCTGATCTGTATCGCCCGTATATCTATCTTGGAAAAATGGATTACCTCTATGATAAAGTAGCTTTTTATGATTCTATTAAACATATCGTAAAAGGTTATGGTTGGACAGATCATATTCCGAAAGTACAAGATGAAATGGCTGATATTGAGCACCAAATGCTTCATTTTTTAGACAATCATGATGAACAGCGTCTCGCCAGTACTGATTTTGCCGGTTTTGCTGAAAATGGAAAACCCTCAATGGTAGTTTCAGCGACTATAAGTACTTCTCCTACGATGATCTATTTCGGACAAGAAGTTGGTGAGCCCGGAGCTGAAAACGCCGGTTTTGGATCTCCTACACGAACATCAATATTTGATTATATTGGCATACCACATCATCAACGTTGGATGAACCACAAAAAATTTGATGGTGGCTTATTGTCTAAAAGTGAAAAAGAGCTACGTGATTTTTATAAGCGTTTGTTAAATTTCACCATTAATAGTAGTGCATTAATGGGAGACTATAAAGAGATCCATTACTATAATAAAGAACATACTAAAAATTACAATCATCGTGTTTTTTCATTCGTACGGTGGTCAGAAACTGAAAAACTGATCATTATTTCAAATTTTGATACTGATAAAAGTTATGAATTTAATTTAAAAATACCGGATTCGATAATCTCTACATGGAATCTTAAAAATGGCAAACATCAATTAACCGATCAGTTGTACGGTAAAATTACTGCCAAATTAAATATAGAAAATGGCATAGGTATTACGAATATAAAACTGGCGCCTTTAGAATCATTAATTTTAAAAATTAAAAAGTAGATTACAACCTTAATATTTCTACCAAGGAGTCATACCCCAAACTTATTATTGGGATATGACTAATTTGTAAAATAGTTCAAAAACAATTGGATTGATTAGTAATATTATTAATTAACTATTTCTAACTCAAAAGAAAATTCAAAACGTATAGGACCTCCTATTAACTCAGTTAATCTAGGTGGCTTATAAAAAGGCACTCCATCACCAAACCTTACTTGTTTTGCCATAAAGTGAGTTTCAGCATGAAAATATTTTCCATCATAAGATCCTTTATAATCATTTGTGCCTTCATTTATACCTGGTCCACCGTAAGGAATACATCCTGTAAGAAATTCAAATTTTTCTAAATGAACACCATCTGGATCAGGCCATGAAAAAGAGAGATGTCCACTAGGTGTCATTTTTACTTCCCAAGTAAGCTTCCTTACTTTTTGAGGATTCAAAGCAAATTTTTCTATTGTTTCAAGAAGATAATTCTGACCACCAACATGTGTAAGAATTGCTTCACAATAAAAGAAATTTTCATCCCCACCAACAATTACTCTATGTTCTTTTAAAGCATAAGAGGTGAAATGGGTCTTTCCTGTTAAATGAATAGGATCTTTCACAATTACTTTTTTATTCAATTCGGTGTTAAATTGATCCAAACTTATCGGATCATCTCGAGTACAAGCAAAAGCAATGAACATCAGTAGCAATAAGCCACACATTTTAATAAATAAATTTTTTAAAGGTGTCATAATTTTAAAATTTTAGATGAATACTGGATTTTAATTAGTGTATCAAAATTATACCACCCTTTAATATAAAACAATGACCCTAGTCAGCGAAAAAGATGATTCTCGTCACCTTTTTTCTATTTAAATCATTATCCTTATGTGATATTTTACAATTAGAATTATATCATATTACAAACTCATCCCTTTTGTTACTTCTCCAATTATTAAAAATTTAACAGAAAAAAATAAGCGCATATTTAAAATAGTATTTTTAAATATGCGCTTATCCAATTAATGTGAGGGGAATTTTATTGCTCTTTTATCAATAATTTTTGTTTCTGAACTTTCATGATATCTTTAATAATCTTAAAAATTTTCTTTTTACAATAATTAAATTTTAAGATATAGGCATCAAAATCCTTTTCAATTTGCTTGTGTTCTTTTTTAAACTCTTTTTTACCTTTTAGTTGTGAACTCTCAATCAATGTAGCCAGATGTTTATTATGTACTTGAATGGTGTCATAAGTTGAATTTCCAATACTTTCAACCTCTTTTAATCTATTGATCAATTTTTTGGCAGCATCATAATATTTTTCTGTACTAAGATCTAAAAAATGTGAACTCAACAAGTGTTCTAAAAATTTTTGTTCGTCTTGCATAAATACTAACTCTGCCAACCATTCTGATGATTGATCATTTAATTTATACAATTTTTTTTTCGTTTTATCTTTTTCTAAAATTTGCTTAGATCTCATAGTAATATTTGTTTAAGTTAAAACAGGGAGTTCTAACTCCCTGTTTTATAGGTTAAGATATTTCGACGATTTTTTTGTCTTTAATCACGTCTTTAGGAACTTTTTTCAGAATTAATTTCAATATACCATGTTTATAAATAGCATCAATACTATCATCTTCATTAACAGTTTCAGGTAATGTTAAAGTGCGTTCAAATGAATTTAAGGTTGTTATTATTTTATAAAGTTTCCATTTTCATCCGTTTTCACCTTCATTCTTTTATCACCATTTTCTAAAGTTAGCTTATAGATTTTTTTTGCTCCTTTGTCTTTATTATAATTAACCTTATACACATCCTCGTATATCACCCATCCTGGAAACCTTTTTAAAACTGATTCTGATACTGATCTAGGTAATTTGATATTTTTAAACTTTTCAATAGTTCTTAAAATATTCCCCTCTTTATCATAAGCTGCCACAATTTTTCCTTCAGGAATATAAAATGAGACCTTGTAATAATCCCATTCATCCTGATAAAGCTCTGATTCTTTTAAATCAAAATCTGCAACTTTGCGTTCGAGCATTTTAACGGGTTCTGCTGCATCACGAGTGCCTGCCTCAGTCAAATATTTATAATTTGTTGCAAATACTACAACTTCATCCAACATACCATCATTGATAACCTGCGCAAACGATTGTAGTGTAAATCCAATTACTAATAAACTTAAAGTTAATTTTTTCATGACATCAATTTTATTTTAATTTTTATTTAACTTATCAAAATTAATTTTAACAATAATAAGAAGCAATGACGCTCGTCATCAAAAACAATGATTCTCATCAGTATTTTATAATAAATAAACTAAAGCAACTTCAAAAAATGAAAGAAAAGACTGAAATGATACTTCTTAATTGTTAAAAATTGGTTTAGTTATATGATAGGTTATTATTGATAAAATTGATACTTACAATTTTCATTTCAAAAATATTTAGATCAAAAATAAAAGCTAATAATATCCAAAAAAAGAACAGAAAGCTTTCACTTTCTGTTCCCTTTAAAGTGCCTATATCTTTACCCTTTTTTTATAAAATACCTTTTTTCTGGGTATTCAAATCACGTTGTAAAAAAATAAAAATACACTCACTTCTGCTGGTTGAATCAATCTCCATCACTTCAACCCTTTTTATGTTTCATAGAATTTTAAAAACCAAACCAATTAATATTCTTTATAAATATTACACAAAGATATTGTGGTAAAAAACACAAAACAATGACGCTCGTCATTAAAAAAACTGATTCTCGTCAGCCTTTTGAACAATGACGTTAAATTTGCACCCAACCATAGGCTTGATTTAATAGAAATACTCCCAGGATAAAAAGTGAAAAAAGCATAAATTGAAACCACTTAAAACCTATCTTTTCTATCCATTTTGTAGCAACATCAGGAAATGAAAATCTTGTAACTCCTTTTGTAAATGTTAACCACCCTAACAAGGTTATGATCAATCGCCAATCTGACACCCATAAATTATGAGCTAAAATGTTTAATAAACCAATGGTTATTGCTAAAATTGATGTTGTAATCATAAATTTTTCATCACTTGTAAAATCAAATAGCTGTTTAATTCGTTTGTGATTAAAAATTAATAAAATAAAAAAAGTTATTAAATACCAACCCCAAAATTTGGCTAAAAAAATTGTTGTATCCATTCTGTTATTTGGTTTTATGTAATACTAATAAAGGTATATTGCTGTGAAAACTCAATTCTTCAACTTTAGGCTTAAAAAATAATCTTTGGAAGAAGTTATAATGCTTTGCAATAATGGTAATCAAATTTACGTCACCTCTACTTTGCGTAAAACAGTTAAGAGCCTCTTCAAAATCTATGTTTGTAAGCGTGTGATAACTGTGAGGCACTTTATCAAAAATTTTATTTAATGCCTTTTTGTTGAATTTTTGTTCTTCATCTAAAGTACCCTTTTTATCAAAGAGTAAAATTCTGATATTTGATTGATGCATCTTTGATATTTCAACCAATTGATCGAGTTCTTCTTTTTTATACGGTATTCTAAAATCTGTTGGGAAAGTAATTTCTTTCGGTTTTTGATATACTGAATTTTCAGGCACCGCCAACAAATTGCATTTGGTTTTCATAATAACATCACCTGTATTACTTCCCATAAAAATCTCTTTGGCGCCTGTAGCACCTTTGGTTCCCATCACCACTAGGTCAATATCATTTTTTTTAATATTATTTTCAATCGAATTAACAAAAAAGTTATAGTCGCTTATTACTTCCAATTGATGATTTTTACCTTTTCTATCTTTGAACTGATCAACTGTTTTTTTTAAATTTTCTTGTGATGACTTCAATAAAACCTTCTCCATTTCAGCTATGTTATACTGATCAAAAGAAGTCGCATCCATATCAGGAGCTACATACGGAATCCTGTAAATATTTAATAGATAGAACTTACAATCAACTTCTCTAAAGAAATTTATTGCATAGTGAATTGCATTGATTGAATTATCTGAAAAATCGGTGGGCAGAAGTATATTTTTCATAATCTTAAATTTTATTGGTTAATACTTTATCTGTAATCTTAAAGTTTATCATTAAAACCTAATCTACTCCAAGATCATTTAATATTATTTAATTTTTCTAAATTGATGATCTTTATTAAACTTCGATCTGTCTCAATAATTTCATCTTCTTTAAATTCGGTTAATGCTCTGATAATTGTTTCATTAGCTACTCCAATTAAATTTGCCAAATTTGAACGCGTAATTTCAATAGTACCATTATTGTTATTGATCGTGTTTAATTGTATTAAGGTGTCGGCAGTTTTTTTTCTAACGGAATTATATGCCAAATGAAATAAATGAGACTTTACATTATCTAAGTTTTCTGATAATATATCCAAAAAATTAATCGCTAATTGCGGATTTTGTTTGACTAGTTTTAAGAATTCAACTTTAGTGATCTTAATTAAGGTTGTTTTTTTAATAGTTATTGCACTTTCATTATGAGGTTTATTTTGAACAAAAGAAGTAAAACCAAAAAACCTTTTTTCTCGTAAAATATCAGTAATAAATTCTTTTCCGTCTTCCCTGTTTTTTACCATCTTTACTTCACCCTTGATAATATAAAAAATATGATTGCTGTTATTTCCTTCACAATATATTTGGGTGTTTTTTAGGTATTTAAACTTTTCTTTATAACCAAAATGTTTTATGATATCTTTAAAATTAGTGATCTTATTTACAATGTTTTCATCATGATCATTATCGCTATCAAACATTTCTTTTCTTTTAAATCGCGACTCAATTGCACTTAGTAATTCTGATTCTTCAAAAGGTTTTGTAATATAATCGCTGGCTCCTAAATTCATACCTTTTCTCATATCTTCATGCTTGGTCTTGGCTGTCATGAAAATAAATGGTGTTCTTTGTAGTTCTTTATTTCTCAAAACAATTTGTAAAACACCATAGCCATTTAATTCAGGCATTAAAATGTCACAAATAATTAGATCGGGTTTATGAATAATGGCTTTATCAATTCCTTCTTTACCATTTTTAGCAGTGATTACAAAATAACTTGCCAGAGTTAATATTTCGGCAGTATTATCTCTTACAATAGCATCATCTTCAATAAGGAGTATCTTTTTTTTCACCTGAACAGAATTTAAAATTGATGATTTTTCTTCTAATCATTAAGATATTCTTTCATATTTATGGGTAATTTTACATTAAATGTTGTTCCTTTATTTTCAATACTTTTAAAATTAATCGATCCTCCAAGAGCTTCAATATGGTGTTTTACAATGTTTAATCCTATACCTGCTCCTTGAAAGTGCAATGCGTTTTTGGCTCTAAAAAATCGTTTGAAAATTAGTTTTTGATCATCTGAAGGAATACCAATACCACTATCTTCAATATTTACAGTAACATATTTATTGGTGTGAATCTTAATTGTTACAGTTGAATTTTTAGAAGAATATTTAATAGCATTGTACAAAATATTTCTAAAAATTATCTCAACTATCTTTTTATCCTGAATTACAATAATATTATTTTTACAGGGTTTAAATTTTATCTTTTGTCCTTCTTTTAATACAGATTGTGTGTTATTAATGATCTTTTTAAAAAGTTCACAAAATTGAAAAGTGGTGAATTGATAATAAATTTTTTTAGTTTCTGTTTTTTCTAAGAAAAGAAAATCATCAAGGATAGAATTGAGTTGATAAACAAGTTTTTTTACAGTTTGTATATGATTATCAATATTTTTGTTTTTACTTGATTTATTATATTTATCTATCAAAGTTATTGAAGTTAAAATTCCACTTAGTGGTGTTTTAAATTCATGCGATGCTAATGATAAAAATTTGGTTTGCAATAAATTGAGTTCTTTCTCTTTTTTATAAGCAATTTTGACTCTATTTTCTGCATTTATTTTGTTTTGAATTTCTTTTTTTAATTTAGTGTTTAGTTTTTTTAATTCATCAACTGTTTCAGTCAGTTCTTTGGTTTGTCTTTTAACTTCCTTTTCAAGTTTTAAGTTCAATGTTTTTATTTTGATCTCTTCATTCTTTCTATAACTAATATCTGTTATTAAAGCCTTAACATAGGTTTTCTCATTATAATCAAAATAACTTAGTCCGATTTCTACATGAATAATATTTCCGTTTTTATGCAAGCCAAAAAAATCTCTCCCTTTTCCTTTTTTAAATTTTTGTGGATTTTTATAATAAGAAACAAAATGTTTGAGATGTGTTTTACGGAATTCTTCAGGAATTAAACATGCAATATTTTTATTGTGCAATTCTCCTTTATCATAACCAAATATTTCTTCAAAAGGAATATTATTCATTATTATATTACCCCTATCATCAGTAAAACAAATACCTTCTAATAAAGTATCAAAGCAAATTTTGTAAAAATCTTCACCTATTAACATGATAGATTTTTTAAAGTTCAACGGTAAAATTGAAAGTATTAAGTTACGAAATTTTTTACAAATGGAAGTTATTTTCAATTTTGAAAATTCTAACTTGAAAAAATTGAAGATCTACATGTCAAATAATTACCATCAGAAATTATAAAAGTGATATAAAATCATTATCTTAACAAAAAGATTATTGACATGAAAAATATTATTGTTGCCGTTGATATTCATAAAAATGAAGAATTATTAGTCAATAAAGCAATAGAGATCGCTGAAAAATTTAATGCGAAAATCTGGATCATTCACGCTTCAGCACCCGACCCGGATTTTGTTAGCTATAAAGCAGGTCCGCAAAGTGTGCGTGATGACCGAGCCAAAACTTTGTTAATGGAAAATAAACTTATTGAAGATCTTGCAAAAAAAGCCAAACAAAAAGGTATAAAAGCAACCGGTTTATTAATTCAAGGGGCTACTGTTTCATTAATCATTGAAGAATGTGATAAATTAAATGCTGATCTACTAATTATTGGGCATAAGAAACAAGGCTTCTTACAAAGAATTCTAAAAGGCAGTGTTGCCGGTGGTATTTTAGAAAATACTAATATTCCACTATTGATAATTCCTTTGGCCGACTAATTTAATCAAATATCAAATTATCATTTAAACTTATCCCATCAACTTCATAAATATCTTCTAATTGAATGGATAAATGTTTGGTGATTTTAACCAAATAATCCTCATTTTTAGTAGCAACTTCAATGGCTTTTATTGTTTCGTTTTTAGTGTTTTTAAAAACGACCATATCCGTTTCTGTGTAACCATCGGGATATTTATTTCTTATTAGTCTTAAAATATCACGGGTTAGATTGTGGTAATCAACTATAACTCGTTTCATAATTTAGAAATTATAAATTAAATAATAGCTTCAAATTGAAATATCGTATAATATCATAAACTGATTATACGATCACTTATTGTATAAACCTGAATTCAATTTAAGATTTATCACACAGAAAGCCAATAGCTCACAAGATTATAAATGTATAAGGGGGTTTTTAGTACAGATAATCATAAGTAAAATGCCATGCTTTTACTTGAAATTTTTTATAAAAAATTTGGAAGTTGAAAACCTATCTAAAGCAAAAGGCTTAAGCCTAATTACTTTCAACTAAGGTTCTTTTAAATTTAACCTTGCCATCTTCATTATAGGAAACATAATCGCCAATTTCTCTACCGTTTTTATAGTTGGCTTTAAGCTCTAACTGACCATTTTCGAAATACTTTTCATACAATCCTTCTTCCAAACCATCTTTATACGTTGTTTTAACATATAAATTTCCATTTTCAAAATATTGCTCAATTGATCCGTTTTTTACACCATTGATATAGGTTGTTTTAATTCTTAACTGACCATTTTCATAATACCCTTCATAATGTCCGTTTTGTTTGCCGTTTGCAAAAGTGATCATTCTTTTTAATTGACCGTTTTCATAGTATTTTTCTAACATCCCGTCATACTCTCCATTGATCAAAGTACCTTTACCCTGAAGTTGGCCATTTTCATAATAAGTTGCTAAAGATCCGTTATACTTACCTTCTTTAAACGATGTTTCGATTTTTAACTGGCCATTTTCATAATACTCCTGATAAAGTCCATTTATCTTATCATTTTTAAAAACAGTTTTTCTTCTTAACTGACCATTTTCATAATAAAGTTCATAAGGCCCTTCTTTTTTACCGTCTTCAACATGGTAGTGTAATTTTGTGATAACATAGTTTTCATATACAACACCATTTAATTTCTTTCCATTTGAATAAATTAAAGTGCTTCCATTTTCATCTCTCTTTTCAATATCAGAAACATTCACTTTTAATTGAGAATACAATTGATTAATTGACATTCCAATTACTAACATTAGTACTATCCCTTTTTTCATTTTACTAAGTTTTAAACCCTTTTTTATTTAGTAACCTGAGTTCGATTATTCCTATTATTCACAGTTCTTAGCGTTTTTCTTAGATTAGGCGAGGCTTTGAAGGACTATCCTTAGTTTGAAAAGTCACAACGAAATATAAGGAAAACGCTAAGAATCCTTCAGAAAGCCTTCTGAACAGCAATCTTTAAACAATAGAAGCCTTAAATTAACCCGTTAGTTTTTCGTTTTGATTATTAAAATCT
>JAUWUU010000114.1 GCA_030617765.1 Flavobacteriia bacterium | reverse complement strand
ACCGAAAGGAACAAGAGATTTTTCACCTACCGAAGTAGCCAAGCGAAACTATATTTTTAATACCATTAAGTCGGTTTTTGAAACTTTTGGTTTTCAACCTATTGAAACACCATCATTTGAAAATTCAAGTACTTTGATGGGAAAATATGGAGATGAAGGTGATCGGTTGATCTTTAAAATATTGAATTCGGGTGATTATTTAAATAAAGTTGAAGAAAAACTGTTGACAGATAAAAATTTAGCAAAAATAACTACAAAAATTTCAAATAAAGCTTTGCGTTACGATCTTACAGTTCCTTTTGCAAGATATGTTGTACAACATCAAAATGACATTGTTTTTCCGTTTAAACGCTATCAAATGCAACCTGTTTGGCGCGCTGATCGTCCGCAAAAAGGAAGGTTTAGAGAATTTTACCAATGTGATGCAGATGTAGTTGGCAGCAAGAGTTTATGGCAAGAAATTGAGTTTGTACAATTGTATGATTCTGTATTTACAAAACTCGGTTTAACAGATACCATTATTAAACTAAATAATCGGAAAATTTTATCAGGTATTGCCGAAATTATTGGAGAAAAAGATAAATTAATAGATTTTACTGTTGCCCTTGATAAATTAGATAAGATTGGTGCAGAGGGTGTTACTAATGAAATGTTGCATAAAGGGATTTCACAGGAAGCTATTGAAAAAGTAAAAACCCTTTTTAGTTTTTCTGGTGACAATATTGAAAAATTAGACAAATTAAAAGAATTACTATCTGAATCTGAAGAAGGAACTCAAGGTGTAGAAGATTTAAAATTTGTTATTGAAAATATTGAAAAATTAGGACTTTCATCTGCCAGATTAGAAATTGACGTAACATTGGCAAGAGGCTTGAATTATTATACAGGTGCTATCTATGAAGTTCAAACGGATAAAGTTGCAATGGGATCGATAGGAGGAGGAGGAAGGTATGATGATCTGACCGGAATATTTGGCTTAAAGAATATCAGTGGAATTGGTATTTCATTTGGATTAGATCGAATTTATTTGGTTCTAGAAGAGTTAAACTTGTTTAAAAAGGTTGATTTACCCAAACCTACAGTAGTTTTTATCAATTTTGGTGAAAATGAAGCAGGTTATAGTATGCAAACCATTAAAAAACTACGAGAAATAGGTATAAAATCAGAATTATATCCCGATAATGCTAAGCTCAAAAAGCAGATGATCTATGCCAACAAACGCAAAATACCTTTTGTAGTTCTGGTTGGTGAACAGGAAATGCAAGAGAATAAATTTACTCTAAAAAATATGCAAACAGGTGAGCAAACATTATGTAATTTTGATGACTTAACACGTCTAATTAATTAATAAACTAGTATTAATTAACAACATTGTTGTATTTTTGCAGCTTAAATTAACAAGAACATGTTTGAAGGAAAAAACGCTAAATTTATTGAAATGGTAGAAGAAATTGGAGATAACCATATCTCAACATCTGCTAAAACACCATTGCGTGATGATGCTTTTGATATATCAGATGAAGAAAAAATCCAATCAATTAAAAAGAATGTAGCCGAAATTTTACATACGCTGGGTATGGACCTTACGGATGACAGCTTAAAAGGCACACCCTTACGTGTAGCTAAAATGTATGTAAAAGAAATTTTTAATGGTCTGCATCCACAAACAAGGCCAAAACTTTCAACTTTTGACAATAATTACAAATATGGTGAAATGCTTGTAGAAAAAAACATTACGGTTTATTCAACTTGCGAACACCATTTATTACCCATAGTAGGTAGGGCACATGTTGCTTATATTTCTAAAGGTAACGTAATTGGTTTGTCTAAAATGAATAGAATTGTTGATTATTTTGCCAAGAGACCCCAGGTACAGGAAAGATTAACCATGCAAGTTGTACAAGCATTACAAGAAGCTTTAGGTACAGATGATGTTGCATGTGTAATTGATGCCAAACACCTCTGTGTAAATTCACGAGGGATAAGAGACATTTCGAGCAGCACTGTTACTGCCGAATATGGAGGAAAATTTAAAGATGAAAATTTAAAAAGAGAGTTTTTAGATTATATAAAATTAGATACTGAATTTGAATAAGAAATTTTAAATAATTATCATTAAGCCTGTCTTAAGAGACAGGCTTTTTTGTTTTTAAAAAGCATGTTAACCTTTTGAATAAAAATAAATTGCACTTGAGTGAGGGTTTGACTATCTTCATACCGGTTATTAGTGAAGCCCTGAATAAAAATAAATCAAACATGAGTAAGAGCTTGACTTATAACTTGAATAAAAGTAAAACCCTGAATAAATACTCGCTATTTTGAGAAGGATATTAGCGAAGCTTATTACTCAGGGCTTCACTTTGAGTGAAACCTTGAGTAAAACATGTTAACTTTTTTAATAAAATAACATTCACGTTCATCAAATGATTAGCTATGAAAAAGAATCAGGATCTCGTTACTATAATTCCTGTAAAAAATGCATCGTATCAACTCCATCAGCATAATCCCATAGCTTAGGTTTTTGGGTTTCTCCAAAAGCAATTTCACCTTTTATACCTTGATTGGAAACGATACATTGAATTTGTTCTTTTTCAATTTCAAACCTTTGTTTTAAAAGCTCCAGATCATTGTAATATTCGTAGAATAAGCTTGCAATCGGTGATGCATAACTCAGATCTTCTTTTAATAAGAAAAATCCATTTTCGAGTATTTTGAATTTACTCATTAAATACACAGCTTTATTATAAGTATAGTTATTCTCGTATTTTTTGTAATGGATCAAATCTTGATAGTGAAAGATATTTTTAAAAAGTCTATCAAAATTGTAATTTTTAGGTACAAATACTTTGGATACACTTCGGCAACCCAATCCAAAATATCTAAAAATATCTTCTCCGAGATCTTGTAATTCGGCATCACTTTCATCTCCGCTTATAACAGCGATTGCATTTCGGTTTTGACGGATGACATTTGGGTATTTTTTAAAATAATAATCAAAATAACGCGCTGTATTATTACTCCCAGTAGCAATAACAGCATCAAAATTGTTTAATCTTTCTTCTGTAAATTGAATTTTTCCTTTAAAATCAGGCTCAACATATTCTAAATATTTTGCAATTAATGGTAAAAAATGTTTATCGTTAGACGATTGTTTTACAACAAGGTTATTGCCAGATACTAGTACTGTTAAAAAATCGTGAAAACCTACCAAAGGAATATTTCCAGCCATGATTACAGCAATGGTGCTTGATTTATTATTATTTAAAGTGTAAGTAGATATCCATCTGTTTAAAGTATTGCTATTCAATAATAAACTCCAATTTTCAAAAGCATATAAAATATTATCTTCGGTAAACCAGCCATTGAAGTTTTTTGCCTTTTCAATTTGTGTTTTAAAGAGATCAAAAAAGATGTCATTAAAAGGAATGTTATCTTTTTTTTGAATGGATTTTTGAGTAAACTGACTTAAAAAATTACCTAATGTATCAAAGGCAGCAATACGTTTTTCAATTGACATGTTTTAAATAATTTGATTTTCTACAAATTTAACAAAATCTAATTCAAACTATAAATATTTTTTTATTAGGGTTTATAAATTCGATTTGATTATAATAATTCTTAGATATATTTTTCTTTTTTACTTTCATTATATATAGTATATTTGTTGTTTAGAACGATTAAAAATAATTATTAGAATGAGTTATAATAAACAAGATATTTTAAAGGCATTAGAAACCATTACTGCTACCGGAGAGGAAAAAAGTTTAGCAGAAAGTGGAGCAATTGAAAACGTTGTGATATTTGATAAAGAAGTTATTGTAGATGTTGTTTCTGCTAATCCTACTTTACAAGCAAAGAAAAAATTAGAAGTTGAAATAATGAAAGCTATTCATCAACATGTTGATGAAAAATTGGATGTAAAAGTTAATGTAAAAACAAAAACTATTAGTGTTAAACCGGCGTCAATTGCATCTGACAAATCTATTCCCGGAATTAAGAATATTATTGCTGTAGCATCAGGAAAAGGTGGCGTAGGAAAATCTACTATTACAGCCAATCTTGCAGTAACTTTGGCAAATATGGGTTTTAGTGTAGGTATTTTAGATGCTGATATTTACGGACCATCAATGCCAATTATGTTTGATGTTGTTGATGAAAAACCACTGGCCAAAACTGTTGATGGAAAGGCCAAAATGGTGCCTGTTGAAAATTATGGTGTCAAGATGTTGAGTTTAGGATTTTTTACTGATCCCAATCAAGCTGTAATTTGGAGAGGTTCTATGGCAACTAAGGCTATAAATCAAATGATTTTTGATGCAGACTGGGGAGAATTAGATTTTCTGTTAATTGACCTTCCTCCAGGAACCGGTGATATTCATTTAACTATTGTACAATCAATTCCGGTAACGGGAGCAGTTATAGTAAGTACACCACAAAATATTGCTTTAGCCGATGCAAAAAGAGGAGTTGCAATGTTTAAACAGGCAGATATCAATGTTCCTGTTTTAGGTATAGTTGAAAATATGAGCTATTTTACACCTGCAGAATTACCTGATAATAAGTATTATATATTTGGTAAAGATGGTGCTAAAGATTTAGCTAATGATATTGATACAACTTTCTTAGGTGAAATACCATTGGTTCAAAGTATTAGAGAATCTGGTGATGTTGGTCATCCTGTTGCCCTACAAAAAGATTCTCCTTTAGAGGAAGCTTTTACAGAAGTTACCAAGAAAATGCTAACGCAATTGGTGAAACGCAACGATACATTACCTCCCACCGAAATTGTTAGAATAACAAATATGTCTGGTTGTAGTACAAATTAATAAAAATTTACTTTGCTAAAGTGTAAAACTTTGGCAAAGATTTAATACTCGCAAAATATGACAAATAATGAATTGTTGATTAATGTAGAACAAGCATTAAATGAAATTCGACCATATTTGATTACTGATGGAGGTAATATTTCATTAGTTGCCATTGAAAGTAATGTTGTTAAAGTACAATTTAGTGGTACTTGCTCAGATTGTCATATCAATCATTTAACCTTAAAGAATGGGGTAGAGGCAATAATAAAAAGACATGCTCCACAAATAACTGAAGTTATTGAAGTTAAATAGCACTTCTTAATATTCTTTCACAACCTTTAACTGGAATTCATCAATAATACCAAATTTAAAAATAGTCATTTTACGTGTGACTAAATTTTTTTCATGAATGTTTCAGTGAGTTTTTATCATCACTAACGATTATTTGGTGGCAGACTTTGTTTTAACTACTTTTGAGTTTATTAAGAACTTATAAAGAAATTAAAACTATAAAGATGACTAAAGGTAAAGAGCAATTTGACTATGATTATGTTATCATTGGTTCTGGTTTTGGCGGTTCTGTTTCAGCATTGCGTTTATCCGAAAAAGGATACAAAGTTCTGGTTATTGAAAAAGGTAAGTGGTATAAAAACAAAGATTTCCCTAAAACCAATTGGAATTTTAAAAAATGGCTTTGGTTACCTCCGTTTAAAATGTTTGGAATATTAAAGATGACCATTCTACGGCATGTAACTATTATAAGTGGCGTTGGTGTAGGAGGAGGCTCATTAGTTTATGCCAATACTTTACCAATACCTAAAAGTGAATTTTTTAATAGTGGTAACTGGAAAGGTTTAGCCGATTGGGAAAAAGAATTAAATCCTCATTATGCTGTCGCTGAAAAAATGTTAGGTGCAACAGAAAATCCAAAATTTTATGATTCAGATATTGCTTTACAAAAAGTAGCGAAACAAATGGGAAGATTGAATGAATTTGAAGCTCCTAAAGTTTCAGTTTATTTTGGTAAATCTGATGTTGAAGTGAAAGATCCCTTTTTTAATGGAGAAGGACCTGATAGAGTTGGCTGTAATTTTTGCGGACAATGTATGACGGGTTGTCCTAATAATGCAAAAAATTCTTTAGATAAGAATTACTTATACCTGGCTCAAAATAAAGGTGCAAAAATAATTGCAAAAAAGTTAGTAACAACTGTAAAACCAATAGATACTAAAAATAGCAATAAAGGTTATGTAGTTGATTTTAAAGATTCTACTTCTTACTTTAATAAAGGATTAGGCTCTGTAAAAACCAAAGGAGTAATATTTTCGGCTGGTGTTTTGGGCACTGTTCGTTTAATGTTGGATATGAAAACTAAAAAGATTTTACCAAATCTTTCTGATGATGTTGGAAATCATATTAGAACCAATAATGAAAATTTATCGCTAATTACAACAAGAGACAAAGATCTTGACCTTTCAAAAGGTATCGCTATTGGCTCAATTTATTCCCCTGATGGTGATGGTCATGTTGAAGCAGTTAGATATGGAGCAGGTTCAAATTTTTGGAAAACACTAATAATTCCAATGGTTTTTGGAAAAAATGTGTTTATTAGAATTTTCCAATTATTGAAAGAATTAATTTTGCATCCTTCAGTTTGGATAGGAAATTATTTGAGAAAAGATTATGCAAAAAGAACTGTAATTTTATTATTTATGCAACATTTGGATAGTACTATAAAATTTAAAAAAGGATGGTTTAATCTATCTTCAAAAGTTACTTCAGGTTCTAAACCTACACCTTTTATACCGATGGCTAAAACACTGGCAGATAAAGTTGCAAAAGAAATCAATGGGAATGCTTTTATGATGAGTACCGATATTTTATTTGGATCGCCTTCAACAGCACACATTTTAGGAGGTTCGGTTATCGGAAAAGACAGCTCAAAAGGTGTTATTGATACTAAGCAAAAAGTGTTTGGTTATCAAAATATGTACGTTTGTGATGGTTCAGCTATATCGGCAAATCCCGGTGTAAATCCTTCATTGTCAATAACAGCTATGACTGAAAGAGCAATGAGTTTTATACCTTTAAAAAATGTTATTGAATAAATTTTTTTAAATGTTAACTTTTAGATTTTAATTACATAAAAAGGAAAACAAATTCTTTATTTTATGTTGGTCAAAGTTTACGGAAGTGCTGTTTTTGGTGTAGAAGCAACCACCATAACTGTTGAAGTTAATATTGAAAAAGGTTATGCTTATCGTTTGGTTGGTTTACCGGATAATGCCATAAAAGAGAGTAGCTATCGTATTTCGGCTGCTTTAAAAAACAACAAGTATGAACTTCCGGGTAAGAAAATTACGATCAATATGGCGCCTGCTGATTTGCGAAAAGAAGGCTCAGCTTATGATCTAACTTTAGCTATCGGAATTTTAGCAGCTTCAAAGCAAATTGATTCAAAAAATATTGGTGATTATGTTATCATGGGCGAGCTTTCATTAGATGGAAGTTTGCAGCCATTAACCGGAGCATTACCGATTGCAATAAAAGCAAGGGAAGAAGGTTTTAAAGGGTTTATATTACCTGTACAAAATGTAAAAGAAGCAGCAATTGTAAATGATCTGGAGGTTTATGGAGTAGAGAATATTAAACAAGTTATCGATTTTTTTGATGGAAAATCAACCTTAAAACCATTAAAAATTGATACCAGAAAAGAGTTTAATAAAAACTTAGAACATCCAGAATTTGATTTTGCCGATGTTAAAGGGCAGGAAACGATCAAACGCTGTATGGAAATTGCTGCTGCCGGAGGACATAATATTATTCTGATTGGTCCTCCCGGTTCCGGAAAAACGATGCTGGCAAAAAGATTACCCACAATTCTGCCACCAATGACCTTAACCGAAGCTTTGGAAACAACAAAAATACATTCGGTTGTTGGCAGAATAAAAGAGCACAC
>JAUWUU010000145.1 GCA_030617765.1 Flavobacteriia bacterium | reverse complement strand
TGTTTAACAGATAAAAAGTCTTTAAAGAAGATTGAATCTGTTGATTTTTTTAGTTTGATATCATCTCGTAAGGCAACGATTAATTTTAAGTATTTGTTGTTTTCTATAAGTGTAACAGCCTCATCATATTGTTCTTGTTCTCCGGCAAATAACACACTAATTTTCGCATCATTTACAATATATTCTACCTCTTTAGCTGAGCTTGTTGCATAAATTGGGACAGTAACTGCCCTAATGCTCATTATTCCAAGATCAGCAATGATCCATTCAGGCATATTTTGTGCAAAAATGGCAATATTTTGCTGTGCTTCAATCCCGAAATTTAGAAGTGCTTTTGAAACATTTTCAATTTGATCTCCAAATTCAGTCCATGAAATTCCAACCCACGAATGTGTTTTCTGATTTTTATAATAAATAGCATTTTTTTGCTGGTATAGCTTGATCTTTTTTCTAATATTTATTCCAAGATGATTGTATTCCATTTTTAAATTATTTTATAGTCTTGTTTTGATTTAAAAATAATATTCAATAATACGATTAAATCCTCACTCTTAATGAATTTTTTAATAGATGACCTACAACCAAACTGGATATATCCAACAGGTAAATTAAATATTGATTCTATCTTATAAGATTACAAGCTAAAATATTGAAGTTCTTGTATTTTTTTAACGATAAATAATTTAAAAATAAAAAAC
Source organism: Flavobacteriia bacterium (assembly GCA_030617765.1). GTDB lineage: Bacteria > Bacteroidota > Bacteroidia > Flavobacteriales > Flavobacteriaceae > Namhaeicola. Next base: position 4,380 of record JAUWUU010000145.1, on the reverse strand, counting down.
TAAAAACTCATTTGCTTTTTATTAAATTTGCAACCGACCTGCCGGCGTGGCAGGATTGAAATTTTTAAGAAATTATGTATAGAAGTCATACCAACGGAGAGTTAAGATTAGTGAATGTAGATCAAGAGATTACCTTATCGGGATGGGTACAAAGAGTACGTGATAAAGGATTTATGATTTGGGTTGATCTACGAGATAGAAACGGAATTACACAATTGATTTTTGATGAAGAACGATCTTCTAAAACGTTAATGGAGCAAGCCAAAACATTGGGTAGAGAGTTTGTAATTCAGATAAAAGGAAATGTAATTGAACGAACCTCAAAAAACCCGAATATTCCTACAGGAGAAATTGAAATTTTAGTTTCTGAGTTGATTATTTTAAACAAATCAATAACACCACCATTTACAATAGAAGATGAAACTGATGGCGGTGATGAATTGCGTATGAAATATCGATATCTGGATATTAGAAGAAATCCAGTTCGTGAAAACCTGATCTTCCGTTCAAAAGTGACTATGGCTGTTAGAAATTATCTTTCAAAAGAAGGATTTATTGATGTGGAAACGCCTTATTTGATTAAATCTACACCTGAAGGGGCACGTGATTTTGTGGTTCCTTCACGTATGAATGAAGGACAGTTTTACGCGCTACCCCAATCGCCTCAAACCTTTAAACAATTATTGATGGTGGGCGGAATGGATAAATATTTTCAGATTGTAAAATGTTTTAGAGATGAAGATCTTCGTGCCGATCGCCAACCAGAATTTACTCAAATTGACTGCGAAATGGCCTTTGTTGAACAAGAAGATATTCTAAATGCTTTTGAAGGTTTAACACGCCATTTATTAAAAGAGATTAAAGGTGTGGAGATTGGAAAATTTCCTAGAATGACCTATGATGAAGCCATGAAAACCTATGGAAATGACAAACCTGACATTCGTTTTGATATGAAATTTGGTGAGTTAAATGATCTTGCCCAAAACAAAGGTTTTGGAGTTTTTGATTCACAAGAATTAGTTGTAGGTATTGCCGTTCCGGGCTGTGCCAATTATTCGAGAAAGCAAACTGATAAATTGATTGAGTTTGTAAAAAAACCTCAGGTTGGTGCCAAGGGATTGATTTGGGCAAAATACAATGAAGATGGTACTTTTAAATCATCTGTAGATAAATTTTTCTCTCAACAAGATCTTGCAGCTTGGGCGGAAAGATTGAATGCTAAAAAGGGAGATTTGATGTTGATTATGGCAGGTGAAAGTGATAAAACCAGAACTCAATTAAGTGTTTTGCGTATGGAGATGGCTGAAACTTTAGGTTTGCGTAAACCTAATGAATTTGCGCCGCTTTGGGTTATTGATTTTCCACTTTTAGAATGGGATGAAGAAACCGGAAGATATCACGCAATGCATCATCCATTTACTTCACCAAAACCAGAAGATATTAGTTTATTAGATTCTGATCCTGGAAAAGTAAGAGCAAATGCCTATGATATGGTATTGAATGGAAATGAGATTGGTGGAGGTTCTATCAGAATTTTTGATAAAAAAATGCAATCCAGAATGTTTGATCTACTTGGTTTTACAAAAGAAGACGCTCAAAATCAATTTGGATTTTTAATGAATGCCTTCGAATACGGTGCGCCTCCTCATGGGGGGATTGCTTTCGGACTTGATAGGCTGGTTGCAATTATGGGCGGACAAGAAACTATCCGTGATTTTATTGCATTCCCAAAAAATAATTCAGGTAGAGATGTAATGATCGATGCACCTTCTAATATTGATAAAGTGCAGCTAGAAGAACTGAATTTGAAATTGGATTTAAAAGATCTTAAATAAAAAAAGGTGATTTATTATAGAAAAGCCCATTTTTATTCGTTTTTTACTATTTTAGTGTTGACTATTTAAGCCTTATAAAAAATCAAATTATTATCAGAAAAATGGAATATTCCAATTAATTTTATGCTTATCGGTTCACCTACAGAAAAACTTTATATAAAATTGAAGACTTAGAAGGTGTGAGATTAATTATTTGAAATAATAAATGTTAAATTCGAAAACACTATTTACTAGATTTTTAAAATGGAGATATAAACACATTTCTAATCTTCAATTTGTTTATTTACTTAGTATTATAGTTGGTTTTTTGGCTGGTATAGGCTCTGTAATTCTTAAAAACTTTACCCATTTTATCCAAAATTTGTTAGAAGGTAATTTTATCAAATACTATCATCATATTCTTTACTTTATTTTTCCAATTTTAGGTTTGATCTTAGTTTTTATTATAAAAAAATATTTTATTAAAAGAGAAATTCATCACGGAATACCTTCAACTTTATTTTCAATATCTAAACGAAATGGTATTATTGAACGCTATAAAATTTATGCTTCATTAATTACAGCACCAATTACTGTAGGATTTGGAGGTTCAGTGGGTTTGCAAGGACCTGCAGTTAGTACAGGTGCTGCTTTAGCTTCAAATGTTGCACAACTATTTCATATGAATACTAAAACCAGAATGTTGCTAATTGGTTGTGCTACTGCAGGCGCCATGTCATCAATGTTTAAGGCTCCGATTGCCGCTATCATTTTTGCAGTAGAAATTTTTAGTTTAGATATAGCCTCAGCATCATTGATACCTCTTTTATTAGCTTCAGTTTCAGCGATATTTACTTCTTATTTTTTTCTTGGAACAGAGGTATTATTCGGATTTGAAATTCAAGATGATTTTAAAATGGATCACATATTTTTTTATATTTTTTTGGGTGTTGTTACAGGAATGGCTTCGGTATATTTTTCTAAAATATTTTTTAAGATAACACATTACTTTGAAAAGTTTAAGAATCCATTAAAACGATTATTATTTGGAGGTATAGCTATTGGTTTGATCCTTTTTTTAGTGCCACCTTTATACGGTGAAGGATATGGAATTATTAATAACCTTCTACATGGAGATCATTTGGCAGCCATAGGGGATACTGTTTTTGATGAATATATAGATAATATTTGGGTTGTTATTGGTTTGCTTGCAGGTATTACAATTTTTAAAGCGATTGCAATGACCACTACTTTTGCTGCAGGTGGAGTTGGTGGTATTTTTATTCCTACACTTGTTATGGGAAGTGCCTTGGGTAATTTACTAGCCAAGATTTTGAATAATATTGGAATGGATTTCAATGTATCAGAATCAAATTTTACTTTATTAGGAATGACTGGTTTGATGGCTGGTGTTCTACATGCACCTTTAACGGCAATTTTTTTGATTGCTGAAATTACCGGTGGCTATAGTTTATTTGTGCCATTAATGCTGGTGTCTGCAATTTCATTTTCAATAACACGATATTTTATTTCTAATTCAATTTACACATTAGAATTAGCTAAGAGAGGAGCGTTGATCACACATGATAAGGATAAAAATGTATTGATGATGCTAGATATAGATAAAGTTATTGAAACTAACTTTGTCAATCTTTCTCCTGATATGAATTTAGGAGAAATTGTTAACAATGCCGTCGCAAAATCTACAAGAAATCATTTTCCGGTGGTGAATGATGAAAATGAATTCTTAGGGATACTTTCTCTTAACGACATCAGAAGTGTTATGTTTAAAAAAGATTTGTACGAAACGGTACAAGTTAGAAGTTTAATGCATGCCGCAACTGATATTATTTATTATGAAAAAGATTCAACCGAAGAAATTCTAAATAAATTTAAAAAAACCGGTTCCTGGAATTTAGTGGTAGTAAAAAATGGTAAATACCACGGTTTTATTTCTAAATCTAGATTACTAACAGCCTATCGAAGAAAATTAATTCAGGTTACTTCATAAGGAATGAGCGTAACAAAATTATTTTCCCTATATTCAATGCTTATTAATATTAAAACTTTTACTATGAATTTTATTATTTTTATTGTTATTGGTGCAATTGCTGGTTGGCTTGCTGGAACTATCATGAAAGGGGGAGGTTACGGTTTTCTAGTTAATGCTATTTTAGGTATTATTGGAGGTGTTTTTGGAGGATGGCTTTTTGGTATCCTTGGTATTAGTATGGGAGGAGATTTTGGGCCTTTTATAACTTCTGTTGTTGGTGCAATTGCAATTCTGTTTATTGCTGGATTATTTAAAAAATAGTTCTGGATCTAAAAACTATAAAAGTGGCTTTATGCCACTTTTTTTGATATCTACTTGTTTATAAAATTCACAACTTTATCAGGAAAATCAGTAAAAACAGCATCTACATTTGCACCATTTAAACCAAAATCCAACAGTTTTTCAAAAGAAGAAAAATCACCTAATTCATCGGCTCTAAAGGTAAATGCATGTACCTTTAAACCTGCTTTATGCGCATTTTTTACCAAATCAGAAAAGATAATTTCTCCGTTT
>JAUWUU010000075.1 GCA_030617765.1 Flavobacteriia bacterium | reverse complement strand
AATTCTTTGAAATGAAATAAATATAAATTTTTACAATTGGATATAGAAAAAATAATTATTCATATTACTTACTAAAACTCTTTTTAATTTTTTTAAATCCTTCAACAATAAAATAAGTAATCAATCCCACGATCAATCCAACAATGAGTTCGGTAATAATTATAGGTAATGCATGAAAGAATTCATGAACTTGATGAATATTGTGAACAAACATTCCTCCTCCTACAAGTAACATTGCTATGGTTCCGATAACAGCCAGTAACTGAATTAGTTTTGGTAAAGTCCAAACCAAACCTTTACCGAAAACCACCAAAGTAGATTTAATGAACTTAGGTTTACCCTTTGCCATTTTAACCAATTTAAATCCGGTATCATCCATACGCACCATCAATGCAACAATTCCATAAACACCAACAGTAGCTAAAATTGCAATAATAGAAACAACCATGATTTGTTTCAAAAGTGGTTGATCTGTAACAGTTCCTAAAGCAATCATAATAATCTCAACAGACAAAATAAAATCAGTAACAATAGTAGATTTGATCTTGGCTTTTTCTTCATTAAGAATATCTTCTTTATTTGTACTCATATGAATACTATCATGCTTTACTTCTTTATGGAAAAATGTATGAATGATCTTTTCTACGCCTTCATAACTAAGATAAACACCTCCAATAAGTAAAATTGGCACAATGAATTGTGGCGCAAATGCACTTAATAAAAAAGCAAATGGTAATATGATCAATTTATTTAAAAAAGATCCTTTTGTAATGGCCCAAAGTACAGGTATTTCTCTTGATGATGCAAAGCTAGATCCTTTTTCTGCACCTACAGCCAAATCGTCACCCAATACTCCGGCAGTTTTTTTAGCAGCTACCTTTGACATTATAGCTACATCATCCATTAAAGCAGCTATATCATCTAAAATTGCAAAAAATCCTGTCATAATATTTGTTTAATTTTTTTCAAAAATATATAAATATTTTTGAAAACCTATAATGAGTCTGAATTATCGCTTATTAACTGTAATAACTGACCATTTTTTAAGAGCAAAAGCAAAAAAACCTCTTAAATTTATATTAATTCTTTTAAATCAATAATCAGGTTAAATATAGAAATTTTAATCAGTTAATTTGTATGTATAAATATCACATTTGTTACCAAAATTCTTAATTAAAATATATAAAGGTTATGTATATTTGTTTGAAACTTTTTATCAATTAAATTCATATCATATGAAATATATAAAAATACTTTTCTTACTCATTGCATTTCAAATTTCAGCTCAACAAGGCGGCATGTGGATTCCTTCTTTACTGGAGGGAATGAACGAAACAGAAATGCAAAATTTAGGCAGTAAAATGACTGCCAAAGATATTTACGATGCAAACAACTCTAGCTTAAAAGATGCTATTATTCATTTTAATGGAGGTTGTACTGGTGAAATAATTTCAAACAAAGGTTTGATCTTAACAAATCATCATTGTGGTTATGGAGCTATTCAATCGCATTCTTCTGTAGAACATGACTATCTTAAAAATGGTTTTTGGGCGATGAAAGATACTGAAGAATTGCCCAATCCTGGTATGTATGTTACCTTTATCAATAGAATTGATGATGTTACAAAACAGGTATTTAATGGTGTTACTGATGTAATGACCGTAAAAGAAAAACAATCAAAGATAGATCAAAATATAGCTATCGTTAAAAAAAATGTAGCTAAAGAAGATTGGCAAGATGTGCAGGTAAAAGGTTTTTATAAAGGAAATCAGTACCTTTTATTTATTACTGAAAATTTTAAAGATATTCGATTGGTTGGGGCACCTCCTACTGCTATAGGTAAATTTGGTTCGGATACTGATAATTGGATGTGGCCTCGCCATACAGGTGATTTTTCAATTTTTAGAATTTATGCTGATAAAAACAACAAACCTGCAGAATACAGTGAAGATAATGTGCCTTATAAACCAAAACATTTTTTACCGGTTTCATTAGATGGCGTTGCAGAAGATGATTTTACACTTGTTTTTGGTTTTCCGGGAAGAACAAATGAATATTTACCCGCAATCGCTATTGATCAAATAGTTCATAAATTAAATCCTGCAAAAATAGAGCTTAGAGATGAAGCACTAAAAATAGTTGATGTATATATGCGTGCTGATGACAAAATTAAAATTCAATATGCTTCTAAATATGCCCGAATTGCCAATTATTGGAAAAAATGGATCGGTGAAAATCAAGGGATTGAAAAATCCAACGCAATAGCTAAAAAACAAAAATTAGAACAGGAATTTTTAAAAATAAATAAAGACAATCCAGAATATATTGATCTGCTCAATGAGTTTGACAAACTTTATAAAGAAATTGATGATGTTGCTTTGGCTAGAGACTACTGGTTTGAAGTTGTTTATCGTAATGTAGAATTGTTAAGAGCTACTGTAAGGCTATATCAATTTGAAGAAAAAGTAACGGCAGATCCAACAAGTTTTGAATCGGAAAGAACTAAATTAATTAATGCATCAAAAGGTAATTATAAAAACTATAATGCAAAAGTTGACAGAGATGTTTTTGAAAAACTGATTGCAATTTACAGCACTAAAATTCCTGCAGCATACCTTTCAGATAAGCTCAAAAATGTAGATTATACCAAATTGACCAATACTATTTACGGTAATTCTAAATTAACAAATCCTGAAGGTTTTAAATCTCTTATGGAGGGTAACCAGCAACAGGTTATTGAAAAAATTAATGCCGATCCTGCCTATATTCTAGGTAAAGATTTAACAAAAGACTTTTACACAAAGATAAACCCAAAATTTTACGAGATCAACCTCGAAATTCAGGCAGTTCAAAAAGAATATATGAAAGCTTTAATGGAAACTTTTCCTGATGTACGCTTTTTCCCTGATGCCAATAGTACTTTACGTATAACCTATGGAAAAGTGAAAGGATATTACCCAAAAGATGGTATTTATTACAAACCTGTTTCTTATTTAAAAGGTGTAATGGAAAAATACAAACCTGGTGATTATGAGTTTGATGTTCCTCAAAAATTGATCAATCTATATGAGAAAAAAGATTTTGGAAATTATGGAATTGAAGGCAAAATGCCTGTTAACTTTATAGGTACAAATCATACAACCGGTGGTAATTCGGGTAGCCCGGCTTTAGATGCACACGGCAATCTTATCGGCTTGAATTTTGATAGGGTTTGGGAAGGCACCATGAGTGATTATAATTACGATCCAAATATTTGCAGAAATATTATGGTTGATGCCCGTTATATTTTATTTATTATTGATAAATATGCCGGTAATAAAAGATTGATCAATGAAATGAAATTAGTTCATCCAAAAAAATAAAAATTTAATCAAATGAAATATTTAAAACTCACATTATTAATTGCTTTTTTAAGCATTATTTCTTGTAAAACAGTTCAAGAAACAACCAATACCAATACTGTAGAAGTAGAACAACCTAAAATCTTAAGTCTTGAAGAGGCCAAAGAGATTCAGGGAGGTATGTGGATTCCTTCTCTTTTAGAAGGAATGAATGAAGATGAAATGCAACTATTAGGCAGTAAATTATCTGCCAAAGACATATACGATGTAAACAATTCCAGTTTAAAAGATGCCATTGCAATTTTTGGAAGAGGATGTACATCTGAAATGATCTCACCAAATGGGTTGTTACTCACAAATCATCACTGTGGTTATGGATCAATTCAATCGCACTCAACAGTTGAACACGATTATTTAAAAGATGGTTTTTGGGCAAAAAGTTACGATCAGGAAATACCATCTCCTAATCTAACTGCTACTTTTATAATTAGAATTGACGACGTAACTTCTTTGGTTTTAGCCGGAATATCTGATGAAATAGACGAAGCAGCAAAACAAAAATTAATAGATCAAAATATTAATAAAGTAACCAAATCTGCGCAAAAAGAAGAATGGCAAAAAGCCAATATAAAAGCTTTTTTTAAGGGAAATCAATACTTTTTAACAATTACTGAAGTATATAAAGATGTTCGTATGGTGGGTGCACCTCCAACATCAATCGGTAAATTTGGATCAGATACAGATAACTGGATGTGGCCGCGTCATACTGGTGATTTTTCAATGTTTAGAATTTATGCTGATGTCAATAACCGTCCGACAGAATATTCTAAAGATAATGTACCATACAAACCAAAACGTTATTTACCAATCTCACTTGACGGTGTGGCAGAAGGTGATTTTACATTGGTATTCGGTTTTCCGGGAAGTACAAATGAATATTTACCTGCAGTTGGAGTAGAACAAATTGTTAATGTATCAAATCCTGCAAAAATTGAAATTAGAGAAAACGCTTTAGAGATCGTAGATAAATATATGAGAGCTGATGCTGCTATAAAAATTCAATATGCATCAAAATATGCTGGTATTGCCAATTATTGGAAGAAATGGATAGGTGAAAATCAAGGAATTCAACTAACCAATGCCATTGAAAAGAAACGTATAAAAGAAAAGGAATTCAGCAAAATAGTAGCAGAAAAAGATCTGGTTGAATACCAATCAATTTTATCAGATTTCGAAAAACTCTACAAAGAAATTGAACAGGTTGCTTTGGCAAGAGATTATTGGATTGAAGTAGCTTACAGAAATGTAGAATTAATAGGTATTACCTTTAGTGCATATCAATTAGAACAAGCTTATAAAAAAGGTGGAGATGAAGCTTTTGAAAAAGCAAAACAAAGAGTTTTATCAGGCTATGAAAGAAAATATAAAAATTACAGTGCTAAAGTTGACCAACCTGTTTTTGAAAAATTAACTGATTTATACGCTGCAAAAATTCCGAAAGAATATTTATCTTCAAATATGAAAGGTGCTGATTTTTCTGCTATCACAAAAGATATTTATGCAAATTCTGAATTAACATCATTAGAAGGTGCTAAAGAATTATTATCCGGAACACCGGAAGAAGTGATCAAAAAATTAAATGCTGATCCTGCCTATGTATTTGCCAAAGAGATGCATAGTACATTCTACAATAAGATCGAACCAAAATACCAGCAATTAAATTTACAAATAACAGCAACTCAAAAAGAGTATATGAAAGCTTTGATGGAGGTGTTTCCTAACGATCGCTTCTCACCTGATGCCAACTTTACGTTAAGAGCTAATTACGGAAGAGTACAGGGATTTGAACCAAAAGACGGTATTATCTATACTACAAATACCTACTTAAAAGGTGTAATGGAAAAATATAAACCGGGAGATTATGAGTTTGATGTATCTCAAAAATTACGCGATCTTTACAATACTAAAGATTACGGACAGTATGGTGAAAATGGCAAAATGCCTGTTAACTTTTTATCAACAAACCATACAACCGGTGGTAACTCAGGTAGCCCTGTAGTTGATGCTCATGGTAATTTAACTGGCTTACTTTTTGATGGTACCTGGGAAGGACTTATGAGTGATCTTTATTATGATGCAGATATTGTAAGAAGTATCTCAGTAGATATCCGCTATGTTCTATTCATTATTGATAAATATGCAGGTGCGACTCATTTAATTGAAGAAATGAAATTGGTACATCCTAAAAAGTAATAGAACACAAGTTTCTTAATCAATTAAAAACTCCAAATTTTCATTTGGAGTTTTTAATTTTAAAAGTCTTTTTAATCTTTATCTATCCTTTTGGATAATCTTTTAGCGTCTTTTAAACATTTTTGCATCATCCATTCCATTTGCCCATTGGTTGAACGAAATTCATCCGCAGCCCATTTTTCAACTGCTTTTAAAATATCTTCATTTATACGTAGTGCAAAAGCTTTTTTCTTTGCCATTTCTAAATATTTATTCCCTTATCAAGAATCACTTTTCAATTTATATTGATAATTATTTAAAGATAACTTTGCTTTTTCGGGTAATTGTGTACCTAATAATAATTTTCCTCCGTCTTTAAATTCCAACTGAATTCCCATGTTACCTTTAGTATTAAATGCCATGCCTCTCCCCTTTCTGCTTAAACCTCTAATGCCCCAGCCTCCATATTCGAGTAGTGGATTATATTTACGCACATAACAAGCAGTAAGAGCCACCCACTCAACTTTTTTAAGTTTAAAATGAAAAGGAAAGAATTGATAATAAATACCTGTTTCATCTATACGTGTTGTTAATTTTATTGAAAAGATTAAAATAGTAACCAATCCTAAAATTATTAAACTTATAACCAATGATGTAAGGGTTTTAGTGCCAGCGCCTAACTCAATTTGATGATATTCAGTAAAAAGATTATAAGTGACTATTAATACTACAACTATAAATAATACTATCAACCACCATTGATTAAAGCGTTGTATTTCTGTAAAGACTTTCATATTATTTTATGTCTTAATACATTCTGTTTTTATCTCGCTCTAATATTATTTTGGTAAAATTTCCAGAAGTATCACCTATCGCACTCCTTACAACCCAACCTTCTCTAGAAAATTGATTGATAGAATCTTCTAAATCTGCATCTTTTTTCCAAAACCCTTTTAGGATAATTTTATATTCCTTCATTGTTTAGTGTTTAAATTATTAATGGCTTAATGTACCTGCATTTACTACTGGCGTTGCATCTTTATCAGAACATAGTATCACCATTAAATTACTTACCATGGCTGCTTTTCTTTCTTCATCCAGTTCAACTATTTGTTTTTCACTTAACTTGTCCAATGCCATTTCAACCATACTTACAGCGCCTTCTACAATTTTATGACGCGCTGCAATAATAGCCGTTGCTTGCTGACGTTTTAACATAGCACTTGCTATTTCCTGTGCATAAGCCAAATAACCTATCCTGGCTTCTAATACTTTAATACCTGCCATATCTAACCTTTCAGATAATTCTTTTTCTAATGCCAGACTTACTTCATTAACACTTGCACGTAAAGTGATCTCTTCATCTTGACCATCATCTTCAAAATTATCATAAGGATATAAACTTGCTAGTTTTCTTACTGCAGCATCGGATTGTACCCTAACAAAATTTTCATAATTATCAACATCAAATGCAGCCTTATAGGTATCTTCTACCTTCCATACTAAAATAGTACTGATCATTATCGGATTACCAAGTTTATCATTTACTTTTACACGCTCACTATCAAAGTTACTGGCTCTTAATGAAATACCTCTTTTGGTGTAAAAAGGATTTGCCCAAAAGAAACCGTTCTCTTTAACTGTTCCTACATATTTACCAAATAACAATATTACTTTTGAAGTATTAGGATTTACCAAAAAGAACCCCGGCACTAAAAAAACACCTAAAACTATAGAAACAATAAACCAATTACTAATGTTGATTGCAGCGTAAACTCCTCCTAAGATCAGTAATAATGCAAGTACTAAAAATACATAACCACTGTTAACTTTAATTATTTTTTCTTCTTTCATGGGATAAAATTTAATGATATTAATATGATATCACAAATATATCATTTTAAATATTATTATACAAGTGTTTATTACTCTTTTTACTTATTAAATTTGCATTCACAATAAATTTTTCTTGTAATCAATTATCTCTGAGGTATTCTAGGATTAAAAAAAGGTAAAACTGAAATTTTTTATTTGATTCCTTTTCCCATTTTCATTGGAATAATATAAAGGATAGCATATCATAGGAGCCAGTACAGATAAGCTCCGAGGAATTTTTTCAAATAAAAAATGGAAAGAGAAAATAAAATGCCAGTCAGGTATAAGGACTTCAAACAAATATTCCATTAAAATAACGGTAAAATCAATAAAGTATTAATCTTAATTGGCAACGAGATAAATATAGATAAATAAAAATTTATTTATCTTTCTTCTCTCTTACAAGTGCTGCTTTTATCAAACCTCTATGCGAAAAAACATTGATCACCTTCCAACGCATTATCGCATAACTATTGATCAGATCTTCAAAATCTTGTTGAGATTTCATCGCAGTGCCTGTTTGTTTGATAATTTTGTATTCTTTCATTTTAAATTTATTGAATTAATAAAAAACACATTTAATATTAATAAATAAAATCTAATATTATTCTAGAACCCCTAAAAAAATAAATGATTTTATACCCCTATCTTTTTAGAGGGTTAAAAATAATTAATATACTTTTGACTTAAATATACAAAAAAATATTAGTCAAACATTAGTTTAATTATGATAACAAATTTACAATTTATTTCAAAAATAAAAATACTTACACTGCTATTTCTATCAATCAGTTTTTATGTATCAGCACAAACAGATAATACAAATGTTCAAGATGAAAAAAAATCAGTTTTTTCATCTTTTGATCTGGGAGCTGATTTTAAATCCAGATATATATGGAGAGGTATTAATTTAGGTGGAAATACGGTAAGCATACAGCCTTATGTTGAATATAATTTTGCCAAAGGATTTGTAGTTGGTGTTTGGGGAGCATATTCACTTGGTGTTCAGCCCAATCAGGAAGTTGATATTTATGTTGGCTATACAACTCCAAATGAAAAATTTAGTTTTTTATTAACTGATTATTTCTTTCCTGATTATTCAATTCGGGATAATAACTATTTTGATTATGACAATTCTTCAGGTCATGTATATGAGTTAATGGCTTCTTTTAATCTTTTTGATGATTTTCCTTTAGGGTTTTCTATCGCTACAAATTTTTATGGCGCTGACAAAAAAATTGATTCTGAAGGAGAACCAACTGATAAGCAATCTTTTTCAACTTATTTAGAAGCAAATTACAGCACTTCAATTGCCACTGTTGATCTTAGCTTTTTTGCAGGTGCCGTTTTTGCAAATGAAGGCGGATATTATGGTGATCATGAAAATGCGTTTATCAATTTAGGATTTACGGTCTCTAAAACAATAAAAATAACCGAGAGATTTGGTTTACCAATAGACGCATCATTGATCTTTAATCCGAGCCATGAAAATGTCTTTTTTGTATTCGGAATAAGCATATAAATTATAGTATTAACTTTTTTTACAATTTTATTTATCATTAAGAAAACTATAGGTTTGCGTGTATCTGAAGTCGAAGAAATTGAAGGTTTAGACATTCATGAAAACGGTATAAATGCTTACCCCTGATTTCAGAACTGATAAACATTAATGTTAATTATTTTAGATTAAGAGGACTTTATTAAATAAAGCTCTCTTTTTTTATTATTTTTGTTGACTAAAATTTAATAAAATGAATCTGAAATTTATACTTATACTCCTTTTGAGTTTTTTGTTTTTAAACGTATCGGCAAATCCAAAACCTGAATGGGGTCCAACAGGGCACAGAACTATTGGTAATATAGCTCAAAAACATTTAACCAAGAAAACCAAGAAAAAAATTGAAAAGATCTTAAACGGACAGTCTTTGGCTTTGGTTTCTACTTTTGGTGATGATATTAAATCTGATAAAAAATACAATAAATTTTATACGTGGCATTTTGTTAATTATCCTTTTGGAGAATCCTATAAAAATTCTCAAAAGAACCCAAAAGGGGATGTTGTTATGGGTATTGAAAAGTGCATATCAATTTTAAAAAATAAAAATACAAGTATAGAAGATCAGGAATTTTACTTAAAACTGATGGTACATTTGGTAGGAGACCTACATCAACCCTTGCATGTAGGCTTAGCAGATGATAAAGGCGGTAACGATTTTCAGGTACGATGGTTTAACAGAGGAACTAATTTGCATAGAGTTTGGGATAGTGATATGATCGACTCTAACAAAATGAGTTATACTGAACTAGCAGATAACCTAACAGAATATCCTAAAGAATGGGTAAAAGCCAAACAAAATGGTTCAGTTGATCAATGGGCTGACGAAATACATTTAGTTGCTGAAAAAGTTTATCAATCGGCCGAAATTGGTGAAAAACTAAGTTACAGGTATTCTTATGACAATTTTGATACTGCACGAATGCAATTGTATTTAGCAGGTATTCGTTTGGCAAAATTATTAAATGATATTTATGGCTAAATCATTTTATTAATTACACTTTGTTAGTATTTTTGGTTCTACTTTTATTTTAGTGGAATATTTTTTTTGAAGTCCTTATGCCGGACTGGCATTTCATTTTTTTATTCATCCTCTTTTTATTTGTTTTGGTATTCATGATATGCTTCGCAATTCTTGATAAAAAAACGAAACAAAAAATTACTCACTTTTTTAATATTTCAAATAATTGAGTTCGTGAACCTAAAGGTTTCAAGGCTTACAATAATTTAATAACCTAAATTTTATAAAAACTAAGTGCAGCCGAGTGATTTTCGAGCAAGCTCTCAACCCTGCCACGCAGGCAGGCGGGTTCTCGGTTTTACTATGTTTTCATTTTATTTAGAACATCAAATTCTTAAAGGCCAACTCTCTACTAACAATTTCAAATAATGTTTCATCCGTTTTCCATTAAATTGATGGTAGTACCATATTTTACTACCTGAAAATGAAACTACAGTAAAAAACTTTTTATTACTTAGTCATTTAATTCGCAAAAAAAACTTTTATACTCTCTTGAATAAAGCGGGTTAATGATATTTGATGAAAATAAAGGGTCTTTATTTGTTTAAATTCCAAACATAATTTGAACTATAATTATTAATTTCAACAACATCATTTATTGTTATTAAAATAAATTAACAAATAATACGTTTATTAATTACTTTAACAATTTCTATGAAAATGAATAAGATATTAAAAATAGTTCTAGTATTAGTCTTTTTAAGTTTTACGACAGAATCTAAAACTGAAAAAAGCGATCCGCCCGCAAACAAAAATTTTGTGTATTTAAAAGAGCTTATGCCTAAATTACGTTCAGATATTCGTTATTATGGGTCTAATAATTTTATTGGCAAACCAATTAATGGTTACACTGAACCAAAACTAATGCTTACCGTAGATGCTGCAAATGCTTTAAAAAAGGTTCAAGATGGTTTGGAAAGGTTGGGTTTTGGATTGTTAATTTACGATGCATACCGCCCACAAAGTTCTGTTGATCAATTTATTGAATGGTCAAAAGATGCAGAAGATACTTTAATGAAAGAAAAGTTTTATCCAAATATTGATAAAAAAGATCTTTTTGAATTAGGATATATTTCTGAAAAATCTGGTCATAGCAGAGGAAGTACAGTTGATTTAACCATAGTATCACTTACAACCGGAAGAATTTTAAATATGGGGGGAGAATATGATCTGTTTGATGAAAAATCACATACTGATTATCAATATATCACAAAAAATCAAAGGGCTTTGCGACTTTTATTAAAACGTCGTATGGAAAAAGAAGGTTTTAAAAGTTACGAAAAAGAATGGTGGCATTTTACATTAAAAAATGAGCCTTTTCCTAAAACTTACTTTAATTTTCCAATAGAATAATACTCTAAAATACAATAAAAAAAGTGGGGGTTTGATTGATATCTGTTAAGGATGAAGTCAGACCCCCAGATTTTTATATGATATCAAGTTAATTAATAACTTTAATAATAATAGCTTCAGAATTTTTGGTCTTTTACCCGATCAAACCATATACAGTTTCACCAATTTGATTGTTTTTCCGTATAGGTCATAATTTGTCAATTTATTTTTAAATTTCTTATTTGCTGAATGTGCAACAAAAAAAATTACCTATTGCAACTCTAGGCACTATCATCAATCAAAATCGTGGTCATTTTTGTAATTTATGTGTGAATAAAAAATCCCCGATTTTCATCGAGGATTTATCTTTATAAATAATTGTAAATATCAAATTTAAAATCACAAATTAACTCTTCATCAAATCATAACTACGTTTGATAAAATCTGTCATTTCTTTCCCTTGTAAAAGGTTTTGTGACAATCTTGCCAAATCTAAAGCTTGATTTACATACTCTTCTCGTTTACCTTTGGCTTTTAGTATTTTTTGCATCAGGTCACTATTAGTATTGACCACCAAATTATACATTTCAGGAAAATTACCCATTCCCATC
>JAUWUU010000127.1 GCA_030617765.1 Flavobacteriia bacterium | reverse complement strand
TTTATTCTGTGCAAATTAAAATAGCTTAATATTTCAATGTATTTGCTTATAAAATAAATTTGTAATAATATTAATCCCCTCAGTCAACATTATTAGAAATATTATTCTAATAGTTACTTTTGTAACCGTTTATTTCAGTATCCATATTTGAATGAATTTTGAACTTTCTGAAATATGTAAAAAATGATTTCTCAATTAATTACAGCACAAATGTATTTTTAGATTCTAAAGAGATTCTAAAGTAAAGATAATGTTTTAGTAAAAAGTATTAAAAATATATTGAAAAATGGTGTTGATCGTCTGAAAACGAGTAATTTATATTCCAACTGTAGATGTCACATGTTTTTTTAACAATGGCAAGCCCAAGTCCGAATGATTCTGAAGAATTGCTATCTTTTTTAAAGCGTTCAAATAATGATTCTGAAGGAATATTTAATGGTTCTCCTGAGTTTGAAACAGTTATGAAAACATCACTGGTAGTAATATGAATATTCCCTTTCTTTTGATTGTGTTTGATTGCATTACCAATTAAATTAGAGATAACCATATCGAATAGCATAGGATTAGCATCAATTTTAACATCTAAAGATAGATTTTTGCTAACACTGATCTTTTTGGCATCAATAAAATCTTCAAAGAGTTCAAGTTGATCATTAACAACATCGTTTATTAATAATGATTCTTTTTGGCTGTATTGTTGATTTTCTATTTTAGAAAGCGTCAATAATGTTTTGTTTAGTTTAGAGAGTCTTTTTGAAGCTGAATACACAGAGCTGATCAATTGTTTATCACCATCTTTTAAACTCTCCGATTGCATTAAAAATTCTAATTTTGATTGCATTATCGCCAAAGGTGTTTGCATTTCATGTGATGCATTCTCGGTAAACTCCTTTAAATTATTAAAATCAGAGCTTAATTTATCAGTTAATTTTGTTAGTGATTGATTGAGTTCTTTGAATTCATCAATCTTTGTAGTTTCGAGTTGAATGGGTTTGTTTTCTTCAACAGAAAAGTTTTTAAGTGAATCCAAATTTTTATAAAAAGGGTGCCATACTTTTTTCGCAAAAATGATATTTACAAAATAAACAGTAACAACTAGTAGTAGAACTAAAAATGCTACGGATAAACTTATCGCTAACACAAATTCACGATTTTTTACGTGAGAACTACGGGTGATTATTTTATAAGTTTTACCCTGTAATGTTTCAATGGAAGTTAACTGACGATATAATTCATAATTCTCAACACCATTAATAATTTGGTACATTAAAGTGTCTTTAAAATATAAAGTGTCTTTTATCTGGTTTTTTGCTATATAATCTTCAACATCAAAAATGGGTAATGGATAATCATATTTAATTTTTTGAGCAATTATTTCTTTATCGTATAATAATTTTTCATCTTGACGTTTGGTAATTTTATTTTTTAAGATATAATAAATAAATGTACTCGATATAAAAAAAATTATTATAGAGTACAAAAGATAGGTTCTTCTTATTTTTTGAAGTAATTTCATTTATTCTCCAAATTTATATCCAAGACCATAAATGGTTTGCATATAGTCTGTTGCACCTTTAGTTTTAAGTTTTTTTCTTAAGTTTCTCATATGCGTATAGATAAAGTCAAAATTATCAGCTAAATCAATACTGTCTCCCCATAAGTGTTCTGCTATTGATTCTTTGGTGAGTACCCTATTTTTATTTGTAATAAAATATAGCAATAGAAAAAATTCTTTTTTAGTCAGGTCAACAGGTGAATTATTCACTTTTACAATTTTTGCATTAGGATCAATTTCAATTTCATTGAATGTTATGGTATGATTACCTTCAAATTTTTGTCTTCTGATTAAAGAATTAACTCTTGAATTTAACTCTGCTAAGTGAAAAGGCTTTGTAATATAGTCATCAGCACCTAGATCTAAACCTTTTAATTTGTCATCTAATGAATCTTTTGCAGATACGATTAAAACACCTGTATCCGGCTTGTTAGTTTTTATAATTTTTAGTAGATCTAAACCATTTCCATCAGGTAAATTAATATCTAAAACAACAATATCGTAATTATAAGAGATCAATTTATCTTCAGCTTCAAAAAAATTAATAGCAAATTCACAAATAAAATCTTCTTTTTGTAGATACTGACACATAACGTTTATCAGATCTTTTTCATCTTCAATAATTAATATTTTCATAAAATTGAAATTAAAATAAATTAATAATTTCTCTAATGGAATTTTTTACTTCTCTTTTGTTTAAGAGTAATGCAAAGTTAATATTATATTTGGTTTTACAGTTATTTTGGAGGAAATGCCTAAAGAATATAGAGCTTTAACACCACAGTAGATTTGTTACATTTCAAAACATTTTTTTTAATTTGATCAAATAAATTAAAAGAAAAATCAATTATTCATTAAATATAATAAAAATACAAAATGAACGTTTAGATATTTGTACGCATTAAAAAAATTCAATTGCTATGAATAAAAAATGTTTTTTTGCGGCCTTGATCATAACTTTATTGTTTAGTGAGCAAAATTTCGCTCAATCTTTACAGGGTCTAGATAAGAGTCCGCTTGATATCGCATATTTACGTCAAAATAAATTATCAACTCCATTAATTAAAGTCATTTACGGAAGACCAAAAAAACAAAGTGATGTTGTTTTTGGTGATCAGGTTCCTTATGATAAAATATGGCGTACCGGTGACAACGAAGCTACTGAAGTTAAGTTTTATTCCGATGTAAAAGTTGGTAATAAGCTCATTAAATCAGGCACATATGTCTTGCATACCATTCCGGGAGAAAAAGAATGGACTATTATTTTAAACAGTAATACAGATACTTGGGGAGCATTTTTTTATGAAGAATCAAAAGATGTAGCCAGAATTAAGGTTCCTGCTAAAAAATCTGAACCATTAGATGTTTTTTCTATTGCTTTCAAACACAGGTACAATCATACTTTTATGGTGTTGGCCTGGGATACTACACGAGTAAATATTCCTATTGAAACCCAATCTCAAATTTTAGCAGATTTATAGAAAATCAAATTTCACTTCTTGTTTTTCAAAGTATTTATATTATGTTTTAAATTTTTAAATGATGAAAAAATATATATTTTTAACGGTATTGTTCATTTTATTTTTTGCTAATTCAACTTTATCGGCACAAGATTTTCAAGGTGTTGATAAAAGTCCACATGACATTGCATATTACCGCACGAATAAGATTTCGCCACCAATTATAAAAGTGCTTTACGGAAGACCGAAAAATATAGACAATGAGGCGTTTGGTACAATTGTACCATTCAATCAACTTTGGAGTGTTGGCGCAAATGAGGCTACTGAAATTATGTTTTTTAAGGATGTAATTTTTGGTGGGACAGAAGTTAAAAAGGGAACCTATGTTATGTATGCAATTCCTAAAGAAAAAGAATGGACAATTATATTAAGCTCAAATCTGGATGTTTGGGCATCAAAGGAATATGATATGAAGTATGATGTAGCACGCATAACTGCTAAAGTGAAAAGGGCTGAACCTATAGAAATCTTTTCAATAGGTTTTAAGGAAAAAGGAAAAAAAGTTAATATGGCTTTAGCTTGGAATACTACTAGAGTTGTTGTTCCTATTAGTCTTTAAATAAAAAAATCAAAGACTAAAATCCTTAAGAGAGATTTTAATCTTTGATCTATTATTATACGCTTTGCAAGTGCTAATATTTTTAATTAAAAATTTCTTTTCTTTTAATAAATATATCGTCTAAACGCCTCTAGTGCGGCATAATCTGCAAATCCTAAAGCATTATATTTTTCTGCTGTTTCTCTGTTCTTATCCTCTGCACGCATCCAGAATTCTCTAGAGTCATCTCCCTGAAATAAGGCTCCGTCTTTTTGTGATTGATGGTAAAAAATGGCATGACGTTTCTTTAAGATCTGATCGGGACTCATAGGAACAACCATTTCAATTTCATGAATATCCCATTCATGCCACGCCCCACGGTACAACCATACCCTACAATCTTTCATAAATTTTTCATTTTTTAGCTGTTTCAGAGAATTAAATAATGAATCCAGACAAAATTTGTGCGTACTATGTGGTCCTGCCAGATCTTCAGAAGCAAAGATTTGATGAGGTTTTACTTTTGTAATGAGATCATTCATTCTTTTGAAATCGATATCATTTAATTTATTCTTAGTAGGTGTACCTGTTTCATAGAAAGGTAGATCTAAATAGTGAACATGTTTGTCCAAAATATTTAAATACCTGGTTGCAGCAATTGATTCTTTTCGACGAATCATACTTTTTAGTTTTCTTACTTCTATGGTGTCAATGTCGTATTCTTTTTTATTATTAAGGTTTTCAATAATATTTTTCACATTTGAATTATCTCCATTTAATGTAAGAGCAACTTCAGCAAATTTCATTGCTTCCTCATCTGAAACTGCAATATTACCTGAAGTTTGATAAGCTATATGTACTTCATGACCCTGTTCTACAAGTCGGTCAATTGTTCCACCCATAGAAATTACATCGTCGCCGGGATGTGGACTAAAAATAATGACACGTTTTTTTGCGGGATCTTTGCGCTCAGGGCGACTGCTGTCATCAGCATTTGGTTTTCCACCTGGCCAACCGGTAATGGTATGTTGTAATTTATTAAATAAAATGACATTTAATTTATAGGCTGAACCATAATCAACCAATAAATTTGACATACCATTATTATTATAATTTTCATCGGTCAATTTCAAAATTGATTTTTCTTTTAATTTACTCAACCAAATTGCAGCTTTTAAAGTAAGATCATCAGACCAATCGCATGGTTTTACCAACCAAGGTGTTTTAACCCTTGTTAATTTTTGTGAAGCGCCTTCATCTAAAACAAAAGTACAGTTGTTGTGATTTTGTAAATAAGAAGATGGAATTTCTGAAGTAATTTTTTCTTCAATAGCTTTTTTTACTACAACAGCTTTATTGATACCCCAGGCTAATAAAACAATGCGTTTTGCTTTTCGGATCGTGCTAATTCCCATAGTAATGGCAACTCTTGGCACATTGTCAATCCCTAAAAAAGCTGGTGCTGCATCTACACGAGTAATATGGTCTAAAGTAATAGTTCGAGTGCCAGAATTATAGTGTGAACCGGGTTCATTGAAACCAACGTGACCGGTTCTACCAATACCTAGTAATTGAAAATCCAAACCTCCTGCATTTTTGATCTTCATTTCATAATCAATACAAAATTGTTGAATCTGATCAGGAGCAATATTACCGCTTGGAATATTAATATTTTCAGGAAGGATATCGATATGATTGAACAAGTGTTGGTGCATAAAATACCAATAACTTTGGATATTCTCTTTTTCCATCGGATAATACTCATCCAGATTAAAAGAAATTACATTTTTAAAACTCAAGCCATCTTCTTGATGCATTCTTACCAATTCTTCATAAACATCAATTGGTGAAGATCCTGTCGCTAAACCAAGAACACAGGTTCTATTTTGAGTGGCTTTATCTTTAATAAGCTCTGCAATTTCTTGAGCAACTATTTTTGAAGCTTTTAAAGAATCTTTAAAAACAACATTGTGGATCTTTTCAAATCGTGTGTCTTCAAATTTGCCAGCTTCAGCGTGTTTAATAATGTTTGATTTCATGAGATATTGGTGATTTTAGTAAGAATAATAGTGTATGTCTTTTTAAAATTATACTTTGTTGTTAAATGAATGCCTTTGAAATATTATTTTTTATTCTATTTTGATTTTGTTCTGTCAAAAAATATTGATGCAGCCCCTAAGATAGCAATATTTTGAGTGTTAGTAAATTGAACTTTTAAATTTTTAACAGATTCAATTGATGGAAAATCTTTAATAGAACTAGTCATGGATTCTTTAAAGAAATCTTTAGATCTAGAAACAGAACCTCCAATTATTATCATTTTTGGATCAACAGAAAACATAATTGTTTTAATTGCATTTCCCAGATGATTTCCAAAATTTTTAAATGCATCAATTGCTTTTTTATCTCCGTTTTTAGCATCTTTCAATAAACTTTCTCCTGTTTTATTATAGATGGCCTTAAAATATTTACCGCTACAATAATCTTCATACGTTTTGTCTAAATAAGGAATTGATCCAAATTCTCCCGAACCGCAGTTGGCATCTTTTAAAAGGTGGCCGTTAGTTATGATACCAGATCCCATACCTGTACCAATAGTAATACCTACAAAATTATCAGATTCTTTTCCCTGTCCGAATTTATATTCGCCATAGGCAAAACAATTTGCATCATTATCCAGATACACTGGTACATTGAATTTTTTTTGAAGTATATCTGATAAATGAATCTCTTTCCAGGAAGGAATGTTTTGAACATAGTGAACAATACCTTTATCTCTATTTACCAAACTGGGAACACCAATGCCGATACCTTTAACAGTATCGTCAAACAGATCTGAAATCACATCAATGATCTGGTTGATAACAACCATAGCATCTTTTGATTTATTGTCAATTAAAGAATACTTTTTTTTAATGATAACAGTTCCATCTACGAGTCCTGCTTCAACTTTTGTACCCCCAAGATCAACTCCGATGATTCTTTTTCTTTTGTGTAGATCCATCTAATTTATTTTTTCTTTTTTAGATC
>JAUWUU010000023.1 GCA_030617765.1 Flavobacteriia bacterium | reverse complement strand
GGTGACATTGATGTTCAAGGCGGAACTCCTCCAATATCAATTGCGAATGGTGATCTTACACCGGGTGTTGTAGATGATACTGATTTTGGATTGGTTACTAATAATACATTTAAGATTAATACTTATACAATATTTAATAATGATCCAAATGACAATTTAACAATAACAGATATTAATTTTGTTATTGGAAGTGATGGTGAGTTTGTAATGGATAATCTTCCTGTATTTCCTACAGTTATTGTTCCAGGAGGAAATATTACATTTGATGTGGTCTTTTTCCCAACAACAAATGTAGTTTATAATGCGATTGTTAATATTGATAATACTGATGATACTCCATATCAATTTGCCATAACCGGTCAAGGTGCTGATATAGTTGTTGGGGATGATATTATGATTACACAATATTATTCTGGTTTTTCAGGTACTGACAATTGGATTGAAATTAAAAATATTTCTGGGGTAACTATTGGCGCAGGAACATATATTTTGGCTATGTATGATCAAAATGCAATACCAAATATTGCTTCTCAAGTACCTACAGCAAGTGAGGTTATTCCAGCAATGGGTATTGATGAAGTTTTATTGTTTAGAAATTCATTGGCAATAATTCCAAGCTCAGGTCATATAGGTGGTGCAACACAGATAATAACACCGGTTTGTAATTTTGATGGTAATGATGTGATATTAATTTCAACTACAGATGATAATACTTGTTATGGTAACCGTCAGGATATTATTGGGGATGTTTCTGTTCCTGTTAATGCTTGGGGTATTGATGCTACTTATATTAAGGGTGGATGTGCTACAGAATTGCCACATGCTGATTATGTTGAATCTGATTGGATCGAAATTTTCCCATTAATTGATGTTAATAATGCGGATCCGAATACTAATTTGGCTTTGGGTACACAAGTTGTTGGTGCAACCGAGTTTGATGGAACAAATTGGTCAAATTTAGTATCTGACAGATCAAGATCTGTAATTTTTACACAATCTTTTGATCATGCCAACCAAACTATTTATGCTTGTAATTTGACTGTAAATAACAATGCTGAAATAGTTTTTAATTCTAATTCTTTAACAACAAATAGTATTGTAGTTTATGGTGATCTAACAATAGAAACAAATGGGTCTTTAACAATTGGTGATACAGAATCACTTGTTACTCTTGATCCTAATGCTACTTTAGAAAGTATTACAAAAATAGAAAGATCAAATACCTTATATAACCTTCATGACAATACTTATTGGTCATCACCGGTTCATGGTGCTCAAATACAATCAATTTTTGTGAGTGTTAATCCTGATCGTATATTTGAATACAGACCTGGTGCAACAAATCCAATTTATGATATTCCCGGATATGAAAATTATATTCACTGGTTCAACTATCCTAGTGGTTCAATGACCACCGGTTTTGGCTATGCTGCAGAAGGTCCAGCAGCTCCTGTAGATGCGGATGATTTTTATATTACACCTTTTGGACATACTATTTCTTTTTCAGGAATTCCAAATAATGGAGAAATTTCACTTAATGTTTACTATAAAGGTGGTCCTGATCAAGGTTTAGAAAATGATAATTTTAATTTAATTGGTAATCCTTATCCAACGGCAATTGATATTGAATCATTTTTAATAAATAATACTGTAGTAAATGAAATTGCATTATGGACACATTCTGATCCAATTAGTGGAGGTAGTGGTGGTGAGTTTACAGATGCTGATTATGTAATTTATAATCAAGGTGGTTCATCCGAACCTTCAGGATCAGTTTCAAATAATATTGGTTCAGGTCAAGGTTTTATGACACGTACAATTGCAGATGGTAATGTTAACTTCTTTAATAATTTTAAAATGATTGATGCCAACAATCAATTCTTTAAATCTGAAAATTCTAAAAAAGGATCTATAAATAAAGATATTGAAAAAGATAGATTATGGCTAAAATTATCAGATGGTCAAAGAAGTAGGAGTAATATAATGATAGGATTTTTAGATAAAGCCACGGATGGTATAGATAACTATTATGATTCTTATGGTTTTAATTCTGAAAAAGCAGTAAATCTATATTCTAAAATTTCTGAAAGTGATAGTAAATTTTTAATTCAAGGTCTAGGAACTTTTAGTGAGGATAAAAAGGTAGATTTAGGAATTGAAAATAAAAACACCGGAACATTAAAAATTAGTATTGTTGGTATTGAAGGTGCTTTAAAAGATGCTGATATTTTCTTAGTCGATAATTTATTAGGAATTACACATAATCTTAAAGGTTCCGATTATCTATTCGAGCAAACTACAACCGGAGAAACTCCAAACAGATTTACTTTACAATTTGCAGGAGCTGCTTTAGAGATTGACAATTTTGAAAAAGATAACGAATTTAGTATCGTCAATACGATTGATGGCTTTAATATCAATGCCAGTAAAGTAGTTACAAAAGTTAAAGTTTATGATATGTTGGGTAGGATCATAGTTAATGATAATCCTAACAAACAAAGCTTTAGTTTAAAAGTTGATAATATTAAAGCAGGTACTGTTTTAGTTATCGAGTCAACGATTGATAATGGTGCTATTTTAAGTAAAAAGGCGATTAGGTATTAGTGAGACTCAGATTTTTAAATCTATAATATTTACCAAAATTAACTTCCCCCTATAAATACCGTCCAATTTGGACGGTATTTTTTTTAGTGAGACTCTGATTTTTTTAAAAAATCAGCTAGTTGAACTAATCCTGCTTCAGCGGGATTTCAGTGCAGTATCCCCATTTATAATAGGCTGCAAGTCGAACTAAAAATGATTAGTTGAATTAATCCCGCCTAAGTGGGATTGTCTTTGCAAATCACGAGGTGTAAAATATGAAGCTCCTCACCTTTTTTAATGGGAGGTGTCCGCAGGACCAATGTCAATAAGTTAAGCTCGATACTTTATAAATTACCAATGGTTATTTTAAATTGAATTATCAAAGTATGATTCAAAAATACAGATTATCAAATTATTAGCTATGATTTTTCATTAGAGATCTGATTTTCTCTATTTTCCACCTGTTTTTTTGATTTAAGAGTATATGATTCTATTCACAAGAACTGTGTTGAAAAAAATGAATAAAGTTTACCTTTTTTTTATAATGGCAAATAGGTTTTATGATACCTTCTTCTCTTTTTAGGTTTATTTCTTTCAAAAGATCTATTTGGTCTTATTGGTAAAAGGTTTGAAACAAATAATTGAATAAGTTTGTCTAGTAAACTGGTGATATTTGACTTCGTAAATAGTAATGCTAATATTTCTTTTACTTTAGCAAGCGAAGTAGTGATATTAATTTGGTATTTATACTTTGCTTTATCTGTTTTTTGATTAATCTGATCATCCAATGATGTAGATAGAATAGAAGTGATATTTCCTATCAGAATATTTGCATAAAAATCCTGATATATTGCAGTGATCGTTTTTCCTGAGAAATTTTCAAACTGTAAGCGGTGTTTATCCTTTTTAAAAGATTCTTCAATATTCCATCTTAAGTGATAAAGCCTTTTAAAGATGACATATTTATATTTTTTACGATCCAAAAGAGATGTAATTAAAACTTCTTTTTCACCCGATGGAAGTTCAACACAAACGAACCTGCATTTTATGGGTTCAACAACTATATTTTGCTTTTTGTACTTCCTTTTTAAATCATTACCTGGTTCTATTTCTGCAATAATCTCTTTTTCACCGCTCTCTACAAGTTCTTTCGCTACATTCCAACTTGATATGGTAACCCTGGCACAAAAATGGCTGCTGGTTGCAAGAATATTTTTAAATAAATCAAAAGAAGGATATCCTCTGTCAAGTAGTATTAAATCCCCTTTACTACAAAATTTTAGATGCTGATTAGCCAATGCATGTTCACCAACCTTAAGATTGACCAATTTTGCATCAATGCTCACTTTATTGAGAACATCATATGCTTTTGATATTCTTGCCAGAACAACTGTTTTGTTCATCCTATTACTGGTATATTCTCCAAATTCATTAATGGTTTGAACTGTCTTTGGCAATATTACCTGAGAACCATCTACGGCTATTAATCTAAAACCTTTCCACTTTTTAACATGGTAATTCGAATAAAAATGATTAAAACAATCATTATTCAACTCTACAAAAGCATCAGGGTTTATTTTTAATCTTGCTTGTGAAAAAGCACTTTGAGTAGCAAACTGTTCGGTTATCTCTTTACTATTATATGATTTAAAAAACCGATCTAATTCTCTTTGTACAGAACTCTGCAAAGAAGATATAATAAATAATGAAAGGGATTTAAATGTAAAGCTTCTTTTTCGAGTGAAATCTTTAGAACAGGTCTTATATGTTGATATAAAATTGAGATTTGTTAACTTATTTTCCAGTAAATCAACTAGTTTGGCATGATTTTTAAATTTTTGTCTGGTACTTGGATAAATTTCTTAAATTTGTCATAATTGTATATTTTATTAGTTTTACATACTTAAATATACTAACTAACCTTCTAAAAAACAAATATTTAGAGGGTTAGTTTCCTTAACTTATTGACATTGCGCCAGCTGGCGGGTTCAACTAACATTTTTGAGTTCGTTTTAAAACTCCTCAAAATTGAGTTTCACTAATAAACAAACTCCCCAAACTCACTCTTTATTGTCAATTTTTTTGAATCACTTTTTTCAACTCTACCAACTATTTGAGCATCTACGTTGAATGATTTAGAAATGGCAATAATTTCATCGGCTATTTCTTTTGGAACATACAATTCCATTCTATGTCCACAATTAAAAACCTGATACATTTCTCTCCAGTCTGTTTTTGATTGTTCTTGTATCATTTTGAATAATGGAGGAACTTTAAATAAGTTATCCTTTACAACGTGTAGATTATCAATAAAATGTAGAATTTTAGTTTGGGCACCACCACTGCAATGCACCATTCCGTGAATCTCTTTTCTATGATTTTCTAATACTTTTTTAATGATAGGTGCATAGGTTCTTGTTGGAGACAAAACCAGTTTTCCGGCATCAAGAGAAACATCCGCAACAGCGTTAGTTAATTTTTTAGAACCTGAATAAATCAGATCTTCGGGAACATTCGCGTCAAAACTCTCAGGATATTTTTTTGCTAAATACTTGTCAAAAACATCGTGTCGGGCGCTGGTTAAACCATTACTTCCCATACCGCCATTATACTCATTTTCATAAGTTGCCTGCCCGAAAGAAGCCAAACCAATGATTAGGTCACCGGGTTTTATATTTGCATTGTCAATTACATCACTCCGTTTCATTCTCGCTGTAACAGTTGAATCAACAATGATTGTTCTAACCAGATCACCAACATCAGCAGTTTCACCTCCGGTAGAATGTATAGTTACATCAAATTTTTTCAGGTCTTTTAATAATTCTTCACTTCCGTTGATAATGGCCGAGATCACTTCACCGGGAATTAAATTCTTATTCCTACCAATGGTTGATGAAAGTAAAATATTATCTGTAGCGCCCACACATAACAGATCATCAATATTCATTATCAATGCATCTTGTGCGATACCTTTCCAAACCGAAAGATCACCGGTTTCTTTCCAATACATATAGGCTAATGACGATTTTGTACCTGCACCATCGGCATGCATGATGATACAATAATCTTCGTTATTTGTTAAATAATCGGGTATGATTTTACAAAATGCTTTAGGAAAAAGTCCTTTATCAATATTTTTGATGGCATTATGTACATCCTCTTTTTGCGCCGAAACTCCTCTTAAATTATAACGATTGTCGGATGAACTCATAGTAGAAATGTTTACTTTGATTTTTTTTGAGATAATAAATATAAATATTTTTTATCGTAATCTATAATCGCTTTTCCTTTGTGCAAAATATCTGCGCCAATAATTCCCTGTACGGGTTTGGCATTTTGTTTTACCAAAGCAATATTGATATGAGATAGATCAATTAAGATCAATGGTGTTTTTTTTAACTGAAACTTGCCAATCTTTAATTTATTCTTTTTTGAAATTTGTGTTTCAATTTCAGTAGTACCTGCGCCGCTGGCCTTATGCTCAGAATCTTCGGATTTTAAGTTAAAGATTTCAATTTCATCAAACCCAACACATGAATTTGAAGCCCCGGTATCTAATATAAAAGTTCCTTTTACACTGTTGATATTGGCTTTTATTTCAAAGTGATTGGTGACAGTTTTTTTTAATTTTATTCGTTGATAGCCTTGTTCAAATAAAAAATCTTTGAGTTTTTTCATTTGTAAAAGATTAAATAACCAATTTAAATTGCTTTAAAAAGCGAACATCATTTTCATAGAACATTCTAATATCGGGAATTTGATAGAGTAGCATTGCAATTCTTTCTATACCCATTCCAAAAGCAAATCCACTATATACCAAGGGATCAATATTGGCATTTTCAAGTACATTAGGATCCACCATTCCACAGCCCATAATTTCTAACCAACCGGTTCCTTTGGTGATTTTATAATCGGTTTCAGTTTCTAACCCCCAATAAATATCAACTTCGGCACTCGGTTCTGTAAAAGGAAAATAAGAAGGACGTAAACGTATCTTTGATTTGCCAAACATTTCTTTGGTAAAATATAAAAGTGTTTGTTTTAGATCGGCAAAAGAAACATCGGTATCAATGTACAAGCCTTCCACTTGATGGAAGATACAATGTGCTCTCGCTGAAATATCTTCATTTCTAAATACTCTTCCCGGAGAAATTGTTCTAATGGGTGGTTTGTGATTTTCCATATAACGCACCTGAACAGAAGAAGTATGTGTTCGCAATAAAATATCAGGATCTTTTTCAATAAAAAAAGTGTCTTGCATATCTCTAGCAGGATGGTATTCGGGTAAGTTTAAGGCTGTAAAATTATGCCAATCATCTTCAATTTCAGGACCTTCAGAAACGGTAAAACCAATGCGAGAAAAAACATCGATAATTTTATTTTTAACAATTGAAATTGGATGACGTGAGCCTAAATTAATGGGTTCTGCTGGTCGTGTAAGATCCCCATAATTACTTTTGTCTTGACTAGAATTTTCTAGTGAATTTTTTAATGCATTAACTTTGTCAGTTTCAGTTTTCCTTAAATTGTTCAAAGACTGACCAATATCTTTATTTTCACATACATCAACATTTTTAAAATTAGTAAAAAGGTCTTTTAAAATTCCTTTACTTCCTAAAAATTTAATTCTAAAAGCTTCAACATTGTCTAATGAATCAGCATTAAAATTGTCAATTTCGTCAAGTAAATCTTTAATTCTATCCTTCATTTTGGCAAATAAATTTGAGCGCAAATTTACATTTTTTTGTTTAAAAACTTAAGCTAATTCGCATTCAATTTTGATTTGAGAAAGTATGGTTTAGAGGGATTATTAAAAAATCTTCAAAATAAGATATAAATCAGCTTTTTGTATTAGTAAATAATTTAATTTAGCCGTATTAATTCTTAAATTAACAATCAAATATAGAAAATATTATGAAATCAAAAATTGATGCTTTTATGGATTTCGCTGCGAAGCGCAATTCTAATGAACCCGAATTTCTTCAGGCAGTACATGAAGTAGCTGAAGTTATTATTCCTTTTATTGAAGAAAATCCTACTTATAAAGGTAAAATGTTACTCGAAAGAATGATCGAGCCTGAAAGGGTACTAATATTTCGTGTTCCTTGGATTGATGATAAAGGCAATACACAGGTTAACAGAGGTTTTAGAGTAGAATTTAATTCTGCAATCGGACCCTACAAAGGAGGTTTACGTTTCCATCCTTCTGTTAATCTTTCAATTCTAAAATTCTTGGGTTTTGAACAAGTTTTTAAAAATTCTTTGACTACATTACCTATGGGTGGTGGAAAAGGTGGTTCTGATTTTGACCCAAAAGGAAAGTCAGATATTGAAGTTATGAGATTCACACAATCATTTATGAGTGAATTATTCCGTCACATTGGAGCAAATACTGATGTGCCTGCCGGAGATATTGGTGTGGGTGGTCGTGAAATCGGTTTCCTATTTGGTCAATATAAAAGATTAAAAAATGAATTTGTTGGCGTTTTAACAGGTAAATCATTGTCTTTTGGGGGCTCATTAATACGTCCTGAAGCTACAGGTTATGGTACTGTATATTTTGCTCAACATATGCTAGATACAAAAGGAGATTCTTTTAAAGGAAAAATAGTTACTATTTCTGGTTCTGGTAATGTAGCACAATATGCTACTGAAAAAGTTAATGAATTAGGGGGTACAGTTGTTACTTTATCTGATTCAGGAGGATATATTTATGATGCAGATGGTATTGATGCTGATAAATTAGATTATGTAATGGAATTGAAAAATGTACAACGCGGACGTATCTCTGAGTATGTTGATGAATATCCAAATGCAAAATATTTTAAAGGAGAAAGACCATGGAGTGTTAAATGTGATGTAGCATTACCTTGTGCAACTCAAAATGAATTAAATGAAGATGAAGCTAAGGTATTGGTTAAAAACGGTGTAATATGTGTTGCTGAAGGTGCCAATATGCCAACTCTTCCTGAAGGAATTGAAGTATTCCAAAAAGCAAAAATTTTATATGCACCTGGCAAAGCTTCAAATGCTGGTGGTGTTGCAGTTTCAGGTTTAGAAATGAGTCAAAACTCATTGCGCTTCAATTGGACAAGTGAAGAGGTTGATGCAAAATTACATAGAATTATGAATGATATACATGCTGCTTGTGTAAAATACGGTACTTGTGATGATGGTTCAATAGATTATGTTAAAGGAGCAAATGTTGCAGGGTTTGTTAAAATTGCTGATGCAATGTTAGATCAAGGTGTAGTTTAATTCAAGCTATAATAATTAAAAAAAAGGTTGTTTTTTAAACAACCTTTTTTTTGTTTTCAAAATACTCATTATTATACTAACTTGCATATCTATAATAACATAATTAAAACATGGATAACAATAAACTTCCCGATCTGAAATCTTATAAATTTGAAGAAGTTGCATTTAATGAATTGATGCAAAAAAGAATATATAAAGTCCTTATTGTTTGCTCAAACTATGATTTTTATATGTTGGAAGAAGATGGGAGGATTGATGAAATAATTTTTAACGAATACACAAATTTAAGTCTTAGGTATCCGCCGAGTTTTATACATGCTAATTCTGTTAGAAGAGCCCTAAAGATATTGTATTCAGATAAAATTGATCTGGTTATTTCGTGGTTAGATATCGGTAGTTATAAAGCTTTTGAAACTTCAAAAAAGATTAAAGAAGATTTCCCGGATGTTCCTATTGTTGCTTTAAGTCATTATTCTTCCCAATTGAGAAAAAAAATGGAAGATGAAAATGCAAGTTCAATAGACTTTGTGTTTCACTGGAATGGAAATTCAGATATCTTTTTTGCCATAATTAAACTCGTTGAAGACAGAATGAATGCCGAATATGATATCAATGAAATTGGCGTTAAGGCCATTTTATTGGTTGAAGATTCTTTAAAATTTTATTCTAGGTATTTACCTTTGATCTACAAGGTTATATTAAAACAAACGAGTTCTTTTATGTCTGAAGGTCTTAACGAACACCGTAAAATGATGTTGATGCGGGGAAGACCAAAGATTTTATTAGCAACAACTTATGAAGAAGGAATAGAATTATTTGAAAAATATAAAAAAAATTTATTAGGTGTAATATCAGATGTTAGTTATTATAGGGAAGGAAAACGGGATAAAGAAGGTGGTTTTCATTTTTTAGAATATGTTAGAAAATTTAATCGGTATTTACCTTTTTTAGTACAATCATCTGATAAAAATAATGGAAAACGCGCCCTAGAACTAAAAGGCAAGTTTTTGTACAAGTATTCTGAAACTTTGGGAGATGATATTAAAAAATATATAACAAAATATTTTTCTTTTGGTGATTTTGAATTTTGGGATCCTGTACAGAAGAAAGTACTGGCAAAAGTAAAAGACCTAAATAATCTTCAAAAAGTTTTAAGTTGGGTTTCTTTAGATTCCATTGATTATCATGCAAAAAGAGATGAATATTCTAAATGGTTAAGTTCAAGAGCATTATTTCCTTTAGCAGATTTGTTCAGTACAGTTGAGCATACAGATTTTGATGATGTAGAGCAAATAAGAGAATTCTTAATAAATTCCATTAAAGCATACCGTATTCATCGTTCAAGAGGTGTTATTGCTAAGTTTGATAAAAATAAATATGATGAGTATTTAGGCTTTGCCAGAATAGGTGATGGTGCTTTAGGAGGGAAAGGCAGAGGCTTGGCATTTATAGACTCATTTTTAAAACGCCATAAATTATTTGATAAATACGAAGATGTAATTATTTCTATTCCGCGAACTGTTGTATTAAGTACCGAAGTCTTTGATGAGTTTATGGATGAGCATGAATTGATACGATTTGCTGCCAAATCAAATAATGATGAGGAAATATTAAATAGATTTATTTCAAAACCACTTCCACAATGGGTTTTAGATGATATACAGGTTTTTATAAATTATACGAATACTCCAATTGCTGTTCGCTCTTCAAGTGTTTTAGAAGATTCACATTATCAACCTTTTGCAGGTGTGTTTGCTACATATATGATTCCTAATGCAGACAAGAAAAAAATGTTGGAAATGGTGGCAAGTGCTGTAAAATCAGTTATGGCATCAGCATATTTTAAAAGTAGTAAGTCTTACCTAAAAGCATCTTCTCATACCATTGAAGAAGATAAAATGGCCGTAATTTTACAGGAAGTAACAGGTAAACAATATAAGGATGTGTATTATCCCAATATTTCTGGTGTTGCACGTTCTATTAATTTTTACCCTATAGGCAATGAAAAATCTTTTGAAGGTATCGCGAATATTGCTTTAGGACTAGGTGAAATAATTGTTGGTGGAGGTAGAACCTTGCGTTTTTCTCCATATCATCCTAAAAAAGTGTTGCAACTTTCTTCTCCCGGTGCTACCCAAAAAGAGACCCAAAAATATTTTTACGGATTAGACATGAATCCGGATAGTTATAAAATATCTACAAGCGAAGCAGTTAATAAAAAGAAAATAACCATAAGAAAAGCGAAAGATCATGGGTCATTGAAATTTGTAGCTTCTACATACGATTTACAAAATAATATTATAAGACCCGGAGTTTTACAAGATGGTCTTAGAGTAATAACTTTTGATAATATTTTAAAATATGATAGTTTTCCATTAGCTGATATCTTACAAAAGTTATTGCGGGTTAGCCAACGAGAAATGCGAAACCCTATTGAAATGGAGTTTGCTATAAACCTTGATGTTCCTAAAGGCCATCCTAAAGTATTTAGTTTTTTACAAATAAGGCCAATTGTTGAAAGTACTGTAGCAACCAGTATATTGCCTAAGGATTTTAAGGTCTCTGAAACGATCATTTATTCAGAGTCCGCATTGGGAAATGGAAATTATGAAGGTATTTGTGATTTTGTTTATGTAAAACCAGAAACTTTTAACTCTGTAAATACAAGGGAAATTGCAGCGGCTGTAGAAAGAATTAACAAAGAGTTTATAGAAAAGGATAAGCACTATATTTTGGTTGGTCCGGGCAGATGGGGATCGAGTGACCCTTGGTTGGGTATTCCGGTAATTTGGTCACAGATATCTGCAGCAAAAATTATTATTGAAGCCGGACTTCATGATTTTAGAATTGACCCTAGTCAGGGTACGCACTTTTTCCAAAACTTAACTTCATTTAAAGTGGGTTATTTGACTATTAATCCATTTATGGATGATGGATATTTTGATCTGGATTATTTAAATGCTCAAGAAGCTGAATATGAAGATGAATTTTTAAGACATATTTGTTTTAAAGAACCCTTGACTACGGTGATTGAAGGTAAAAATAATAAAGCTGCAATTTTTAAAGAAGGTTATACCATAAATATAAATAAAGGATCATTAGAAGAATCTATTGATGAATTGCCACCTGATGGATTTATGTAAGGCAAAATTTTAGTCTAAATTCGTTTAGATTTCAATGCTTTTTGGTGAATATTTCACTATTCAAAAAATAAGCTTTATATTTTATTATTTAAATAAAATAACTTGTTTTTTTTGTTAAAATAATATGAAATATTATTAATTTTACACAGGAATTAATTTTAAAAAACTGTTTTATAAATCTAATTTTTTATACCTATAATTATGAAACCAAATGATATATTAAATAATCTGGAAGCCAAACATCCAGGTGAAAAAGAATACTTACAAGCAGTACATGAAGTATTAGAATCTATTGAAACAATTTACAATGAAAATCCTCAGTACAAATCGGCTCAGATTATTGAGCGTTTGGTTGAGCCCGATCGAATTTTAACTTTTAGAGTCTCATGGTTAGATGATGCAGGTGATGTGCATGTAAATTTAGGCTATAGAGTTCAGTTTAATAATGCTATTGGCCCTTATAAAGGTGGTCTTCGTTTGCATCCAAGTGTAAATTTAAGTATTCTTAAATTTTTAGGATTTGAACAAACTTTTAAAAACGCCTTAACTACCTTACCAATGGGTGGTGCAAAAGGAGGTTCTGATTTTAATCCTAAAGGAAAATCAGATAATGAAATAATGAGGTTCTGCCAGGCTTTTATGCTTGAACTTTGGCGTGTAATTGGTCCTAATACTGATGTTCCTGCAGGAGATATTGGTACAGGAGGTAGAGAAATTGGTTATTTGTATGGTATGTACAAAAAATTACAAGTTGAAAATACAGGTATTTTAACCGGTAAAGGAATTAACTGGGGAGGAAGTTTGATCAGACCAGAAGCAACAGGTTTTGGAGCTACTTATTTTACACATGAAATGTTAAAAGTTAATAATGATACTTTTAAAGGAAAAGTAGTAACGGTATCTGGATTTGGTAATGTAGCCTGGGGTGTAGCCCTTAAAGTTATTGAACTGGGAGGTAAAGTAGTTACTATTTCAGGTCCTGATGGATATGTTTACGATGAGGCTGGCTTAGATACTGATAAGATAGAATACTTATTAGAACTTAGAGCATCAAATAATGATATTGTTTCGCCATATGTGGAAGAATTTCCTGAAGCAAAGTTTATACCAGGTAAAAAACCTTGGGAAATTCCTTGTGATATTGCCATGCCTTCTGCAATACAGAATGAATTGAACGGGGAAGACGCTGAGTTATTGGTTGCTAATGGTGTTAAATATGTTGCTGAGGTATCTAATATGGGATGTACACCTGAGGCAATAGAAGTATTTCTTAAAAATAAAGTACCTTTTGGACCCGGAAAAGCCGCCAATGCAGGGGGAGTTGCGGTATCTGGTTTAGAGATGTCTCAAAATGCGATGAAATTAAATTGGAAACGTGAAGAAGTTGACGAGAAATTACTTCATATTATGAGTTCTATTCATGTAGCATGTTTAAAATATGGTACTCGTGAAGATGGTTTTGTAGATTATGCAAAAGGAGCCAATATTGCAGGTTTTATCAAAGTAGCTGATGCTATGTTAGATCAAGGTATAGTTTAAAAAAATAATTATTTTAAGAAAAAGCCTGTCTGTAAAGACAGGCTTTTTTTATGAATTGTTTTTCTCTTATCTTGCGGTATAAATTTCTTTTTTATGCTACACAATAAGCTACCGGATCTAAAAACTTATGAATTTAGGGAGGTTCCATTTAAGCAAATGATGCAGAATAGGATTTACAATGTTTTAATTGTGTGTTCTTATTATGATTTTTATTTATTGGAAGAAGACGGGAGGATTGATGAGCAAATTTTTGAGGAATATACAGCATTAAATTTAAGAAATCCTCCAAATATTATGCACTCCGGTTCTGCAATAAGTGCTAAATCAATAATGGAAACAGATAGCGTAGACCTGGTTATTATTTGGTTAGATTCCGGAAAGCGTTATATTGAGATTTCTAATGAAATTAAAAAGAGCTTTCCATTAATTCCTATTGTTGCGCTTAGTCATTATCCTGAAGATCTGCAAAAGCTTTTAGAGAAGAATGTTTCAAATAATATTGATTTTGTTTTTCATTGGAATGGTAACGTTAGTATTTTTATTGCAATCATAAAACTTGTTGAAGATCGTATGAATGCTGATAATGATATCAATGAGAAAGGTGTAAAAGCGATATTGCTAGTTGAAGATTCAGTACGGTTTTATTCGAGATATGTACCGCTGATCTACAAAATTATTTTTAAACAAACTCAAACTTTTATTCAGGATGGTTTAAACGAACATCGTAAGATCATGTCAAAGCGTGGCCGCCCCAAAGTTCTGATAGCTACAACATATGAAGGGGGGATTGCTTTATTTCAAAAATATAAAGAAAATCTCTTGGGTGTTATTTCTGATGTTACTTATTATAAAAATGGCAAGAAAAATAAACAAGCGGGTTTTGATCTGTTAAAATATGTAAGAAAATACAATCGGTATTTTCCGGTTTTAATTGAGTCGTCAGATTCTAAAAATGAAGCACTTGCATTAGAATTAAAAGCAAAGTTCTTGCATAAAGATTCAGAAACATTAGGTTTAGATATCCAAAAATATATCACAAGGTATTTTTCTTTTGGTGACTTTGAATTTTGGTGCCCTAAAAAAATGAAAGTTTTAGAAAGATCTAAAAATCTTAGAGAATTTCAAAAGTCACTATCTAGAATTCCAATAAGTTCTATTATTTACCATGCTAAACGAAATGAATTTTCAAAGTGGCTTGAATCACGTGCTTTATTCCCATTGGCTAATTTATTTGTAAAAGTTGAGGTTGAAGATTTTAATGAAGAAGATCAGGTAAGAGATTTTCTCATCGAGTCGGTTAGAGCTTTTCGTTTGTATAGATCTAGAGGAATAATTGCAAAATTTGATAAAAATCAATATGATGAATACCTTGTTTTTTCACGTATAGGCGAAGGAGCCCTTGGGGGAAAAGGGCGAGGTTTGGCATTTATTGATCTGTTTTTAAAGCGCCATAGAATGTTTAATAAATATAAAGGTATTGCAATTGCGATACCCAGAACAGTAGTATTGAGCACTGACGTTTTTGATGAATTTATGGATAATCATGATCTTTGGTCATTTGTAGCAAAAAAACATAATGATGAATCTGTTTTAAATGAATTTATTTCTAAGGCCTTACCTGAATGGGTGTTAGATGACATAAAAGTTTTTTTGGAAACGATGAATTCACCTATCGCTGTTCGTTCATCAAATGTTTTAGAAGATTCTTTGCACCAACCTTTTGCGGGAATCTATGCAACTTATATGGTGCCTTTAACAAATTTGAATGATCTATTGAAAATGGTTTCCAGTGCTATAAAGTCTGTAATAGCATCTGCTTTTTATAAAAACAGTAAAGCATATATCAAAGCAACTTCTCATTCTATTGAAGAGAGTAAAATGGCGGTAATATTGCAGGAAGTTACTGGTGCTCAATATGATGATATTTATTATCCAAATATTTCCGGTGTAGCCAGATCTACAAATTTTTATCCTATTGGTGAAGAAAAACCAAATGAAGGTATTGCCAATATTGCTTTAGGTTTAGGTGAAATTATTGTTGGAGGCGGACGTACGCTTAGATTTTCACCCTATCACCCTAAAAATGTTTTGCAATTATCTTCAACAGGATCAGCATTAAAAGAAACACAAAGGTATTTTTACGGTTTAGATCTGGATCCGAAAAGTTACCATGTATCTATAAATGAAGGAGTTAATAAAAAGAAAATTAATCTAAGGCAGGCAAAAAATCATAGGTCACTAAAATTTGTGGCATCTACTTATGATTTACAGAATAATAGAATTCGTCCTGGAGTCTTTCACGATGGAGCACGTATCTTGAGTTTTGATGACATTTTAAATAATGGATCATTTCCTTTGGCCGATATACTCAAAGATTTATTGAGAATTGGTGAAATGGAAATTGATAATCCTATAGAAATGGAATTTGCTGTTAATCTTGATGTGCCATCGGGTGATCCAAAAATATTTAGTTTCCTACAAATCAGACCTATAGTTGCGTACAATGACAATTTTCAGCAATTAATACCAAAAAATATCAAAATTTCAGATACAATTATATATTCTGAATCGGCCTTAGGGAATGGTAAGTATGAAGATATTTATGATATTGTTTATGTAAAACCCGATGTTTTTAATGCTGCAAAAACGCGTGATATTGCATTGTCTATTGAAAAATTAAATGATGTATTTGAAAAAGAAGAAAAGAATTATATTTTGGTAGGTCCTGGTCGCTGGGGTTCTAGTGATCCGTGGCTTGGAATTCCTATTAGTTGGGCGCAAGTTTCTGCAGCAAAAATTATAATTGAATCTGGTTTAGAAGATTTTAGGATAGACCCAAGTCAAGGAACTCATTTTTTTCAGAATATAACTTCATTTAAGATTGGTTATTTAACTATTAATCCGTTCAGAAATGATGGTTTTTTTGATATTGATTATCTAAATGAACAAAAATCAGTTTATGAAGATTCGTATTTACGACATGTTAAATTTGATAAAGAATTAATGATAATCATTCACGGAGTGAATAACAAAGCAGTAATTTATAAAGAAGGTTTTGTAATAAAAAATTCAGATGATATTGAAGTTGATGAATTACCTCCTAGTGGATTCTTTTAATAACCTATCATATAACTTACCTAAAAGGTTTAGTTATATGATAGGTTAATACTGATATAAACAAAAATACCTTTCAAATTTTGAAAGGTATTTTTATATATGATATAAAATTTACTATTTGCTTCTCATATAAGCCGCTAGAGCTTGAAGTTGATCTCCGGATAGATCTTTAACAAATCCATCTAAATTAGCTTTCATAATAGCTACTTGTCCAGGATCAGTATCAACAATTGCAGGAGCATTACCTTTTAAGAATTGAACAATATTTCCATTTTTTTCATCATAAATTTTTATGATATCTTTAATTGAAGGTCCAACTACTTTAGCATCTACTTGATGGCAGGATGTACAAGTTTTTTCGGTAAATAATTTTTCACCTAAAGTTAATTGATCAACTGCAATAGTTGCATCGCTTTTAACTTCTTCAACTGCTTTTTTAACTTCTTTTTTAACTTCCTCTTTTTTGCTGTCGCCACAACTGGTTAAAAACAAAGCA
The DNA here is from genome assembly GCA_030617765.1 of Flavobacteriia bacterium. Taxonomy (GTDB): domain Bacteria; phylum Bacteroidota; class Bacteroidia; order Flavobacteriales; family Flavobacteriaceae; genus Namhaeicola. Next base: position 5,724 of record JAUWUU010000023.1, on the reverse strand, counting down.
AATACTGTAAATAATAAAAGTACTTTTTTCATGGTTTTAGTTTTAATAGATTATTAAATGATGTGCAAATTTATTCTTTTTTTTGCACATTTATTAAAAATTTATATTTTATTTTTAATCTCTGAAATCATCTCGACTTTTTTGAATTTTGTCGAAAAATAAGATTTTTGTTTTTGGGTATAGACTTTTTTGTGCTGCATAGTTGGGTTTGGAGTAATAAAAAGACAAAATATTGGGGTTAAATGATAATATTGTTAGTCATTGTAAAAGTCAGGATGAGTTCTCTTATATATACTGTAAAAAATACACTAAATTTGCATTTATTAAAATTTGATGATGAAAGACAAAATACGTATAGTTAATCAAAGGTTTGATGAAGTAGCTGATTTGATCATACAACCTGAGATAATTACAGATCAAAAAAGGTATATTAAGTTAAATAAAGAATACAAAGATTTAAAAGCACTTGTTGATTTAGGAGATAAATATCTATCTGTATTTAATAATTTGCAAGAGGCAAAGGAAATTATTTCTGATGGTTCTGATCCCGAAATGGTTGAAATTGCAAAATTAGAATTGGAAGAAGCCAATGAAAAACTTCCTAAACTGGAAGATGATCTGAAATTCATGTTAATTCCAAAAGATCCTGAAGATGCTAAAAATGTAATTGTAGAAATTAGAGCGGGAACCGGAGGTGATGAAGCGAGTATTTTTGCTGGAGATCTTTATAGAATGTATATAAAATTTGCCTCAGATAAAGGTTGGAAAACTGAAATTGAAGATCTGAGTGAAGGAACTTCGGGTGGTTTCAAAGAGATTATTTTTAGTGTAAAAGGAGAAGAAGTTTACGGTACTTTGAAATTTGAATCAGGAGTGCATCGCGTTCAGCGTGTTCCTCAAACTGAAACACAAGGAAGAGTACATACTTCTGCTGCAACTGTTATGGTATTGCCTGAAGCCGAAGAGTTTGATATTGATTTAAAAATGAGTGATGTACGTATTGATTATTTTTGTGCTTCTGGTCCGGGAGGGCAATCAGTAAATACAACTTATTCAGCAGTACGATTAACACATGAACCTTCTGGTATTGTGGCTCAATGTCAGGATCAAAAATCTCAACATAAAAATAAGGACAAGGCATTTAAAGTTTTACGAACACGTTTATACGAACAGGAATTACAAAAGAAACTAGATGAAGATTCAGCTAAGCGATTAACATTGGTTTCTAGTGGTGACAGATCTGCGAAGATCAGAACTTATAATTATCCTCAAGGAAGAGTTACAGAACACAGAATTGGATTGACCATTTATGATCTAAATAATGTAATAAATGGTGATCTGCATAAAATCATTGAAGAGCTTAAACTCTTTGAAAATACAGAAAAATTAAAGGCTACTGATGAGACGATATAGTTAGCTTTGTTGATACATAGTGGTTTTTATTATAAAGGATTGTTTAACATAATAATAGATTTAAAAAAGATGAAAAAATTAGTTTTATTGAGTTCACTAATGCTAACATTTGTATTAGTATCTGCTTTTAGCAATATTGAAAGTTCTAAAAAGCATAGAAAATTAGTCGGAACCTGGAGTTATGAAGCACTGGATGCACCATATCAATACCAAAAAGGTGAAATTGTTTTTGTTAATAAAGATGGTGAATTGTCAGGTTACATGAAGGTCAACGAATATAAGATTGATATTGAGGAAATTGTTGCCATTAAAAAGAATGTAACTTTCAAAGTAAATGTAGAAGGAGAAGTGGTAACGTTTAATTTGAATTATAAAAAGAAAACCATGGAAGGTACAGCAACCTATTCAAGCGGGTCACTTGATATAACGGGTAAAAAAGTATTCTAAATCTAATAGGTTAGTTTGTAAAAAATAAAAATCCCGGTTTAACCGGGATTTTTAATATATAAGCAAGGATTAAATATTTATTTTATTTTCTCTACAATTGATTTAAAAGCATCAGGATTGTTCATTGCTAAATCAGCAAGTACCTTGCGATTTAGTTCAATATTATTTGCTTTTATTTTGCCCATGAATTGAGAATATGACATTCCGTGTAAACGAGCTCCTGCATTGATACGTTGTATCCATAAAGCACGGAAATTTCTCTTGTTGTTTTTTCTGTCACGGTATGCGTAAAGCATTCCTTTTTCAACAGCATTTTTTGCTACTGTATAAACATTTTTACGACGTCCAAAATATCCTTTGGCTTGTTTTAGTATTTTTTTTCTTCGAGCTCTTTTGGCTACTGAATTTACTGATCTTGGCATTTTTTTAATTTTTTTGTGTCAGGCAGCCCCGAGTATTCGGGATCATTTTTGATTAAAGCGCTAACACAGGGTTAATATTAATTACCACAAAATTTCTTTTGTTATTTTAACGTTAATTGTTGTTTGATATTCGCTACATCAGAATTGTGAACCAATCCTGCATGTGTAAGTTTTAATTTACGTTTCTTACTTTTTTTAGTTAAAATATGACTTTTAAAAGCGTGTTTTCTTTTTATTTTACCTGTACCCGTTAATCTAAAACGTTTTTTAGCACTGGATTTAGTTTTCATTTTAGGCATCTTCTTCCTTTTTTATAATTTTCTTGCTTATTATTTTTTATATTATTTTTTCTTTTTAGGAGCTATAAACATAATCATTCGTTTACCTTCCAATTTTGGCATTTGTTCAACAGTTCCATAATTTTCAAGATCCTGAGCCAAGCGCAATAATAAAATCTGACCCTGATCTTTATAAATGATAGATCTTCCCTTAAAGAATACAAAAGCTTTTAGCTTAGCACCGCTTTCAAGAAACTTAATAGCGTGTTTCTTTTTAAAATCATAATCATGTTCATCGGTGTTCGGACCAAATCTAATTTCTTTGATCACAACTTTTGTTGCTTTATTTTTTAAAACTTTTTCTCTTTTCTTTTGTTCGTAAAGAAACTTCTTATAATCAATAATTTTACAAACAGGCGGATTAGCATTAGGAGAAATCTCTACCAAATCCAATTCTAGCTCTTGTGCTATTTCATTGGCTTTTCTTATTGGATAAACACCAATTTCAACATTATCACCAACCAAACGCACCTCCTGAGCACGAATTTTTTCATTGATTTTGTGCGGATCTTCTTTAATAATTCTCCAGGGTTTTCTAACCCCTCTTTTTCTTCTTATTGCTATAACTTTATAATTTTTACCTTTTCAGGAATAATTAAACTTAAAATATTTGTAATGTTTTACTAATTTCATTTTGAATGATATTGGAAAATTCCTTTATTGTAAAAGTTCCTAAATCACCTTCGCTATGTTTTCTAACGGATATGGTATTATTCTGCTCTTCATTTTCTCCTATAATTAACATGTATGGTATTTTGTTAATTTCGGCATCACGTATCTTTCTACCAATCTTTTCGTTTCGATTATCTACGAGGGCGCGAATTTCGTGATTTTCTAACAAATTTAAAACTTTTTTGCAATATTTTTCATATTTCTCACTGATTGGTAGTATTATAGCTTGTTCAGGGGTTAACCAAAGCGGGAAATTACCCCCAGTATGCTCAATTAATATGGCAATAAATCGTTCCATTGAGCCAAAAGGTGCACGATGAATCATCACTGGTCTGTGTAATTGGTTATCAGAACCTTTGTAAGTTAAGTCAAATCTTTCTGGTAAATTATAATCAACTTGTATGGTTCCGAGCTGCCAACTTCTACCTAAAACATCCTTAACCATAAAATCTAATTTCGGCCCGTAAAAAGCAGCTTCACCATATTCTATAGTACTTTGTAATCCTTTTTCTTTGGTTGCTTGGATTATAGCATTCTCTGCTTTATTCCAGTTTTCGTCACTGCCAATATATTTTTCTTTGTCATTTGGGTCACGCAATGATATTTGAACTGCAAAATCTTCAAAACCTAATGAATTAAAAACGTATAAAACTAAATCAATTACTGCTTTAAACTCATCGTTTAGTTGTTCGGGAGTACAAAATATATGAGCATCATCTTGAGTAAAGCCTCTTACGCGAGTTAAACCATGAAGTTCGCCGCTTTGTTCATACCTGTAAACGGTACCAAATTCTGCCAATCTTATGGGTAGATCTTTATAGGAGTATGGTTTTATATTAAATATTTCACAATGATGAGGACAATTCATGGGTTTTAATAAAAACTCTTCATCTTCTTTTGGCGTGTGGATGGGTTGAAAACTATCTTTACCATATTTTTCATAATGACCGGAAGTTACATATAGTTCCTTTTGACCAATATGAGGTGTTATCACCATTTCATAACCTGCTTTTTTTTGTGCTTTTTTTAGGAATTGTTCTAAACGTTCACGTAATGCAGCGCCTTTTGGAAGCCATAAGGGTAAACCCTGACCTACTTTTTGTGAAAAGGCAAATAATTCTAATTCTTTTCCGAGTTTTCTATGATCACGTTTTTTAGCTTCTTCAATTAAAGCCAAATATTCTGTTAACTCTTTTTGCTTTGGGAATGAAATCCCGTAAACACGTGTTAATTGTTTATTCTTTTCATCTCCTCGCCAATAAGCTCCGGCAACACTCGTTACTTTTACAGCTTTGATCAATCCTGTATTTGGAATGTGACCACCGCGGCATAGATCAGTAAAATCACTGTGATCGCAAAAAGTAATTTCTCCATCTTCAAGATTTGTGATCAATTCAACTTTAAACTCATTATTCTCATCTTTATAGGTCTGTAAAGCCTCAGCCTTTGAAATAGAACGTTTTTTAAATTCAGATTTCTGTCTTGCAAATTCAAGCATTTTAATTTCAATTTGCTTGAATTCATTTTCTGATAATATTTTATCACCAAAATCAACATCATAATAGAAGCCATTCTCAATTGCTGGTCCAATAGTTAATTTGGCATCCGGATAAAAGAATTGAATTGCCTGTGCTAGTATATGTGCAGAAGAATGCCAAAAAGCTTTTTTACCCTCTTTATCTTTCCATGTATAAAGAATAAGTGCGCCATCAGTTGTTAAAGGTGTTTTTGTTTCAATAGTTTTATCGTTAAATTTTGCTGAAATAATATTTCTTGCAAAACCTTCACTTATGCTTTTGGCAACATCAAAAGCTGTACTATTCTTTTCAAATTTCTTTATACTTCCGTCTGGTAAAGTAATATTAATCATATATCAAATAAATAAGAATGCAAATATATTACTTTTTAAAAATAAAGAGGAGTGAAAATTAAAATACTTACACCATATAATTTGTATTGAATATTATCTGTTTTTTAGAAGATGATTAAGCTTATTTTATTGTTAGAGGTATGTTAATATTGAAGTAATATTTAATGCAAATTGCAGATTGTCAATAGAGTAGAAAAAGACATATTAAAAACTTATAATTGGATTAAAAATATTATAGTTTAAATTAAAAATAATTGTACGTTTGCACCCGCTAAAACAAAAATAATATTTTGTTTTTCATTATTAATAAGTTCATTAGGATAATCTGAAATAGATAGCAAAAAAAATATAATTTTTGTTTGGTATTTATAAAAAAGGTTGTAATTTTGCACCCGCTTAGAATTGGAGAGGATTGTGGAGGCAGGAATAAGTGGAAAGAGAAGTTCATTGAAAGCATTGAAAATTGACAGCGTAATAATTGAGTAAAGTTGCAAGTTTTCTAGATTAGAGATAATTTAGATACTGAAGATTTTTTTGAGACATTTATTTTTATAAGAGATTT
>JAUWUU010000060.1 GCA_030617765.1 Flavobacteriia bacterium | reverse complement strand
TCTTGTTAAAACAGGTTTAGAAAAATCAGGATTTACTAATAACTTTACTCCATTTATAATTTCGGTAACAGATATTGTATTAAAAATAAGTTTAATCTTTATGATCGCTACTATATTGGGGGCTGATCTAACGGGCTTTATTGCAATTCTAGCTGCTGCAGGTTTTGCAATAGGTATGGCTTTACAAGGTAGTTTAGGTAATTTTGCTTCTGGTATTTTAGTATTATCTTTTAAGCCATATAAAATGCATGATTGGATTAAAATAGGTGAGGATTTTGGTCAGGTTGAAGAAATTGGTATCTTTAATACAAAAATAATTACCCGTGATAGTAATACATTAATAGTACCCAATTCAATGGTAACTGAATCCATTATTACCAACTATTCATTAATTGGTACCAGACGTGTTGAAGTTTTAATACCAATACCTTATAGTGAGAGTTTTCCCAGAGTAAAAAAACTTATTAATGAGGCATTATTTAAAATACCAGATGTGTTAGAAGATCCTAAACCAGTTATTGAAATTAATAATTATGATACGCACAGTGTTATGATTGCTGTAAGACCCTATGCTCATCCAGATCATTATTGGAAAGTTGTTAGAGATACTAAAGCTGTTATAAAAAAAGTATTTCATGAAAATAATATCAAAATTGCCTATGTAGAAGGATTTGAAATGGGAGAAATTGGCGCATAAAAAAATAAAATTTAAAAAAATTACTATGAAAAGAATTACTCAAGCTCTTATTTTTATCCTTACTTTAAGTATTTTATTTATTGGCTGTAGAAGAATCACTTTTGAGGAAGATCAAAAATTGTATGTAAAGAATCATTACAATAAAACTGAGGTTGATATTGAAATGAGAGATGGAATTAAACTCCATACAACCATTTATTCCCCAAAAAATAAAAGCAAAAAGTTTCCAATCATATTAAAAAGAACTCCCTATAGTAGTCGTCCTTACGGAAAAAACAATTTTCCGGAAAAAATCGGGCCAAACTCTATTATGATGAAAGAAGGTAATATTATTGTTTGTCAGGATGTTAGAGGTAGATGGATGAGTGAAGGCACGTATGATAATATGCGGCCACACATTCCAATTAAAAAATCAAATAATGATATTGATGAAAGTTCAGATACTTATGATACAATAGATTGGTTGGTGAAAAATATTGAGAACAATAACGGAAATGTTGGAATTTGGGGCATCTCCTACCCCGGCTTTTACGCAACTTGTGCTACTATTGATGCACATCCTGCGCTAAAGGCTGCATCACCTCAAGCAAGTGTTGGCGATTTCTTTTTTGATGATTTTCATCATAATGGAGCTTTTTTATTAAGCTATTTTAGAACTATCCCTCTATTTGGCACTATAAAAAATACTCCGTCAGATACTTCCTGGTATAAATTACCAAATCTAAAAACCAAAGATCAATATCAATTTTTTCTTGATGCAGGACCTTTAGGAAACTTAGATAAATATTTCAAAAATCAATATATTGATAATCCATCCATTAATATTAATAAAAGAACTGATAACCTTTTTTGGAATGAATTAACCGAACATCCAAATTATGATGACTTATGGCAAAAAAAAGGTATCATACAACATCTTAAAAAAATAAACTCTAGTGTAGCAACAATGATTGTTGGAGGTTGGTTTGATGCAGAAGATCTGTATGGACCGCTTGAAACATACAAAACAATTGAAAAATACAATCCTAAAAATTATAATACAATGGTATTTGGCCCATGGGATCACGGAGCCTGGGCTAGAAGTAAAGGAAAAAATATTGTTGGTAACTATTATTTTGGTGATTCTATCTCTGAACATTTCCAAAAAGATATTGAAACTAAATTTTTTAATCACTTTTTAAAAGGTAAAGGTGATCATAATACCGGTCTGCCGGAGGCTTACGTTTTTGATACCGGTAAAAAAGAATGGAAGTCTTTTAATAAATGGCCTCCAGAAAATATTGAGAAAAGCATAGCTTATTTAACCGAAAATCAAAGATTGACAACAAAAAAAGTCAACACAAAAGCAATAAAATTTGTGAGTGATATCAAACGACCTGTTCCATATACAGAAGATATCAAAACTGTTTTTACACCAAGAAAATACATGACAGACGACCAACGTTTTGCTGCAAGAAGACCTGATGTTTTAATATTTGAAACATTAGTTTTAGAAAATGAATTTACACTTGCCGGAGATATTCTAGCAAAATTAGAAGTAGCTACAACTGGTACTGATGCAGATTGGATCGTAAAAATTATCGATGTACATCCATCCGAAATTGAAGAGCAAAAAGAAGGTATGCAAGATCATTTAAAATTGAGCAACTATCATTTAATGGTTAGAAGTGAAGTAATGCGTGGCCGATTTAGAAATAGTTTTTCTAAGCCTGAACCTTTTGTAGCTAACAAACGAACAAAAGTTAATATCAAATTACAGGATGTTTTTCATACTTTTAAAAAAGGACACAAATTACAAATACAGGTTCAAAGCACATGGTTTCCATTAATTGATCTAAATCCTCAAACTTTTGTGCCTAATATTTTTAAAGCCAAAGAAAAAGATTTTAAAACACAAACACATAGTGTTTTCACTTCTTCTTCTATTGAATTTTCTGTTTTAAAATAAAATATTTTGCAAAAAAAAATATTTTTAAAAGCTAACATGATTAGATATGGAGTTTTTTTAATTGCTCCTATTTTATTTTTTTATATACTTTTTTTTGTAAATCTTGATAAAAATAATCCAGCTGTAACCGCTACTTTAGCCGTAGCCGTTTTAATGGCACTTTGGTGGGTAACGGAAATTGTACCACTTGCCATTACTTCCTTGCTACCCGTAGTTCTATTTCCTGTTTTGGGAGTAATGAATGGTAAAGATGTTTCTTCAACCTATTTTAATCATGTAATTTTTTTATTCCTAGGAGGATTTTTAATCGCTTTGGCAATTCAAAAATGGGATTTACACAAACGAATAGCACTAAAAATATTATTGCTAGTTGGAACTAGTCCGGCCAAGATACTTCTAGGATTTATGCTTGCTACAGCATTTTTATCGATGTGGATATCAAATACTGCAACAACCATGTTGATGATTCCAATACTTATTTCAATAATAACCCAACTAGAAGATATTAACTTAAAAAAAGATGTTAAACATTTTTCAATTGGATTGCTATTATCAATCGCCTACAGTGCTTCAATTGGTGGAATTGCAACTTTAGTTGGCACTCCACCAAACTTATCATTTGCCAGAATTTTTAATATCTATTTTCCAAATGCACCTGAAATTTCGTTTGCAACCTGGTTTTTTTACGCCTTTCCTATAGTGATCGTTATGTTTATAATTGCGTGGCTTTATCTTTATGTAGTATTCGTAAAAAGAGGTGCCAATTTTAAGAGCATTGAAAAATCAAATTTAAAACTTACTTATAAAAAATTAGGAAAATGGTCTTATGAAGAAAAGGTCATGATGATAATTTTTGTTTTACTGGCAATGCTTTGGTTTTTTAGAGCTGATATAATTATTGGGTCTTTTAAGATCTACGGTTGGCAAAATCTATTTAAAAATCCTTCCTATTTTAATGATGGGACTGTTGCAATTGCAATCGCAATAATTTTATTTATCATTCCGTCAAAGCAGCAAAAAGGAAAATTTTTAATGGACTGGAAAACTGCTGAAAGCATCCCATGGGAAATCATATTATTATTTGGTGGTGGTTTTGCTCTGGCAACTGGTTTTAAAGATTCCGGTTTATCACAATGGTTTGGAGAACAAATGATATGGCTTAATACTGTACATCCGTTTTTTATTATTCTGACAATAGCTTTTGTAGTAACTTTTTTAACCGAAATCACGTCAAATACAGCAACTGTAGAAACATTTTTACCTGTTTTGGCAGGCCTGGCCATGAGTATTGAGATCAATCCATTATTATTTATGCTTCCAGCAACAATAGCCGGTTCATTAGCATTTATGTTACCTGTGGCAACGCCGCCAAATGCATTAATTTTTGGAACCAAACGTGTACCCATGATAGAAATGTCAAAAACTGGATTTTTTTTAAATATAATAGGAATTGTTATTGTAACCATTTCAACGTATTACTTAGGTACCTATATTTTTGATATTCAATTGGATGTTTTTCCAGATTGGGTTAAATAATTATAAAAATGAATGATGTTTTTGGAAAAGCTTTAGTTGATTATCAAAAAGGAAATTATTCAGAAGATATCATTACAATATCTTCTGTTGCTGGTATTGATCTAATGCGTTTACCTTACCTATTTCGTTCCTACAGTGAAATGCCAATAATTGAGCAAAAAGCATTAGAACTATGCAAAGGAAATGTATTAGATGTTGGTTGTGGTTCTGGAAGTCACGCTCTATATCTTCAACAAAAAAATCTTACAGTAAAAGCTATCGACATCTCTAAAGGGGCTATTGAAGTTTGTAAACTAAGGGGTGTAAGAAATGCCAAAATTCAAAATATAAATCATCTCAAATACGAAAAATATAACACTATTTTATTGTTAATGAACGGCATTGGAATTAGCGGTAAATTAAATAAGCTCAACACCTTTTTAGCACAACTAAGATCTTTATTATTAAAAGACGGACAAATCTTATTAGACTCATCAAACATTATCTATATATTTGATGAAAAAGAATATTACCACAATAAGAGTGAAGATTATTTAGGAGAAGTTTCTTATACTATGGAATATAAAGACAAAGCTGGCAAACCCTTTGATTGGTTATTTATTGATTTTGAAACATTACAACATCACGCACTTCAAAATGGATTACAATGTAAACTAATAATGAAAGGTGAGCACTATGATTATTTAGCAAAGTTATCAAAACTAAAAGTTTGAATTTCACGAATTAATCTACCTTATTATAATTATATTTGTAAAAAGCATTATCATGAAAAAAATTATCCTTTTAATATTTGTAATGACCTTTTCAGCCATTCAAGGGCAAAATATAAATAATTCCTCTATTAAAGATATTGTAAAATTTCAAAAAAAAATGAATGAGGAATTTAAAGATGATAAAGAGTCACCTTTAACAGAAGACGATCTCAAAACTTTTAAATCACTTCAATTTTTCAAAATTGATACTAATTTTAGAGTTGTTGCTAAATTAGACCTAATTAAGGATAGTAAACCGTTTAAAATGCAAACTACAACTGACAGACTTCCTGTTTATAAAATATTTGCCAAAGCTAGTTTTAAAATAAATGGTAAACCATATGTTTTACATATCTATCAAAATGAAAAATTAATTTTAACAGCTGATTTTGAAAACTATTTATTCTTACCATTTACTGATCTTACCAATGGAAATGAATCTTATGGTGGTGGACGTTATATTGATCTGGAAATACCAAAAGGAGATACGATGATAATCGACTTTAACAAATCTTATAATCCATATTGTGCTTATAATGGTAAATACTCTTGCCCAATACCACCTAAAGAAAATCATTTAAATATTGCCATAAAAGCAGGAGTGAAAAATTATAATAAGCACTAAAATATTTTTGAAATATACATTCCTATAAAAACTGCGCTTATACCCACAATAAAAGTTAGAATCATATAAGGTAAAAATCCAAAGTAGTCGCCATTTTTGATATACAAGTGATTTTCATAAGCAAAAGTTGAAAATGTGGTAAAACCTCCACAAAATCCTGTTGCAAGTAGCAAAGAATGATTTTCAGTTAAATTACCGTATTTTGACATATATCCAAATATGAGTCCGATAAACAGGCTTCCCAAAATATTCGCTAAAAATGTACCATAAGGTATTGCACTTTCCAAATTATTAAATTTAACACTTAACAAATAACGTGCAACGCTTCCTAGACCCCCTCCTAAAAAAACCAATAAAGCTTCTCTCATAATACTTCGTTTAAATTAGAATTTTATCTTTTTAAAATCACGCCAATTCCATTTACCAGTAATTGTACCTTTGTCAATAATTACTACTCCCGGGTTTGCCCTGACAATCGTTTTTAATGTAGTCTCATCGCAAAAAAGCAAATCAAAATCTAGATTAAATTTTTCTTTAATCACTAAGAAATCTTCTTCATTTGATGCGGAAATTGCATAAATTTGATAACCATTTTGTAAAGCTTTATCGCTTACTTTTTTTAATTTTGATAAACCTTTTCTATTTGTTTTATTTAAATTATACATCACAACCAACATCAGTTTTTCTTCTTGCAAAAGTTGTTCTGTAAGATCTTCTCCATCTTTTTCCATGGTGAAGTCATGAATAGGAGGCTCATATCCTTCTTCAATAATTTTGGTTATTCTATCAACATAAGTAGCGCCTTTAATATTCCAGGGCTTTTGTTTGGTAGTAAATGTTTTATCAATACCATCAACATTATAGATCCAAATATCTTCGTAAACAGGTTGAATTGCATCTTTTGGCATCAGCATTCCTTCTGTAATATTATTCCCCACAGCATAAGGTCTAAAATCAATTATAGGAAGGTGACGCAAAACGTAAAAGGAAATAAAAATAAAGAATAAAAGCAAAGTGAAAGTAGCTTTTTCAACAAAAGACACATCAATTATGGGTTGTATATCGTAGATTCTGAATAATAAAAAAATAATCAAAACAATTAAAACAACATTTTTATAAAAAGTGCCCCAAGATGATATTTTTAAAGCATCCCCAAAACAACCACAATCATTAACTTTATCATAATATGCTGAATACCAGGTTAAATATAAAAATATAAAAGTTAAAACAAATAAACTCCAAATAGTTAATTTAGGTTTTAGACCAAGTAATAACATTACACCCAACATAATTTCAATTAAAATTAAAAGTATTGAAAAAGGTAAGGCATAAGGGATTAAAAATTCAAGATTCAAAACATCTGCAGCAAAATAATCTACAAATTTATATGCGGTTCCTAAAGGATCTACCAGTTTAACAAAACCAGAGAAAATAAACGTAACAGCAACTATGATCCTGATAATTTGAGTTATGATATTCATAAATAATTGTTAGTATTTTTCTTCATTAGAATCTTCGCTCATTAGGATCAGAGCAAAAATTGCATAATTGATCATATCCTGATAATTTGCATCTATACCTTCTGACACCAACGTCTTACCTTTATTATCTTCAATTTGCTTAACACGAAGTAATTTTTGCAAAATTAGATCCGTTAATGAACTAACACGCATTTCACGCCAAGCTTCACCGTAATCATGATTTTTATTTTCCATCAATTGCTTGGTAATCTTTAAATGCTTGTTATACAGCTTGGTTGCCTCTTCAGAATTAAGATCAGGCTGTTCAGCAATTCCTTTTTCCAGTTGGATCAATGCCATAACTGAATAATTAATAATTCCTATGAATTCTGATCTTTCATCTTCATCAACTTTTCTTATTTCATTTTCTTGTAATTGTCGAATACGCTGAGCTTTGATAAAAATCTGATCTGTTAATGAAGGTAAACGTAAAATCCGCCAGGCGCTTCCATAATCATTCATTTTATTAACAAAAAGGTTACGACATTTTTGCGCAATTTCATCGTACTGTTTTGAGGTCTTATACATAAAAATGGTTAAATTATTGAATTCACTTAAATATTTAAAGTCGAAACGAATTTATAAAAAACTTATCAAATAATATCTTTGCTTTGTTTATTTTTACAAATATATACGATAAGTATCAAAACATCTTACTATGAATAGAATTGCTGTTTTTTGTGGCTCGAGTATTGGTTTTAATTCTGCTTATGCAGAAGATGCAAAAAGTTTAGGAAATTATTTTGCAGAAAATAATATTGGTTTAGTATATGGTGGCGGAAAAATAGGTATGATGGGGGCTATAGCCGATGCTATTTTAAAAAATAATGGTGAAGTAATAGGTGTTATTCCTGATTTACTACGTCATGAAGAAGTAGCTCATAAAACAATAACACAAATGATCATCACTAAAAAAATGTCAAAACGAAAAGTCAAAATCAGTAAAATGGTAGATGGTTATATTGCACTCGCAGGTGGTTTTGGTACCTTAGATGAGATCTATGAGGCTTTAACCCTCGGGCAATTAGGTATTGAAAACAAACCTGTAGGTATGTTAAATACCAATGGATATTTTGATCACAGCTTAAAACAACTCGATGTAATGGTTAGTGAAGGTTTTTTAAAACAAAACAATAGAGATATGCTTTTAGTAAGTGATTCTATACCTGAGCTAATTAACAAAATGGAAAATTACAAGGCTCCAAAACTGAGCAAAGTTGTTAATACAGTTGCTAGTAAATAATTTACAAAAATGAAGACGATCAACTGCAAAGGTAATTTAATAGATTTGAGTAGGCCAAAAGTAATGGGAATCTTAAACCTAACACCCGACTCTTTTTACGATGGTGGAAAATACAAATCAGAAAGATCAATATTACTTCAAGTTGAAAAAATGCTTGATGAAGGTGCAACATTTATTGACATTGGTGCTTATTCTTCTCGCCCCGGCGCTAAAGATCTAAGTGAAAACGAAGAATTAAATCGCATTACTCAAACTTTAGAACTTCTTATAAAGAATTTTCCTGATATTTTAATCTCGATAGATACTTTTAGAAGCAATGTTGCAAAAATTTGTATTGAAACAGGTGCTTGTATGATCAATGATATATCGGGCGGAAATCTAGATAAAAACATGTTTGAAACCATTGCAAAATTACAAGTTCCATACGTATTAATGCATATGCCCGGCACACCACAAACCATGCAAAAATTAACTGCGTATAAAGACATTGTAAAAGATATTATTTATTATTTTTCAAAAAAAATTAACCAATTAAGTGTTTTGGGTATAAACGATATCATTTTAGATGTTGGTTTCGGGTTTGGAAAAACACTTGATCAAAACTATGAATTATTACAAAACCTTAAATTATTTGAATCATTTGATCTTCCATTATTAACGGGAATTTCAAGAAAATCAATGATCTATAAATTACTCAATATCACAGCAAATGAAGCTTTAAACGCAACGAGTGTTACTAATACTATTGCACTGTTAAATGGTAGCAATATCCTAAGAGTTCACGATGTTAAAGAAGCTGTTGAAACCATTAAAATTGTTTCTAAAACCTATGAAATATCTTAAAATTTTTGTTCTAATATTTTTAATTATAAGTTGTAATAAAAAAGAACTTCAATTGCCAAAAATTGGTATCAAAGGCTTAACTGACATTCAAAACAATTCAAATATTTGGATGTTTTTTAATGTAATAGAAAATGATACAATCGCTATATTAAATAATAATAATAAAATTGGCAATACTCATTTGATTTTTAATATTGATAAACGTTTACCGCTAAGAGAGATTATGCCAAAACTCCATGAGATTCAAGAAAAGTCAAAAGAAGATTCTCCTCATAAAACAGGAGATATGAACAATTACTTTAGTTATGCAGACACACTTTCAAATACTTTTGCTCAACTTGATTTTACCAACACCTTTTATATTTTTACACAAGAAGCATACAAAAATACTATTTCTACAATAGTTAACGAAAATGATCAGAATCCAATATTACTGCAATTTAAAAAAGAATCTATACGAATTAATCATAAAAAAACTGATGATTTCTTAAAAGATCTTGAAACTACAATTTTGAATGATTCAACAAAAAACAGAACAATATTTTTGTTATTTGATCAAGATCTCACATATAAAAAATATTTAACAGTTAAGGTCAAATTATTCTCAAAAGGTTTCAAAATTGAAAATTCTGAATATATTTTTAGTGAAGAATAATTATTACATTTACAAAAACTAAACCAATTTGGATTCACTTGATTTCTTACATCCCGGTTTTTTAGATATTCTTGATATAGTTTTAGTAGCTGTATTGCTTTTTTACATATACAAATTAATTAGGGGTACTGCCGCTTTCAATATATTTTTGGGTATTGCCATTATTTATTTAATATGGAAACTAACCCTCGCCTTAAAAATGGAACTCTTAAGTGATATTTTAGGAAAATTCTTAGGTGGTGGGTTTATAGCATTGATCATTGTTTTTCAACAAGAAATTAGAAAATTCTTATTGATGCTCGGTTCAACAAACTTTGCCAAAAAAGGATTTTTAAAAAATTTGAGATTTTTTAAATCAGAATTGAGCACAACTTCAAATGATGTTGATGAAATTGTAACATTTTGCGATGAAATGTCAAAGATCAAAACAGGTGTATTGATTGTTTTAGGAAGGAATAACAGTTTAGAATTTGTAAAAATTACAGGAGATTCGCAAAATATTGAAGTCAATAAATCAATCTTAAATAGCATTTTTTATAAAAACAGTCCTTTACACGATGGCGCTATAACCATTGAAGATAATCATATAACAGCTACACGAGTTATTTTACCCATCGAAGATTCTTTAGATATACCTTCACATTTTGGATTACGCCATAGAGCAGCTTTAGGAATTTCAGTAAGATCAGATGCTTTAGCTATTGTAGTTTCAGAAGAAACAGGTCAGATTTCATATGTAAATAATGGTATTTTTGTGTTATTTGAAGATTCTGCTGATCTGATTGAAATTATCAAAGAGGATCTGAGTTTTTAGATCAACTCACTTTCTTTTGCAAAAATTGAATCGAATATAATTTACTGTAATAGCCATTTTTTGATAATAGTTGTTTGTGTGTACCTTGCTCAACAATCTTACCATCATCCATCACAATAATTTTATCAGCTTTTTTAACCGTTGCCAATCTGTGGGCAATAATAATTGATGTTTGATTTTTTGTTATTTTTTCAGTGGCATTCTGAATTAATATTTCGGAATAAGTATCAATAGATGAAGTAGCTTCATCTAAAATTAATACACTTGGTTTACTTACTGAAGCTCTTAAAAATGCAATTAATTGCCTTTGCCCTACCGATAGCATTACCCCTCTTTCTTTTACATTATAATTATAATTATTGGGTAAAGACATTATAAATTCATGAATGCCAATTTCTTTTGCAGCTATTTTTACATCATCTAATGTAATTGTTGGATCTTTTAAAGTGATATTATTAAAGATCGTGTCTGAAAATAGAAAAACGTCCTGTAAAACAACCGCGATATGATTTCTTAATTTATGTAAATTATAGTCAGTAATCGGTATATCATCAATTTTAATTTGTCCTATTTTTATATCGTAAAATCTGTTTAATAAATTAATAATTGTTGATTTTCCTGCCCCTGTTGCTCCAACAATTGCAACAGTTTCTCCAGGTTTTACACTGAAAGAGATTCCTTTAATAACCTCTTCATCTTTTACATAACTAAAATGAACATCCTTAAATTCAATTCTGCCTCTAAAAGTCCCTGAAACAACTTTCCCGCTATCTACTTCTGTTTCATCAGTATCAATAATTTTAAAAACTCTATCAGCTGCTACCATACCCATTTGCAATGTATTAAATTTATCTGCTATTTGCCGTAAAGGTCTAAACAACATATTGTTCATCATGATAAAGCTGATAATTTCTCCGGTTGTAACCGAGCTGTTTAATGCTGCTTGCAAACCTCCATACCAAACAACCAAACCTAATGCTATAGAAGGTAAAATTTCAGCAATGGGGAAAAAAATTGAATTATACCAAACCGTTTTTACCCAGGCATTTTTATGTTTCTTATTTATTCTTTCAAAATTTTCATACTCAATTTTCTCTCGAACAAATAATTGAACGATCTTCATGCCCGTGATTCTCTCTTGAACAAAAGTGTTTAAGTTGGCAACTTCTGTTCTAACTTCCTGAAATGCTGCTTTCATAGCTTTTTGGAAGATTTTTGTAGCATAGATCAAAAGCGGTAAAATTGCAAAAACAATTAATGCCAAACGCCAATTAATCCAAAGCATTACACCCGAAATAACCAACATTTTGAGTAGATCACTAATTATAATAAACAAACCCTGACCAAAAATACTTGAAATTGTTTCAATATCAGAAACTACTCTTGTAACCAATTTTCCTACAGCCTGCGTATTAAAATATTTCATTTTAAAATGCATCAAATGATTGAATAACTTTGTTCTAATATCTTTAATAATATTTTGACCCAACCAATTAGCAAAATAGATAAACATCAATTGAAAAATTACTTCAATAATCAATACAATTAACATCAAAACAATATAAACCAATAATTGTTCAGCATTTTTATTAGTGATATAATCATCAATTATTTTTTGTAAAAGTATGGGTCTGATTGCAGCAAATACGGCAAGAAGAACAACAGAAATAATTGAAATAACAAACTGAAAATGATAATTTTTTACAAAGCCCATTAACCTTTTAAATACTTGCATATCAAAAGCTTTGCCTGATAATTTTTTTTCTTCTTTAGACATTATTATTCATTAGATATAAACTTAAAAGGGTATTTTATTTCTGTTAAAAATAAACCTTTTGCTTTAGCAGAAGCCCCTGCATTGCTCCTGTTTTTACTTTCAATAATTAATATAAATTCTTCAATAGTAATATTACCAAAACCAACATCCAGTAAAGTACCTACAATAGCACGCACCATATTTCTCAAAAAACGGTTTGCAGTAATATAAAAGATCAGTAAATTATCTTCTTTCCCCCATGTAGCTTTTGAAATTATGCATTCATAGGTTTTAACATCAGTATTTGATCTTGAAAAACTTTTAAAATTAGTATAGTTATAAAGTTCTTTTGCTGCTTTATTCATCAAAGATACATCAATCTTTTTTGAATGTATTTGCCATGTTGTATCCAAATAAAACGGGTTTTTTCCTAAATAAATCCTATACTCATAACTTCTTGATGTTGCATCAAAACGCGCATGCGCATTTTCATTTACCAAAAAAAAATGGTGTATTGCAACATCTTCAGGTAAAAATGCATTTATTTTATATAAAAAATTATTATCTAGCTTTTTACTTATATCAAAATGAGCAAAAAATTGTTCTGCATGAACACCGGCATCCGTCCTACCACAACCCATTAATGAAATTTGCTGTCTTAATAGTATTGAAAGTGCATTTTCTAAAACTTCTTGTATAGAAATAGCGTTTGGCTGATTTTGCCACCCATGGTATTCATTTCCGTTGTATGAAAGTTCTACAAAATATCTCAAAAAATGTACTTTTGTTGGATAACAAAGATAAACTTAAATAATAATTTGGTAATTTTTATGAAAAAAATATTACTATTATCTGATACACATAACTTTATAGATGATAATATGTTAAATTATTGCCGTCAAGTGGATGAAGTTTGGCACGCTGGAGATATTGGTAATATTAAAGTTACAGATAAAATCAAGAGCATTACTAAATTACGTGGTGTTTATGGTAACATTGATGATATTACTATTAGAAAAGAATTCCCTCTCAATCAAAGATTTACATTAGAAAATGTAAAAGTATGGATAACACATATTGGAGGTTATCCTAATAGATATGATGTTAGAATAAAAGATGAAATTAGAAATAATCCTCCTATCTTATTTATATCAGGTCATTCGCACATCTTAAAAGTACAATTCGATAAAAAATTTAATCTACTTCATATGAATCCTGGTGCTGCCGGTAAATATGGATTTCATAAAATCAGAACTATGCTCCGATTTGAATTAGATAATGGTGATATTAAAAACTTAGAAATTATTGAGATGGATAAAAAGGCTTAAGTAGTTTGGCCTTTCTCTTTATCATTATAAATGGGTACAGAGATAAAAACACTTGTTCCTTCTCCAATTTTAGAATTAATATTAAAAACTCCTTTCATTACCTTAATACGAGCTTCAATATGACTCAAACCTAAACCATTTTTAGATCGTCCCTTTTTAACATCAAAACCAATTCCATCATCAATAATTTGAATTATTAATTGATTATTATCTCGTTCAATCAGATTAATAGTGGCATTTTTAGCCTTACTGTGTTTTATAATATTATTAACCAACTCTTCAATTATATTATAAATTTTTATTTCAAATCGTTGATTGTATCTTTTTATTCCATTATCATCACTAATCAACTCTAATTCGGTATTAGAAAACTTTTGACACAGATCATCAACTGCAAAAGCTAATCCAAATTTTAATAATACTGAGGAGATCAATTCATGAGAAAGATCTCTAATTTTTACAGAAGCTTCTCCAATAATATCCTGTGCTTTAGCAATCTCAGGAGGAATATCAGTTTTTAATTGAGCTTTTGATGCCTGAATATGCAAATTTGCGGATGATAATAAAGCACTAACACTATCGTGTAAAATTTCTGCTATATTTTTTCTTTCTTTCTCTTTAGCATCAATTGTTGCATTAATGATTCTGGTTTGTGTTTCATTTTGAATTTGCTCAATTCTATTTTGTTCTTGTAGTTTATAGTTTTTATAAAAGATTAAGGCCAAAACTATGATTGTTAAGGTAACAAAAATTAAACCATAAAAAAGTACTTGTGTTCTTAAAGCCTTGTTTTTTTCAAGTTCTGTTTGATGCTCATGTTTTGAAATATTATATTTTGCCTCAACTTCAGCTATGCCCTCAGCCAATTGGTTATTGGTTAATTCTTCATTTAAATCTCTAGCCTTTAACAGATATCCATAAGCTTTTTTATAATCCCTAATTGAATCATAAGAAACTGCAAAATTTTCATAAATTACAT
>JAUWUU010000107.1 GCA_030617765.1 Flavobacteriia bacterium | reverse complement strand
CTTTTTTAATAAGAAGTAATTTAAAGTTTGGCAATAATTCAAGAAATTTAACTGAATATTTTATATTTTTGTTCACCTAACTTAAAATATCAAAAATGAAAAAATTTGTAATTATTCTAAGCATTTTGGCTTTGAGTGTATCTTGTGAAAAAAAAACAAAAAAAGAAAATCAATCAGAAATTGACAAAACTGAAGTAACTGAAAAGGTTGTTGAAAAGCCAATTTTGGCTTTAGCTGAATTTGATACAAATGCAGGAAATTTTGTTAATAAAGAAGTCCTGGTAAGTGGTATTGTTGATCATGTTTGTAAACATGGAGGTAAAAAATTATTATTGGTAAATGATTCCGGTGATGTACATGTTGAAAGTGAAACGCGTTTTGACGATGCATTGGTTGGGGATGAAATTTCATTAACAGGTATTGTAAAAGAGTTTAAAGTAGATGAAGCTTATTGCTTGCAAAAAGAAGAAGATCATCTGCAAAATCACAAAGAAGGAACTGATAGTGATGAAGTTTATGCCAAAAAAATGGAACAAATAGAAATTTATAGAGATTCTATGAAAGTTGCAGGTGTAGATCATCTGTCTTTTTATTCTTTAGATTATGTTTCACATCAAGTGAAAAATAATTAAAATTAAATCTTTCCCCGGGGAAAGATTTAAGATAAGCTTATGAAAAAACTTCGCAAGTGGAGTAGAATTCTACATCGGGATATCGGCTATTTCTTTATCGGAACGACCTTAATTTACGGATTATCCGGTATTGCTTTAAATCATATAAATGATTGGAATCCAAATTATACTATTGAGGTAGATCGTTTTAAGACACAAATATCTTTACATAAGAGTGATGATTTAGAAGAGAATATTACTCAATTTTTAAATGAGGTTGCTCCTAAAGAAACGTATAAAAAACATTATTATCCTCAAGACGATGTTATCAAAATATTTTTAAAGGGGGGGTCTTCAATTGTGGTGAACACTAACTCTGGAAAAGGTCGTGCAGAATATTTAAAAAAACGACTGGTTTTTTATGAGGTTAATTTTTTACATTACAATCCGAATAAGTGGTGGATGTGGTTTTCGGATATTTTTGCGGGAGCTCTAATCCTCTTTGCTGTTACTTCACTATTTATGGTAAAAGGGAAAAAGGGAATAACCGGTAGAGGAGGTGTTTATACAGCTTTAGGAATTCTAATACCACTTATATTTTTATTCTACTTATTGCGATAAAAAAAACTTGGTTTGTTTTAAATTATATAATTAATTAAAAATGATTAGAAGAAAAAATATTTTAATAATATTGTTGATATTTATAGGGTTCAGCATTTCTTGTTCTCAAAAAAAAGCTGGTGAAAATCTGATAACAAATAAAGATCTTCAATCAAAAAGAACTGCTGAAGAGCTTGTTGCTTCAAAAAACACTTCAGTTATGAGTTATAAACAACTGATGAATATTTTAAACAGTGGTTCGGTAATGGTTCATCAGGGAATAATTATCGAAAACAAACAAATGGTTATAGAAGGAGCTGGTCTTATATTAAATCATGCCGCTCCAAAAGAAAAACCATGGTTTATCATGCGTGAATCGGATCAGGAGAGTTTTAAAAATAGTTTGTTATCATATGATATTGTACTAGATAATTATGCAAAAAAGCTTGTTGAAGAGGCTAATAATGAAGATTGGTTAAAAGCAAGTAAAACAGCTCATGAGTTAATGAACTCATGTATTGTTTGTCATTCTTTGTGGAGGCTTAAAGTAGAATAGTAAAAAATAAGAATAATTTAACAACAGTTTTTACAATAATAATCTCGTGTTATCTATTTATAGTTTATAGATCAATTTTTTACTTCTTGATCATTGAAATGCATTTTAAGCAAATCATAAAAGCAAAATATTCCAAGGATTTTACCCTTAAATTTTGTATTTTTATACTATAAGTTAGTGATCCATATCAATGTAGATCATAACAATCATTTTAATTTTGCTTGGTTAAGATGACAAATACATTTAAAATAACATCCAATATTAAGAACTTTTTTATTGAAATTGGTGAGTTATCTTATTTCGCCGGTCATTTTTTTAAAGAGGCTTTTTCAAGACCTTTTGAGTTTAAGGAACTTTTGCGTCAGTGTTATAAAATGGGAAATCGATCCTTATTATTGGTTGGAGTAACAGGATTTATTTTAGGACTTGTTTTTACACTTCAATCAAGGCCTACTTTAGCAGACTTAGGTGTAGAATCGTGGATCCCTTCAATGGTAAGTATTTCAATTGTAAGAGAAATCGGACCGGTAATCATAGCGCTTATTTGTGCTGGTAGAATAAGTTCAGGTATTGGAGCAGAATTGGGTTCAATGCGCGTTACTGAGCAAATTGATGCCATGGAAGTGTCGGGTACCAATCCTTTTAAATATTTAGTGGTCACACGAATAATGGCTACAACTTTAATGGTTCCTTTGCTGATAATTTTTGGCGATACTATTGCATTATTTGGATCTGCATTAGTTGAATATTTAAAAAGTGATGTTTCATTTTTGCTTTATTTTAATAAAGTCTTTAATGCATTAAAATTTACAGATATTATTCCGGCTACGATAAAAACATTTTTCTTTGGCTTTGCCATTGGATTAGTTGGGAGTTATAAAGGTTATAATTGTAAAAAAGGAACTGTAGGGGTTGGAGAAGCATCAAATACTGCTGTAGTTTATACCTCTATGCTCATTTTTATAATTGACTTTATAGCTGTTTTTGTTTTTGATATATTTTTTGAAATTTAATAATGAAAGTTGATCATAATATAGAACCCATTTTAAAGATAAAAGACTTAAAAAAAAGTTTTGGTGAAAATCATGTACTTAATAGTTATAATATGGAGTTATTTGATGGTGAAAACTTAGTTGTTATGGGTAAATCCGGTTCCGGAAAATCAGTAATGATAAAGTGTATCGTTGGATTGATCCAGCCCGATAGCGGAAGTATTGAAATTATGGGTAAAGATATTATGAAATTAGACCATAGTGAACTTGATTTTTTACGTACAGAGATTGGTTTTCTTTTTCAGGGAAGTGCTTTATATGATTCCATGACGGTTAGGGAGAATTTAGAATTTCCGTTGAGGATCCATAATGATAGTCCTGAAAAAAAAGAAGAATTGGTACTTGATGCTCTAGAAAGTGTTGGACTTAGACATACATTAGATCTAATGCCTAGCGAATTATCAGGAGGAATGAAAAGAAGAATTGCTTTGGCGAGAGCAATAATTCTTCAACCAAAAGTTATAATTTATGATGAACCAACAACGGGTCTTGATCCAATCACTGCAAAAGAGATTATTGAATTAATGAGAGAGATTCAGCTTAAGCAAGGTTCATCATCACTTATAATTACACATGATGTAGATTGTGCTAGGGTGATTTCAAATAGAATGATCTTATTAATTGATGGTATTAATTATGCTGAAGGAACTTTTAAAGAATTATCATCTTTAAAGGATAAAAAGATTCAGGCATTTTTTAAATAATAGTAATATGAAAAAGTCAAATAAACAAAAATTTAATCTCGGTATATTTGTTGTTATTAGCTCTTTGGCTCTAATTTCAGCTCTTTATTTTATTGGAAAAAACCAAAATATGTTTGGTCAAACCTTTACAATAAATGCGGTTTTTAGTAATATAAATGGTTTACAATTAGGTAATAATGTTCGGTATTCCGGAATTAATGTAGGTACAGTTAAAGGTATTGATATGCTTAATGATACAACAATATATGTTGCATTGGTAATTGAATCTAAAATGCTGGAGCATATGAAAAAAAATGCTATCGCAGCCATAGGATCTGATGGGTTAGTAGGAAGTATGATCATAAATATAGTGCCCAACAGAAAAGCATCAGTACCGATTATAAGCGGAGATACAATTACATCCTATAGCAAAATAACTACCAATGATATGCTGTCAACTTTAAATACAACCAACCAAAATGCAGCATTACTAACAGCAGATCTATTAAAGATTACTACTGATATCAATAAGGGTAAAGGGGTTATAGGAACACTGATCAATGATTCTGTTGTGACTGTAAGTTTTAAACAAACAATTAAAAACCTTAAAGTATCAAGTGCAAATACTTCAAAAACAATTGATGAATTAAATAAGATTATTAAATCTGTTGACTATGAAAATAGTTTGGCTGCGGTACTTTTAAGTGATTCAATCTCTGGAATTAAAATAAAAACCATTATTGAAAATTTAGAAAAATCAAGTCATGGTATTGATTCCGTTCTTGCCAATATAAATAATGTTGTCACAGAGTTTAAAGATGGTAAGGGTACATTAAATTATGTTGTAAATGATACAATACTTGTTAATGATGTAGATGAAACAATTAAAAATTTTAAAGAAGGAAGTGTGCTGTTGAATGAAAATTTAGAAGCTCTCAAACACAATTTTCTTTTAAGAGGTTACTTTAAGAAATTGGAGAAAGAACAACTAAAAGAAGAAAGTAAAATAAAGAAATAATAAAAATTATTACTTATATCTATCATGTTTTTTGTTTTGCTTAATAGTATCCTAAAAATAAATAATTTATAAAAAATTCTATGAAAAAATTAATAATAAATGAGATAGATTATAATAATTCAATAGACATTGATCTAGCAGAGAAACTACTCGAAAACAATACTGATTTACAATCAATTGATACAAAAAATTGGAAGGAGTTCTCCTACATACCTAATGTAAAATTTAGAATAGCCTATTGTCAGGATAATATTTTACTTAAATATTATGTCAAGGAAAAAAATATAATGGCAAAAGAAACAAAAATAAATGGTGATGTTTACAAAGATAGTTGCGTTGAGTTTTTTATATCACCTAACCAGAATGATACTTACTACAATTTTGAATTTAACTGTATTGGTACACCTCATGTTGGATGTCGAAATACAGGAACAAAAAAGGACTTAATAAACCCTGAAATTCTAAAATTAATCACCATAAAATCATCCTTAGGAAATAAACCTTTTGATGAAAAAACAGGGGGATATCAGTGGGAAATGATGATTATAATTCCAAAAGAGTGTTTTGCTTACGATAAAAATATCGTTTTCAAAGGACTGACAGCAAATGCGAATTTTTACAAATGTGGTGATAATACATCCAAACCACATTATGTTACATGGAATCCGGTTGGAACCAAAAAACCTGATTATCATCAACCAAGGTATTTTGGAGAAATTTTATTTAAATAATTAATATTAAAAACTAGAATCTAAAATGTCAGAAAATTCTAAGACAAACAGAAGAAAATTCTTAAAAGCAATAGGAAGTACTTCATTAATATTTGGTGCATCGCCTTTAATAGGCCTAGCTGCTAATCATAAAATCAAAGAACATATTATCCAAAATAAATCAAGAATTAGTAGTAATGATAAAATTCAAATAGCAGCTATAGGTACAGGTATTATGGGTCACCATAACATAGATTCTGCACTCAAAGTGCCTGGAGTAGAATTCATAGCAGCATGTGATTTATATGATGGCAGACTTAAACATGTAAAAGAAAAATATGGCAAAAAAATAGATACCACACGTGATTATCGCGAATTACTCAATAGAAAAGATATTGACGCCGTTTTAATCTCTACAGCAGATATATGGCATGCTCGTATAGCTATGGATGCTATGGAAAAGGGTAAACATGTATATTGCGAAAAACCTATGGTTAAGCTCATTAACGAAGGTCTTCCATTAATTGAGAAATACAAAAAACAACAAATAGTAATGCAAGTTGGTAGTCAAACGATAAGTGGTTTAGCAGTAGCTAAAGCAAAAGAGCTGTACCATGCTGGCGAAATTGGAAAACTTAACTGTATAGAGGCCGCTTACGATAGGCAAAGTGCCCTAGGTGCATGGCAATACACCCTCCCAACTGATGCATCACCCAAAACAGTAGATTGGGACACTTTTATTGCAGGTACAGAAAAAAGCCCTTTTGATGCTACCAAATTTTTCAGATGGAGAAATTATAAGGAGTTTGGCACAGGAGTTTCAGGTGATCTATTTGTACACCTGCTTACTTCTATTCATTTTATTCTAAACTCCAACGGACCCAATAAAGTCTTTTCTTCCGGTCAGTTGAGTTATTGGAAAGATGGTAGAAATGTGCCTGATGTTATGGCAGCCATTATGGAATATCCTGAAACATTAACTCATCCTGAATTCCAGCTTACCTTAAGAGTTAACTTTGCTAGCGGTAAAGGTCCAACTAACTACGTAAGATTCATTGGTGAAGAAGGTGTTATGGAAGTATCTGGCAATTCAGTAACAATTCAACATAGCATTATGCCTGAAGCACCAGGTATTGGAGATTGGGATTCTCTTGCTACTTTCCCTGAAGCAATGCAAAAAGAATTGCTAGACACATATAATGGTAAATACAGTGAAAAACAAAAAACGAGACCAATTAAGGAACCTATTAAATATGTAGCAAAAGATCAAGATAAACATAAAGATCATTATATTGATTTTTTTGAAGGCATACGTAAAGGCACACCAGTTATTGAAGATCCTATATTTGGTTTCCGTGCATGTGCTCCATGTTTGCTTTGTAATGATAGCTACTTCAATCAAGAAATAATGAATTGGAATCCTGCTAAAATGAAATTAAAAGAATAATTTTAAAAACCTTTTTCTGGTTTAGAGAAAATACATGTACATCTAATCTGATTAGTAATATTCTGACTTAAATTCATAGCTGTTATTCGATTGATTCTTTGATCGATACATTTTTTACAATTAGAAAACAAACCTAAATCCCAAACATCGGCAAAAACACGACCAGCATTTAATCCAATACCATATTCCAATACCGTTTCTAATGAGTTGATACTTGGTAAATTAAAATCACCTTTCCCCATTAATAATTCCATTGCACCATTACCTGCCCTTACTGGTATAATAGTACAACACTCAACTCCATTGTCAAAAGCAAAATCAATTGATTTTTTGGCCCAATACACACCTTCTGATTCAGATAAAAATGGTGGCCGGAGCAGTATAAAAGCTCTTGTTAGTATTTTATTTTTTGTAAGAAACGTAGTAGCATGACTAAAATCCTCAAGTGTCATTTGCTTATTGAGCATTTTAAGAATTTCAGGATGTGCAATTTCCAACCCTATTGCTATTTCAAGTTCAGGCTTGAGCATATCTCTAAAACGAAGACTTTTTTCGTTAATCAATTTTGGATGGCTCTCAACAATAACCGTATCGAAATTTTCTAATAGTACTGCAATTCGCTTATAATCATCCTCGGGAATCGCCCGTTCATCAAAAAAGCTTCCACTATTGTATAACTTTAAATGTTTAACTTCTGTCATTTGAGCTAGAGCCCATTCAATTTGATCAGGGATGGCACCAACAGGAACAGGTTTATCAGTTGTGTTTTTCCATAGATCACACATCAAACAATGAAAAGGACATTCACTATTCGTAAGAAAAATAATTGCAGTATCTTCAATTTTTCCTGAGGCAGTACGCTCCTTTTCCACCAGCCATGCGTAAGGACGTCTTGGATCAACAATATTTTTCTTTCCGCGATTAGATACTATCCACTTCGAATTAATAAAACCCTCATCATTTTTACTCATATCTAGAGAGGAACTCTTTTCTGTAAGTGATTTCTTTTTCAGGAAAATGCTTGTTAAAATCGACTGTAGAAGTTGCGCCATGCTGGAAGCGTCTCTTCTCAAAAACCGGCATATCCATTCCGGTTATGGCTTTTACTCCAGCAAATACTATTTGCCCTTTAAGATCATATAGTTTTTTATGATCCCAATTGGTCATATCAATATATGGAATCCCCTCAGAAATTTCAATTACATTAGGCAATGTATATGGGCTGAATCCTTCAAACCCAAGTAAATCAGCTGGAGAAAATGTTCGCATATAACCTCTGCTTAATCCACCTGAATATGTTAACGAATGCTTAATTGATTCTACACCCCAGCCTTCGTGATATAACATCAGATTATTTAGTACGCTTCGTATGGTTAATTCAGGATTTTCTTCAATAGGGTAGTCCTTCAGGTTTTCATCACCTCCATCACAATCAATAATATATTTCCATTCCGGATAACGAGATCTTATTCCCTTTAACAGGGATAAATTCATTGTTGCAGCTTGAATATCAAGAGGTTTATAATCTTCAACAACATTAATTGCCTCTTTCCAGTTTAAAGCATCATAATCCAACTCGATCGGTTCCA
>JAUWUU010000056.1 GCA_030617765.1 Flavobacteriia bacterium | reverse complement strand
TACTAACCACAATAGATGCTGCCTTTTTCATTTTTTTTAAATTTTCCTCAGTTATATAACCATCAATATGAGGGTTATTTGAATATTTTCCTACCGTTGAGAATCTACTTTTACTTGGCGATATAAACACGCTATTATTTTTATAAACCGGTAAACTATTATCGTGATATCCAAAACCAATTGGATGTGTAATATCAAGATCTATCTCAAAAATAGCACCACCAATACTTTGTTTACCAATTGTCCCTTTAGCATCAGCATAATTCAATCGCTCTACCAATTTTGAACTGTCTTTCTTTTGATCAACCAAGCTTTCTTTAACAATTTTATTTTTGATAGCCCATGAATTAGCCTTGGCAGAAGTAATTAAAGTATTTCCCTGAGAAACCCATAATTTTATTTTTTCTTTACTTTTTTTATCGAGCATTTTATAATTTCCGGAAACCATAATAATAACATTGTAATTATTCAGGTCGGTTTTATAAAACAATCTTTCTGGAACTTTTGTTATAGGCATTTTAATTCTTTGTTCAAATAAGTGCCAAACTTCACCAGCTTCATAAGAAGAAACACCGCCTTCAACCAACATCATAACTTTTGGTTTGTTTAGATTTGCTATACTATTGCTGCCCAAACTATTTCCTTTAATAGTAAGGCCTGTATTTGCTCCATAAGCTTGAACATTATTTTTTTTGCTCGCAGAGCTAACTATAGAAAACAACGAGTCTTTCGTGATTTTTTGTAAACTTGAAGGAATTATAAAAGATCCCCTATTAAAACTAGTTTCCTTACCATTAGCAAGTATTGTAAAAGGTTTCGTTGAAACTTTTATAATTAACCCTACTTTTTGTAATTCATATAAAACTGCTGGAGCATAGTAATCATCCCAAGAGATTAAATAGGCATAATCACTCTTTACAACATCCTCTAAAACAATCTTGTTCTTATCTAGAGTAATTTCATTTGAATAATTTGGAACTTTAGACAAAGCACTATACTTCATATTGTAAAAATTAACCAATGACCAGGCAGAAGCATCGTAGTAAACACTGTCTCTATATTTATCGTAAGTTTCAAAAATTGTTTGCACCATATAGTATTGTTTTTGGTTGGTGGGGACAATAAAACTATTTCCGGCTTTGAACTTTTTATTATTTATATCAAAGTTTTTATCCAAACTATATACCTTTATTCTATGTTTTAATAGAACATCCAAAAATGCTTTATTCCTATTTTTATCATAATTATCACCAAAAACATATCCTTTAATCTTACTTTTTGAAGATTTTTCAATAGCTTTTTTAAAGAAGGTATTTTGATAATTATATAATATGTCTTTATTTTTTATGGTAGCTTTTATTGTTGCAAAACTAGAAATGTATTGATTTTGAATAGTGAAAGGAAAAGACATAATACCCGTTTTTGTTTCTTGTAGATGTCCTCTTGAGCTCGCCTGCTCAAATAACAATGCTAATGAACCTTGTAGATCCATATAAGTTGATCCATAACCAGGATAGGTTGCATCGAATTGTTCTCCAGTAAAATATAAAGATCCTATTTTGTC
Organism: Flavobacteriia bacterium; assembly: GCA_030617765.1. Taxonomy (GTDB): domain Bacteria; phylum Bacteroidota; class Bacteroidia; order Flavobacteriales; family Flavobacteriaceae; genus Namhaeicola. The sequence goes on along the minus strand of JAUWUU010000056.1, from coordinate 13,792 downwards.
AAGATCAGCTGAGAATTGTTGGGCAAAAAGATTATTTAGAGTTGTATGATTCTCTTTTGGCGTTACCGGATTAAGCGATGCTGACATGTTTTTTGGTTCAAAAAAATAGGTACTGTTTGTTCCCATTTCATGAAAATCAGTCACTACATTTGGATACCACTCATGATACCATTTCAATCTTGCCTTACTTTCGGGTTGAACAGCCAAAAGTAGATCTCTATTCAAATCAAACCAATAATGATTTGTTCTCCCTCGAGGCCATCCTTCGTTATGTTCAATATCATTTTTATCTGCAATTAATGGATTTCCTCTATAAGTATTTACCCAATTTGTAAACCTATCTCTTCCGTCAGGATTTATAGTAGGATCTAAGAAAATAATCGTTTTATTAAGATATTCTTTAACTTTTGGGTTTTCTGAAGCAATTAATGTATAAGCTGTAAGCATTGCTGCTTCGGTACTTGAAGGCTCATTACCATGCACACCATATGCCAAATTGATAAATATTGGAAGATTTGAAAAATCGGTAATATTCGTACTTTGATCAACAACTTGTAAATGCTTTTTCTTAATTGCTTCAATATTCTGAAGATTATTAGTTGAAGTAATCGTCAAAATAGTTAATTTTCTATTCTCATTGGTTTTCCCATATACCATTAATGTAGCTTTATCCGATAATTCGGCTAATTTTTCTAAATAAGCTACTACCAGATCATGACGGGTATGATAATCACCAATAGGATAACCTAAAAATTCTTCAGGACTCGGAATACTTTTATCAAAAGGTTGATATTCTTTAAAATAATAGTTTTGCGAATTTACATTTTGGAAAACTATTAAAGTGAAAAAGATTATGAAATTGAATTGGATATTTTTCATTATATAATATTTAATATTTTTTAAAAGTAGAAACATTATTTAAATTTTATAGCGTTTTTTGTTACTTTCTAATTTTTAAAATTAATTTTGCCTTTTTAGAATTATAATTATGGACTACCAAAAATTAATTGAGGATCTTTACAGTAAATTTAAAAATGAAGTTGACAAAGGAAAAGTTGCAACTTATATCCCTGAACTTAAAAAAATCAACTCCAATAAATTTGGAATAAATCTTTATACAGTTTCATGCGAGAGTTATGGTGCAGGTGATTTTCAGGATAAATTTTCTATTCAAAGTATTTCTAAGGTCTTGGCATTAACATATGCCCTAAAGTTGGTTGGAAACAAGTTGTGGAAAAGAGTTGATGTTGAACCTTCCGGAGATCCTTTTAATTCGTTAGTACAACTGGAATTTGAAAAAGGAATTCCAAGAAATCCTTTAATAAATTCAGGTGCTTTGGTTGTTAGTGATATCCTGATCAGTAAATTAAAAAACCCAAAAGTGGAATTTTTAGCTTTTGTAAGAAAACTTGCTAACAATAAACAGATCAATTATAATAAAAATGTAGTCGCTTCTGAAAAAGCTTATGGATTTAAAAATGCTGCTCATGTAAATTTAATGAAATCATTTAAAAATATTAAAAATGATGTTGAAGAGGTACTTGATCTTTATTACCATATGTGCTCTATCGAAATGTCTTGCGAGGAGCTATCAAGAACCTATTTGCTTTTTGCAAATGGTGGTAAATTAACTTATAATGATGAAAGGATCATCTCAGTAGGCAGAACCAAAAGGATTAATGCTATCATGCAATTATGCGGACTTTACGATGAAGCTGGTGAATTTTCATTTAGGGTTGGTTTACCCGGAAAAAGTGGTGTTGGAGGTGGTATTATTGCCATACATCCCGGCAAATACTGCATTAGTGTTTGGAGTCCGAAATTAAATAAAAAAGGTAATTCGTATAAAGGTTTTCAGGTTTTAGAATTATTTACTACTAAAACTGAATCATCAATATTTTAAAATAATTTATGAAAATTTTATTGTTAGATTCAAATCACCCAAGAATTAAAAATGGCTTAGAATCAATGGGGCTAATTTGTGATGAAGATTACATTTCTTCAAAAGAAAAAGTTGAAGAAAAGATTCATAGCTATGATGGAATCGTAATTCGCAGTCGCTTTAAAATTGATAAAACATTTATTGACAAAGCCACTAATTTAAAATTTATTGCCAGAGTTGGTGCTGGTCTTGAAAGTATTGATGAAACATATGCCAAAGAAAAAAATATTCAGCTAATTGCAGCGCCTGAAGGCAACAAGAATGCTGTTGGAGAACATGCTTTAGGAATGATCTTAGCTTTGTTCAATAAGTTTAAAAAAGCTGATAATGAAATACGTCAGGGAAAATGGTTAAGAGAAGACAATCGAGGTATAGAATTGGAAGGAAAAACTGTAGGAATTATTGGCTATGGTAATATGGGAAAATCCTTTGCAAAAAAAATTAAAGGATTTGATACCGCAGTGATTTGTTATGATATCAAAAAAAATGTAGGTGATGAAAATGCCAAACAAGTAAGCTTGAAAGAATTGTATAAAAAAACTGATATTTTGAGTTTGCATACACCTCAAACTGAACTAACACAAAATATGGTAAATAATACTTTTATAAATAAATTTAGAAAGTCTATTTATATCATCAATACGGCTAGAGGTTCTGCAGTTGTTACTGATGATCTGGTAAAAGCAATAAAAGATAATAAAATACTTGGTGCTTGTCTGGATGTTTTAGAATATGAAAAAGGCTCATTTGAAAATTTCTTTACAGATGAAAACTTGCCTAAAGCTTTCCAATATTTAATAAATTCTGATAAAGTTTTATTGAGCCCGCATGTTGCAGGGTGGACAGTAGAATCTAAATTTAAATTAGCAGATACGATTGTTAAAAAAATTTCAACTTTTTTAGATCAGCACAAGTCAATAAAAAAGTGAAGCAAATCAGTAGTTGTAATTATTCCAATCAACTTATCATCTTCTACTACCGGAAGTGAGTGAAACTCTTTACTTGCTAATAATTTTGAAACTTCTAAAATAGTACTATCAGGAGATACAGTAAGCGGATCTTTGATCATCATATCTTTTATAGAAAGCATATTGTAAACCGGTGTATCTTCAGTTCCTTCTTTACTATATGCATCAATAAAACTAACCCGTTTTAAATCAGACAGACTTATCAATCCAATTAATTTTTCATCTTCTACTACAGGGATATGGCGAATATGATGCTTTTTTAATCTTTTTTCGGCTGTATATAAAGTATTCTCAAGATTTAAAGTAACAACCTCTTTGGTCATTAAATTACGAATAGGTTCATTTTTCTTCATGATATAATCATTTATTTAACCACTATAAAGTACGAAAAAAATAATGACTTAAAAAATGACTTTCGTCAGATTTAAACAAAAAAATAAAACTCATATGTTATTAGCGCTGTTATAAAATGTAAAAACAAGTTAAATCATATTTTATTCTACAACTTTTTCAACTCTTTTAACTGTATCCGCCTTAGATAAGGTCAACCTTACAATACAATCACTTTTAGCAATAAGATCATGAGGTACTGCTGCCTCTAGTGCTAAAATATCTCCACGTTTTAAATGATGTATTTCCCCTTCTACTCCAAAATCAAGATCACCTTCAAACATTTCTACCACTATAGGAAAAGGTGTTTGATGTTTTTTCATCAATTGACCTTTTCGCATCACAATACGAATTTCTTTAGTACTATCTGTTTCAATTAATACGCTTATAGCTGGTTTATCTTCTTTATATTCTAAATTCTTTAATAAGGATGATGCTTTCATGCTCTTCTGTTTTTTAATGATTATACTTTAATTGTAGGTATACAAATTTAAGAAAGTGTATTGAATAATAACTGATTTTCATATTAAACAAATAACAGTGTGGTTAATAACCCATTTTACCTCTTCCACCACCACGGTTTCCTTTACTCTGACCTCTTGATGAATTACTAGAGTTCATCTGAGTTTTAGGTTTAAGCGATTTTTTTTTGTTAGTCTGATATTTTAGCCATTTTTTATATTGTTTTTCGGATAGTATTTTTTCTAATTCCTGGTTTAAAATTTTATTTGCATCTATGACTTCTTTTTTAATTGGAGCTAATTCCTTCCTCGATTCTTCCATAATCCCCATTATGGCCTGTCGATCTTTATTAGCTATAGCAATTTCCCTTTGTACATTAACTTTATTCTCGACCTTTTTTAATTTTGGATTATTTAAAAAAAGGATTTCATCAATTTTTTTATTGTATTCTGAAAATGATTTTTTGATTTTTTGCTTCAAAGCATCATCTTTAATCCCCAGCTTTTTATAAACTTTATCTTCATCATACTTTAGTATTCCTGCAACATTTTTTGCCTTAAATTCTGGCATAGAAGTCTGACCTTGACTTTGGCCTGACCTTTGACCTTGCATCTGTGCAAATGATAAACCAGATTGAAGTAATAGAATGATTAAGAATAGTAATTTTTTCATACAATATGTCTTTAAATAATGTTAATAATCTTACTAATGAAACACTTGATTATCAGAAATAAATTCAACGATTAGATAGATACAAAGTAACTTAAATTGAATTACTTGAGTTCAAAAAATTATGTTAAAACAGGATAATCGTTTTGCTCTTTTTGTTACATAATGGATTGGTATTTCAACTAAAATAAATATTTTTATAAGTAATTTCTTTGGAATTATAATTCAATGTATTTATAAAAAAATATTTAAACACTAGATATACAGTGATGTATAATTAATATTTTAACAATTTTAGCCGTGATTTTGAATTAATAATAAAAATTGTATTTTTACGTTTAATTATTATGTAACATTAGTCACATGGTTAATAAATGTATTATAAGTGCAAATTAATACAATCCTTTTATGAGATCTTTTTCAAATAAAAACCTAATTAAGGATCTATTGTAACATAAGGTATCCATAGCTTAAAGATTCTTCCCCTTTTAAATAGCCTATCTCTAAATTATTTTAGGGTATTTGTTAATTAAGTCGTTTTTAGTAAGAGTAAAAGATTGTTATGAATAAACAAATGCACTTTGTATATATATTAATTTTGGTACTTCTGGTAATCATTACAACCCTGTATATGGGTTATACGGGGTATACTTATTATAATACTCCTTTAGATAAAAGATTTTATCACCCTGAACACAGCTGGTTTAAGCCTAGTGGTATATATGGGCAGGGACTTGGTGTTGTAGGAACATTTATGATCATTTTTGGAGTTTCAATTTATATAGCAAGAAAAAGATATGGTTTTTTGGCAAAAACCATCAGATTAAAATATATGCTGGAGTTTCATATATTTTTATGTACTCTTGGTCCTATCCTTATTCTCTTTCATACAACATTTAAATTTGGAGGAATCGTTTCTATTGCATTTTGGAGTATGGTGGCTGTAGTGTTAAGCGGCTTTATTGGCAGGTTTATTTATATACAAATTCCAAGAACTATTGAAGGTAGAGCTCTTAGTTTGAGTGAGGTGAAAAAAATGAAAGTAAATTTATCAAATGTATTAAGTAATAAATTTAAGTTAGAAAAGAGTTTTGTTGATACCATTGTTGGTTATTCAGATAATAAAAAACAAAAAAGGACAATAAGTTTAAAAAATCTTTTGAAAGATTCTAATTTACCAATAAATGAAAGAATTGCTGTACTAAAAATTGTAAGAAATGAAATTTCACTTTCAAGAAAAATTGAAAGGTTAGAAACCATGCAAAGTCTTTTTAAGTACTGGCATGTAATTCACTTACCATTTGCTTTGATCTTATTAATTATTTTATGCATTCATGTTGGAATAACAGTAGCATTTGGATATAAATGGATTTTTTAATGGATAGAGACTGGGAACAAATAATTATTTACGGAACTGTTATTATAATATGTATAATAACAGTTTATGTGTATTTGTACAGACAAAAGAAAAAGACAAAAGAAACCAAAAAGAAAATAAGCATTGCAAAAGAAGAGGGATTATATGAACCGATTTCTTTACATCCATATATTGATCTAAATACATGTATTGGTAGTGCTGCCTGTGTGTCTGATTGTCCGGAGAAAGATATTTTAGGTATCGTCAATGGAAAAGCAACGGTTATTAATACATCTAATTGCATAGGGCATGGGGCATGTTTTCACAGTTGCCCTGTTGAAGCCATCTCTTTGCGTATCGGTACTGAAACCAGAGGTATTGATCTGCCACATATCAATCATAATTTTGAAACAAATATGGAAGGGATTTTCATTGCAGGAGAATTGGGTGGTATGGGTTTGATAAAAAATAGTGTTGAACAAGGGCAACAGGCAATAGAAAGTATTATAGAAACAAAAAAACCAAATAAGACTAATATTCTTGATGTAATTATTATAGGAGCCGGACCCGCAGGTATCTCTGCTTCTTTAGCTGCCAAAAAAGAAGGTCTGTCAAGTCTCACCTTAGAACAGGATTCTTTAGGGGGAACTGTATTCACATTTCCAAGATCAAAAATTGTGATGACAGCTCCCATGAATTTACCTCTATATGGACGGGTAAAACTTTATGATACTTCAAAGGATGAGTTACTTCAATTATGGAATGAGGTGATTGCTAAAAATGATTTGGAAATAATCGAGAATACTAAGGTAGAAGATGTTATTCCTACGAAGGATAAAATCTTTAAGGTAGTAACAAATAATGGAAAGGATTTTTATAGTAATCATATTTTACTTGCAATTGGCAGGAGGGGAACACCAAGAAAACTTGGTATTCCGGGAGAAGAATCCCAAAAAGTAGCATATCGATTGTTAGAACCAGAGAGAATCTCAGGAAAAAAGATCGTGGTTGTTGGTGGTGGTGATTCAGCAGTAGAATCAGCGATGTTATTAAAAGATGATAACGCAGTAATTCTTTCCTATAGAAAAGAAAATTTTGCCAGAATCAAACCAAAAAACAAAGAAAAAATAAAGGAAGCCATTGCTGATAAAAGCTTGGAGGTATTATTTAATTCGAATTTAACTCATATAAAAAATAATCATGTGTCATTAAAAATAAATGGGGATTCAGGGTTAAAAAAAATAGAGAATGATCTGGTCTATATTTTTGCTGGTGGAGAATTACCAAATAAATTTTTGCAAAATGCCGGTGTTGAGATTACCAAAAGATTTGGTTATATAATAAAAAAACACAAATAGCTGGATTTGAAAAACATTTCAAAACATATCATTTTTATAATATTTGTTTTCATTTTTTTGAATGGTTTCGGACAGATATCTCCAGGGGAGTTGTCCAAATCCCATTCAGAATTAGAGGGCTTATCTAACTGTACAAAATGTCATGAACTAGGTAAGAAAGTAACCAATAAAAAGTGCTTAAATTGTCATGATGAGATCAATGATCTGTTAAAAATGGATCGTGGTTATCATGCAAATTCCAATGTAACAAAAAAAGATTGTATAACATGCCATAGTGATCATCACGGAAGTAATTTTGAAATGATCAGGTTTGATGAGGAAAGTTTTGATCACGATATGGCCGGGTATGCATTAGAAGGAAAACATGAAGTAATTGATTGCCGAAAATGTCATGAACCGGATAACATTGAAAATGATATTTTAAAAAAAAGAAAAAATACTTTTCTAGGCCTAATGGACGATTGTATTTCTTGTCATGATGATTATCATCAGGAAACAATAGAAAGTAAAGATTGTTTATCATGTCATGATATGGAAGCGTTTGCACCTGCTTCCGGTTTTGATCACAACGAAACAGATTATAAACTTATTGGAAAACATCAAAAGATTGATTGTAAAGAATGCCATGCGAAAACTATCAAAAATGGAATAGAGTTCCAGGAGTTTGCTATTTCTGAATTTAGTGATTGTAAGTCTTGCCATGATGATGTACATAAAAATCAACTAAAAGGTTCTTGTAATCAATGTCATTCCGAAGAATCCTTTTCTCTATTTAAAGGAAAAGGAAGATTTGATCATCAATTAACAGGTTTTTCTTTAAAAGGAAGCCATAAAAAGATAGACTGTTTTGATTGTCATAAAGAATCTGATGATCCTGTTATGGTTTTTCAGGATAAAACAAAAATTGATGAGAACAATTGCGTGTCTTGTCATACAGATAATCATGAAGGAAAATATGGAAATGAATGTGCTACCTGTCACAAGGAAAGTAGTTTTTTATCACTTAAAACTATGGATCTGTTTGATCATAATATTGCAGATTATTCTTTGGAAGGAATGCATTTAAAAGTGGATTGCAAATCCTGTCATACAGAAAGATATTCAGAGTCTATTGATTTTTCAGCTTGTAGTAATTGCCACGATGATTATCATCATAAAGAATTTGAAAAAAATGGTATATCACCTGATTGTAAAGAGTGTCATTCTTTAGAAAATGGTTTTGATTATAGCTTGTTTTCTGTTGAGAAACACCAAACAACTGAGTTCCCTTTGATTGGAGCTCATATTGCAACCCCTTGTTTTGCATGTCATGTTAGTGAAGAAAAATGGACTTTTAGAGATATGGGAAGTGCCTGTGTGGATTGTCATCAGGATATTCATAAAAAGGATTTAAGTAGTAAGTATTATCCAGACAATTCATGCATAGCTTGTCATATAAATGATGCATGGGATATTGTAAATTTTGACCATCAACTTACCAAATGGCCATTAAAAGGTAAACATCTGTCTATTGCATGTAAGGAATGTCATACACAACCACCAGAAGATGGCCTCGTAAAAAAAATAGCATTTACAAATACAAATAATAAATGTTCAAGCTGCCATGAGAATATACATGATGATCAATTTGCGGTCAAAGGGATAACAGATTGTAAAAGATGCCATATATCGGATAATTGGTTTCCAACAAAGTTTGATCATGATAAAACTTCTTTTTCTCTTGAAGGACGTCATGCAGAAATAGCTTGTAATGAATGTCATTTGGTATCAGTAATTGAAGGAAAAAGTACTATTAACTATAAAATTAAAAAATTTGAATGTATAGATTGCCACAAGTAATATTAATTTTATTTGGGTTTTTGACTGTTTTAGCACAATCGCCACATGGTATTGAGCTAAAAATGGATTGTGCACAATGTCATAATCCGGAAGGATGGGCTATAAATCTGAATACAATTAAATTTAGGCATAGTATAACTGATTTTGTATTGGAAGGAGCTCATTCCCAAACAAATTGTATAGATTGTCACAAATCCATGGTTTTGAGTGAAGTACCAAAACAATGTGCTTCCTGTCATGATGATATGCACAGTTCAACGGTTGGAAATGACTGTGCAAGATGTCATACATCAAAAACCTGGTTGATTGATGATATTCCTGAATTGCACGAAGAAAACGGCTTTCCACTCATTGGAGTTCATAGCACATTAAGTTGTGTTGATTGTCATTTATCAGAAAGTAATTTGAGATACGACAGAATTGGCAATGAATGTATTAATTGTCATCAGGATGATTATAACAATACTCAAAGTCCTGATCATGCTGGTTCCGCGTACTCAACAAATTGTATAGAATGTCATAGTACTCTTGGAACAGGTTGGGAAACAGAACTTGCAGACCATAATTTTTTCCCATTGACTTTAGGTCATGATATACAGGATTGTACTCAATGTCATACTTCGGGTAGTTATTCTGGTTTGTCTACAGAATGCATCAGTTGTCATCAGGATAATTATAATAATACAACAAACCCAGATCATAGTAGTGTTGGTTACTCTACGGATTGTGCTAGTTGCCATACTATAAATCCAGACTGGACTCCTGCGATTGTAGATCATGACTTTTTTCCATTGACCTTAGGTCATGATATACAGGATTGTAATCAATGTCATACTTCAGGTAGTTATTCCGGTTTATCTACGGAATGTGTAAGTTGTCATCAAAATGATTACAATAACTCAACAGATCCTGACCATCAGGATGCCGGGTTTAGTACGGACTGTGTTACCTGTCACACCACAAATCCAAACTGGACACCAACAAGCTGGGATCATAATGATATTTACCCATTAAATGGAGCACATGCAAATATTGCAAATGACTGTACGGCTTGTCATAGTGGGGGTTATAGCAATACACCAAATACTTGTGCCAGTTGTCATCAGGATGAATATAATAATACAACAGATCCTAATCATAAAAGTGCACAATTCCCAACGGACTGTATAGAATGTCATAATGAATCTGCCTGGACACCGGCTTCTTTTGATCATGATGGACAATATTTTCCAATTTATAATGGAAAACATAAAGATGAATGGAATTCATGTACAGATTGTCATACAAACACCAATAATTACGCAGTATTTACTTGTTTGACTTGTCATACAAGTTCTGAAACGAATAATGACCATAAAGATGTTTCCGGCTATGTATATGAAAGTGGAGCTTGTTTACAGTGTCATCCAAATGGAGAAGATTAAAAAAATGTATCAAAGATTTGTTTTCATATTGTTATTTTCATTTCCTTGTTTGTGTGTGTATGGACAAGAGAAAAAGCAATTGATCACTGGAAAAGTTTCATTTGTTACTTCTAAAAATACCTATATCAAATTTAAGTCAACCGAAAATATTAAAATAGGAGATACACTAAAGTTTTTAAATCAGACCAATTCTTGTTTGGTTGTAACAAATAAATCTTCAAACTCAGTGGTGTGTATTACCATCAATGATTGCACCATTAAAAAAGGAGATGAAGTTTACTTCAACTATTTTACAAATAGTAAAAAAGTAGCATTGAAAGATAATCTTATAAAAGAAGAAGATTTAAATCAAAAAAAAGAAAAAAAGAAACCAGTTATAAAATCTATACAAAGAATAAAAGGAAGATTATCAGCCGCAAGTTATAGTACTTTATCTAATATTAGAGAAGATAGACACCGAATAATGTATCGTTTTTCACTCAATGCAGATCATCTTTTTGAATCTAAATTTTCTTTGGAAACCTATTTAGTTTATAGACAATATTTAAATTCAGGAACAAGTAATATAAGCAATAGGGAAAATATTTTTAATATCTATAATCTAGCTGTAAAGTATGATATAGACCCTTCATTCTCAGTTATATTTGGAAGAAAAATAAATAATAAAATATCTTCTGTTGGTGCCATTGATGGCTTGCAAATCGAAAAATACTTTGGTAAAAATTACGCGGGTGCTATTTTGGGGTTTAGACCAGATTTTTATGATTATAGTTTTAATTCTGATCTTATGCAATATGGTGGGTATCTAGGAAGGATGACAGATCATATAAATTTTAGTTCACAAACCACCCTAGGATTTATTGAACAAAAAAATAAAAGCTTTACAGATAGGAGATATCTATATTTTCAACATTCAAGTAATGTAATGAAAAAATTGAATGTGTTTTCGTCTGTTGAATTGGATATATATAATAAAGTGAATGATACTGTTAATAATGATATTAGATTAACAAATTTATATGTATCTGTCAGGTATAGGTTTAACAGAAAAATTGATCTCACATTGTCTTATGATACCAGAAAAAGAATTATTTATTATGAAACATTCAAAACAGAAATTGAAAGAATTTTGGATGATGATATTGCAAGACAGGGCGCAAGAGTTAGGGTGAACTTAAAACCAATAAAATATTTTAGGATTGGGGGAAGTTATAGCAAAAGATTTCAAAGTGATCAACAGAATAAATCAGACAATTTGTATGGTTATGTAACCTATTCAAAATTACCAGGAATAGGAGGGTCGGTTACAGTTAACTATAATAATAATAAATCGAATTATTTAACCAGTAATATTGCTTCAGTGAATTACTCTAGGTATTTTTTGAAAAATAAACTAAATACCGTGTTTTATTATAGATATTCTAACTTTAATTATTTCAACAATAGTATTGATCCTTATAAACAAAACTATTATGGAACAAGTCTATCTATCAATATTACTCGTAAGTTTATGTTAGGTTTGTCGGGTGAATACTCAAACAGTAGACAAGAAGATAATTATAGAATTTACACAAAAATTATTAAACGCTTTTAAAAATTTAAATAGAATGAATACGAAAATTAAATTAATAAATTATTTAGTAATTGTGGTTATAGCCATTTTTTTTACAGGATGTAATAATGATCCTAAGGAATCAAATGATGATGATTCAGATGGTTATACTAAAATAATTGAAGAGATATCCAAAAAACAATCTTCAAGTAATAAATTGGATCCGGTTGTGAAAAATAAGATACATCAGGTGAAAGTAAAGGAAATTCTAGCTGCAACTAAGTATTTATACCTATTGGTGCAAGAAAACAATGAAGAGTTTTGGATTGCAGTTAGAAAGCAAGATATACAAATTGGTGAAACATATTTTTATAATGGAGGTTTGCTTAAAACAAATTTTAAAAGTAATGAACATGATAAAGTTTTTAATAAGATCTATTTAGTAACCAGTTTGGTAAAATCAAATCATGGTGATCATGTTAATAATAAAAAATTAGAATTAGAGGATTCTAAAACAGGAAAAAATAATAAAATACCAGAAGTAAAAGGGTCTATTAAGATATCAGAATTGGTAAATAACCAAAAAAAATATGAAGGTAAAACAGTTCAGATAAGTGGGCATTGTTCTAAAACAAATCCTAATATCATGGGAAGAAACTGGATACATATCAAAGATGGAAGCATGGATGATTACGATCTTGTGATTACTTCAGATCATTTTGTTAAAGAAGGATCTATTGTCACAATAAAGGCTAAAGTAACTTTAGATAAAGATTTTGGAGCAGGTTATTCCTACAAACTGATACTGGAAGATGGGATAATCATCCAATAAAAGGTTACATCTTAAATATTGTTGCAGTAATAATTGCTATAAAAAAATCTCAAATAGCTGATATATAGCTGTTTTACAACTTATTTTAGTGACCCCGACATGAATCTAGTTATGTCTAATTTATATTGATTATCAATGTATTACAATCTGTAAACTTCAATAGGTCACCGATTAGGTCACCTCCAAAAACTTTAGCCAAATATAGTAAATAACTTACTGTTATTTAGATATTTAAAATTAAAAATAATAAATTTGATAATATTAGAAAAATTAAGTAGTTCTACTTAAAGGAATTTTACACACTTATATCCAATTAAAAAAGAAAGGTACATAAATTTACTTGTTCTCATATTTTTTATTCACACCAAAGCTTACATACAGATATCCATTGGTTTGTATTTACTAATAAAAATTCGACTAAAAACCCTTAAAACCATAGTTTATGAAATTTTCAGATGCACAAAAAAATTTACGCTTAAAATTAGAAGAAATCAAAAACGAAAACAATGATATTGTTAGTCAAGCCAACAAATCAATTGTTGCTTGTAGGAACACACTGGAATCGATGAGTATAATTATTTTGACGACTACATTCGTCAATGAAGAGGAGGAGATTAATTTTTTTAAAAATGTTAAAATTTCCCACTGAGTCAATTAATCTATTATAGTAAAATAAGGACTTTTGAGATTGGGTTTCCAAAAATCAACATCCGAAAGCAAAAGAAATACATTATAAGAAAAATCAATAAAATCTATAAATTTCATCAATACAATATTGATTTCATTCAATATATTAATTTGGGTAAAAACCATTTAGATCCACAATATTTCACCTCTAAAAACAGCAATATTCTTAATTTTACTAATTCGAAGACATATTGTTTTTCACCAAAATTCAGCACTTCACATGATATCTTATTAGCTAAAATACAAGGTTTTGTACCTTACTTAGATTATTTAAAAAAAAACTAAATGATTTAAATAATCAAAAATTAGAAC
>JAUWUU010000062.1 GCA_030617765.1 Flavobacteriia bacterium | reverse complement strand
CACGCTATAAGCACGCTGAACTAAAAAACCAGATGATTACTTTTGTGTAACTATCTGGTTTTCAGCTCCTCCTCAAGGACTCGAACCTTGGACCCTCTGATTAACAGTCAGATGCTCTAACCAACTGAGCTAAGGAGGAATTTAGTGGGCAATGAGGGATTCGAACCCCCGACCCCCTCGGTGTAAACGAGGTGCTCTGAACCAACTGAGCTAATTGCCCGATAATTTAATGAACTTCGCTCTATATGAAATAATATCCTTATAAGCGGGTGCAAATATAAATGAGTTTTTTGATATGGCAAATCTTTTCTTAAATATTTTTTATCAAAAAATACTTTTAAAAAAACATCCAACCCAAGGTTTTAAAATAAAAATTATCAACTTTATAGTAAACCTCCAATAATTATATAAATTATTTTGACATTGAAGGTATATTGGAATAAATTTTAGTAGCACTAATATTCGATATTCCCTCGTGGTATGTATCTACAAATTCATCTCTTTCTTTTTTATTAGGAAATAATTTTGCTAACAATTCTCGATCTTTATCTAATGAATTTTGTAAATCAGCATAAGAACCTACAACATAGGCTTGAATAAAATCTCTACTATCCGGACCTACATAATGTTTATATGTTAAATAAGCTTTTACAAGAGGATTTTTGTAAGTAACATTATTTATGTACTTTTCATAAGCCTCTAACGAATCATCATATTCATAGTCGGCTAATTTATTCTCAATTATATAATATATTAATGGATCTTTTTGTTTTTTCTGACCTCCTTTTTTAAAATTTTTAGCCAACCTTGTTGATTTAAATATCTGATTAGAATAGTATAGATCAAAATGCTTGTTTTGTTTTTCAAAAAAAGCGTACCTGGCTTCTTTGTTTGGCCATGCTTTTTTAATTAATTCTTTTCTTAATTCTCGGGCTTTTTCAATATCATTCCATGATTTATATGTATTGATCAATATCACTTCATTCCAATCATTTTTATCATAATTCACTAAAATTTCATGATCAACAATTAAATCGATCTTACTAGTAACCTTATCAAAAAATTCTTGTTCAACATTTTTCCAATCTTCAAAATCTATATCTTCAGTTGTACTATACAGTTTTGTAATTGTAATATATAAAGGTTTAAAATCTTCTTTTTGCTGTTGGGCAAATAAATTTGGAATGTAAAGAAAAATGATTATGAATAAAACACTAAAAAAGGGTCTGATTTTCATCGCTAAAATAATTTGGTTAATAAAAGCATAAAAGTAGTAAAAAAAAATAACCTATTTAAAAATGTTTTTTTTTTTTATAATGGCAATTCTGCAACTACAAAAGTACTACCACCAATAAAAATCAAATCTTCATTGTCAGCATTACTTAAAGATGCGTTATAAGCTTTATTAGTTGAGTTATAGGACTCTCCGGATAAATTATATTTTTTGGCTTCTCGCATCAATACATTTTCATCTAAACCCCTTGGAATACTGGGTTTGCAAAAATAGTAAATGGCATTTTTTGGAAATAGCGGCAATATTGTATCCAGATCTTTATCATTAACAACCCCTAAAACTATATGTAAATTTTTATAATCTTCATTTTGAAGCTGATCTAACACTATACTCAAACCCTCTTTATTATGTGCTGTATCGCAGATCACTTTAGGATTGAATTGCAAAATTTGCCACCTACCTTTTAAATCAGTATTTTTTACTACATTTTCTAATCCTTTTGTTATGTTCTCTTCTTCAATATTAAACCCATTTTGTTGCAATATCAGTAAGGTTTGTAGGGCTGTTTTTACATTCATTTTCTGATAATTTCCTAGCAGGTCTGTTTTGTAGTTTTCAAGTATTAATTCTTCTGCAAAATATATATCTGCCTTTTTTTCTTTGGCTATCTCCATAAAAACAGTTGAAGTTTTACTGTTTTTTTCTCCAATTACTACCGGGATCTTATACTTAATTATTCCAGCTTTTTCAAAAGCAATTTCCTGTAAAGTCTCTCCTAAAAATTGTATATGATCAAAACCTATATTCGTTATTACTGAAACTTGCGGAATAACAATATTAGTTGAATCTAATCTTCCTCCCAAACCGACTTCAATAACTGCAAAATCTACCTCTTGTTCGGCAAAATAATCAAGAGCCATACCAACGGTCATTTCAAAAAAAGAAACTTTTTGTTTTTCTAAAAACAATTTATTTATTTTAATAAACTGAATTAAATTTTTCTTTGGAATAGGTTTACCATTAATTCTGATTCGTTCTCTAAAATCTTTTAAATGAGGTGAAGTATATAAACCTACTTTATAACCAGCTTCCTGAAGTACTGAAGCGATCATATGACTTGTAGAACCCTTACCATTTGTACCCGCAACATGAACTGAATTAAATTTTTTTTCAGGAAAATTTAAATGTTTTGAAAGTGCTAAAATATTGGTTAGATCTTTTTTAAAAGCAGTTTTTCCTTCTCGTTGATACATCGGAAGTTGTGAGAACATCCAATTGATAGTTTCTTGATACTCCAAAATTTATTTTGATAAAGAAAAGTTATAAATAATTAACCCTACTTGTTTTGCTGGCGCATTTGAATCGGGGTTAAATTTTGTTTTAAGCGCTGCTTCTTTTGCTCGTTGCAATAAACAAGGAGCAGAATTGTTTGTCCCTTTCACACCTGATTGTGCAGCAATTACATTACCATTTTTATCAACAGAAATACTAACAAAAACATTACCCTCTTCATTACAGTCATAGGTTGGTTTGGGTTTGGTCAATGCTTTTCTATTGCCCAAACGATAATTTCCACCACTACCACTTCCCCCTACTCCGTAATAACCACTCGCATTAGGATCTCCGGTAACTTTACCCTTATCGCCAGGTTTATTATCATCTCCTTCACCTCCCGTTGCTTTACCTTTGGTGTTTAATCCACCCATCATTGCATCAAGATTCTTACGTTTTTCTTCTTGTTCTTTTTTTTCTTTCGCTATGGCTTCCCTTTTTTCTCTTTCTACTCTTTCTTTTTCTACTCTTTCTTTTTCAACTCTGACTTTTTCTTCAGCTTCTGCTTTTCTTTTTGCATCCTCCTGTTTTTTAATGGCAATAGCATCTTCATTATTTTGAGTTGCAATATCTTCGGATACTTCATTGGCAACTTTTTCATCAACAACAGCATCTTTAACCTCTTCTTCAATTATTTCTTCTTCAACCACATCTTCCTCTTGATCCATAGGTTTTAAAGCCTCATTTGGCTGAACATTACCACTTCCATAATCGGTTGTGCCAAAATTAACGGATATTCCATATTCAATTGGAGGATCAAAATAGATCATCCCAAAATTAAAGATCAATACTAAAATAAGCGCTGCAATAAATGCAGTAATAATTGCTGATTTTCTCTTGTATTTGGTTTCTAAAAATGACATTCTAAATAATTCCTACAGAAGGTTGATAAATTTATTTTGGTCTAACTGCCAGTATGACTTTTATTTTATTACGATTGGCGATATCTAAAACCTTAACGGCTTTTTCTATTGGCACTCCTTCTTCAGCTCGAAGCACTAATGTTGGATTCTCCTGATCTACCAGCTGAGCCAATAAATAATTTTCTAACTCGCCCTCACTAACTTTTTCTCTATCTACATAAAAATCTAATTTTTTAGTGATACTAATTGAAGTAGATTTTTTACTTTCGGTTTTTCCTTGTGCTTTTGGCAATAAAATATCAAGTGCATTAACGGTAACTAAAGTAGAAGTGAGCATAAAAAATATCAACAATAAAAATACAATGTCGGTCATTGACGACATATTAAAACTTGGATCAATTTTATTTCTATTTCTTATATTCATTTGAATTTTTTAAATCATTAATCTGAAATCAATATAAATTTAGACTGGCTCATTCAACAAATCTAAAAACTCCACAGCTTTAGCTTCCATCTGATAAACTACCTTATTCGTTCTTGCTACCAAATGATTATAAGCTACATATGAAATAATTCCAACAATTAAACCTGCAACAGTTGTCGTCATTGCAGTATAAAGACCATCACTCAACATTTTAATGTCTATTTGGCCTCCTGCATTGGCTATTTCATGAATTGCAATGATCATACCAATTACCGTACCTAAAAAACCTATCATAGGCGCGGCACCAGCGATGGTTGCAAGAACACTAACATTTTTTTCCAGTTTATAAATCTCAAGTTTTCCTGTGTTTTCAATAGCGGTATTGATATCTTCTAAAGGCTTACCAATTCTGGAAATTCCTTTTTCAATCATTCTTGCAACGGGCGTATCATTATTTGCACTCAACACTTTAGCGGCTTCAATATTACCATTTAAGATATTATCTTTAATCTGGTTCATAAAATTCTTATCGATCTTTGAAGCAGCTTTGATCGCAAAATATCGCTCAAAATAGATATATAGAGCAACAAGAAGTAGAACAAAAAGTAAAGCAATGATAATTTGCCCTCCTAAACCACCATCTCTAATTAGATTAAAAATTGATAAGGTTTTTTCTTCTGATATGGTTTCATTTAAAACTTCCTGAGCTATATCGGCTCCTTGCTGAATAAGTAACAACATATATTTATGATTAAAAAAGGTATTAAAAATAAACGTTTTAATGTCTGTAAAATTGTTGAAAAAAAGTATTTATTATGATAAAAAAATGTTAAATATTTAATGTTTTTTTTATAAAATAGTTCTCATGATCATAAATACAGCCGAACCAACTAAAAATCCTACTAAAGCTAACCAGGATATCTTTTTAAAATACCAGAAAAAATTAATTCTTTCCATTCCCATAGCAACAACTCCAGCGGCAGACCCAATGATCAACATACTACCTCCTGTTCCTGCAGCAAAAGCTATAAAATGCCATAACGGACTGTCAATAGGATCGGCGAACATTCCAATACTAGCAGCTACCAACGGCACATTATCAATTATTGCAGAAGCAACACCCAAGATCATTACAACCAGATCAGAAACATTATAACCTGTAATACTTGGTTCTGTGCCCAACATAGGTATGGTTTTATTTAAACTTTCAGCAAAATGAAATAATATACCTAACGATTCTAAGGCAGCAACAGCCAATAAGATTCCTAAGAAAAATAAGATACTTGGCATTTCAATACCTGCTAAGGATTTATGTACCGGACTATGATGTGCTTCAAAATCAGATTCCTGATCGATATTTGTTAAAGATATTCTTCTATTTGAAAAGATCTCAGCAAAAATTGCAACAACTGAAAGCGACAACATCATACCAACATAAGGGGGTAGGTGTGTTATTGTTTTAAAAATTGGCACAAACATAATTGCACCTAAACCTAAATATAACATTACACTACTGTATTTATCAATATCATTTTCATTTTCTACTTCAATATCTTCAATATTACCCTTAAAAGCTTGCATTTTTGAAGCGATAAATGAAGGAACAATCATAGAAAAAAGTGATGGTATAAATAAATATTTTATCAGATTTACTGTTGTAACTTTATTACCAATCCATAACATTGTAGTTGTTACGTCACCTATTGGCGACCAGGCTCCACCTGCATTTGCAGCAATTATTATTAAGCCTGCAAACCACAATCTATCTTCACGTTTTGTAATTATTTTTCTCAATATTGTTATTAAAACTATTGTAGCAGTTAAATTGTCAATAATTGCAGATAAAATAAATGCTAAAAAAGAAAAAATCCAAAGTAATCTTACCTTGCTTTTAGTTTTAACAAAACTTTTTATAGTTGAAAAACCATTAAAATAATCGATTATTTCAACAATGGTCATCGCTCCAATTAAGAACACCAATATTTCAGAGGTTTTACCCAAATGATGTAGTAAAATTTCTTCTACATGTGTAGGTACAAGTTTATGTAATTCAGCATTTACTTCAAAAACTTCTAAATGACCTAAAGATATAATTGCCCAACTCACAGCCATCATAGCCAAAGCCGGAATTAATTTATCAACCTTTAAGTTGTGTTCTAAAGTAATCGCCAAATAACCAATAACAAAAACAATAATTACAAATAATTCCATAAACTTAATTTTTAGAGGCTAAATATAGTAATTTATAACAACTCTTTAAGTGCAATCTCAAAAGCTGTTTTAGAAATCTTAGTTTTACTAGATTTCTTTTTATAAACATTGCTTAAGGCCTTTTCAATTATATTTGATGTATCTTCAAAAATTAATTTATCCCGCATGGGTAAATTGATTTTATTTTCCATCAAATAGGCAAAAACTCTAGCTATACCACAGTTAGAAATAAAATCAGGAATCAAACTAACTTTTTTGTCGGTAAACTCCATAATCGGTCCAAAAAATATTTCTTTATCAGCAAAAGGTACGTTAGCTCCCGGAGAAATCACCTCTAAACCAGTATCGATCATTGTAGAGATTTGTTTTTTCGTTACTAATCTAGAAGCTGCTGCAGGAACAAAGATCTCAGCAGGCAATGACCAAATTGTTTCATTTATTTCATCAAATGGAATCATATCTTTAACAGACAATGTATTTCCATCTTTATTTAAGAATAATTCTCTTATTTCTTCCAAAGTATAGCCATCTTCATTGATCGCACCTCCAGCAATATCGATGATACCTACTACTTTTGCCCCTAATTGTGTTAAATAATAAGCTGCTGCCGATCCAACATTTCCAAAACCCTGAACAATCGCTCTTTTCCCTTTTAGATCTCCACCAAAAATGTTATAATAATGTTTTACGGCTTCGGCAACACCATAACCGGTCAACATATCTGCAACAGTATATTTTCTTGAAAGATCAGGTGAATAAGCTTCGTCTTCAATTACTTTGATCACACCGTGTCGCAATTGTCCGATCCTATTAATTTTTTGTGCTTCAGTAGGTTTAAAATGCCCGTTAAAAACACCCTCCTGAGGATGCCATACACCACAATCTTCAGTAAGCGGTATAACATCGTGAATTTCATCAACATTTAGATCACCTCCTGTGCCGTAATAATATTTTAATAAAGGTGTTACTGCTTTATACCATCTTTCTAAAACCCCTCGCTTTCGCGGATCATTCGGATCAAAATTTATACCCGATTTTGCACCTCCTATTTCTGGGCCTGAAACTGTAAATTTAACTTCCATAGTTTTTGCAAGCGAAAGCACTTCGTTCATATCCAATCCTTTACGCATTCTGGTACCCCCTCCTGCAGCTCCTCCTCGAAGTGAGTTTATAACTGTCCAACCTTCAGCTTCAGTTTCTTGATCTCGCCAATGAAAAACTATTTCAGGCGGTTTATTTTCGTACTTTTTAAGAAGTTTTTTCATTACTTATTAATTTTAATTTGTTTTATAATCTGTTTTTTGACAATCAATTTTAAAATCTTATAATATTTTATTACTCTTATTTTTATAAGTTATCAAAACTCATACACCACTCCACTACTGTGATCTTTTCTTGCTCCTGTTACACTTTTTAAACAGTTTACTTCATTTTGATCTTTTAGAACACCTAAAAAAGCAAAGATCAAGGCTTCCTTAAAATCAATTATTTCTTTATCAGGAATAATCACATTCACAGAAGTTAAACTTTTAAGCCTTTTAATTAAAAAATCATTAAAAGCACCTCCACCGGTTATCAATACTTTATTGACTTTCATCATAATAGAATTTCTATTTAGTACATCTGCTAGTTGAATTGCAACATGCTCGATAAAAGTTCTTAAAATATCTTTGATTGGTAAATTATATTTATCAATTATTGGAATTACAGTATCTGCAATAAATTCATAACCCAAAGACTTTGGTTTATCGTCTTTATAAAATGGTAAATTATTTAATTCGGAGAGTAAATTATTATTTAAAATTCCACCTGAAGCCATTTTTCCTCCATCATCAAACTCCTTACCGATCTTACGAGTATAATGATTCATCACAATATTCACCGGGCAAATATCAAAAGCCACTCTTTCACCATCTTTATCGAAAGAAATATTTGAAAACCCTCCTAGATTTAAACAATAACGATAATCATTAAATAGATGTTGATCACCAATGGGCACTAGAGGCGCGCCCTGACCTCCCAATGCAACATCCTGAATTCTAAAATCGCAAATCAACTTAATTTTGGTTTCAGCAGTAATCTCAGCTCCGTTTCCTATTTGCAAAGTGTAATTCTTCTCTGGTTGATGAAAAATTGTATGCCCATGAGAAGCAATAAAATCAATTTTTTTTATATTGTTTTTATGAATAAATTTATTGATCAAATCCCCTAATAAATTACCGTAATCTACATTGAGTTTAACCAATTTTTCTCCAGAATAATTAAATGCTTCAATTAGTAATTTTTTCCATTTTTCGGAATAATTTACCGTTTCTGTTTTTAAAATTTCAAAAGAATACTCATTATCCTTTATAAATTTAGTATATACCAAATCAACACCATCCAAAGAAGTGCCGCTCATTACACCAATAACATACCAAATTTTATTTTTCATATGACTGTAAAAATACGAATAGATTTTGATATTTTTCTGTATCTTTGGAACAATTCAAATAAATAAATTAACAAATCAAATAATATGGATTTCACACTCACCGAAGAACAAATAATGATACGAGATGCTGCTCGTGATTTTGCAAATAATGTATTAAAACCAGGCGTAATTGAACGCGATGAAAAACAAGTTTTTCCGCATGAAGAAGTAAAACAAATGGGAGAATTAGGATTTCTGGGTATGATGGTTGATCCAAAATATGGAGGTGGCGGTATGGATACAGTTTCTTATGTTTTGGCTATGGAAGAAATTTCAAAAATTGATGCATCGGCTTCTGTTGTTATGTCTGTTAACAACTCTTTGGTTTGTTGGGGTTTGGAAACTTATGGTACTGAAGAACAAAAACAAAAATATTTGGTTCCACTTGCTGAAGGTAAAATAATTGGCGCCTTTGCTTTGAGTGAGCCTGAGGCAGGTTCTGATGCTACAAAGCAAAGAACAACAGCTGTAGATAAAGGAGATCACTACATAGTTAACGGAACAAAAAACTGGATTACTAACGGAGGAACAGCAAGTGTTTATTTGGTAATTGCACATACGCATCCCGAAAAAGGGCACCACGGTATCAATGCTTTTATTGTTGAAAAAGATATGGAAGGTTTTGTAGTTGGTACAAAAGAAAATAAGCTGGGAATCAGAGGTTCAGATACACATTCGTTAATGTTCAATGATGTAAAAGTTCCAAAAGAAAATCGTATTGGAGATGATGGCTTTGGTTTTACATTTGCAATGAAAACACTTGCCGGTGGTAGAATTGGGATTGCGTCTCAAGCCTTAGGAATTGCATCAGGCGCATATGATTTGGCCTTGCAATATTCAAAAGAACGCAAAGCATTTGGCAAAGAAATTAGTCGTCATCAGGCAATTGCCTTTAAATTAGCCGATATGGCAACCGAAATTGAAGCTGCAAGAATGCTTTGTTTAAAAGCTGCCTGGGATAAAGATCAACACAATAATTTTGACCTATCGGGAGCGATGGCTAAATTATATGCTGCAGAAATGGCAATGCGAGTTACAGTTGAAGCCGTACAAATTCACGGTGGTTATGGTTATGTAAAAGAATATCACGTTGAAAGATTAATGCGTGATGCAAAAATTACACAGATCTACGAAGGAACTTCCGAAATTCAACAAATTGTGATTTCAAGAGCTATTTTAAGAGATTAGTTAATTTTAAAACTCATTGATTTGAATATGTGATATTATCAAATTTTCTAATTATTAAGTATCTTTGAATAACAAATTAACAAAACATGTCATTTATAGATTATTATAAAATTTTAGAAGTTCCTAAAACTGCTTCTGAAAAAGAAATTAAAAAAGCATACAGAAAGTTAGCTCGCAAATATCATCCTGATGTAAACCCTAACGATGATTCTGCTAAAAAGAAATTTCAACAGATCAATGAAGCAAATGAAGTTTTAAGCGATCCTAAAAAAAGAAAAAAATACAATAAATACGGTAAAGACTGGGAGCATGGTGAAGCTTATGAAAAAGCACAGCAACAACAGCAATACCAATATTCAGGTGGCAGACAACAGAATTCAGGGGCTGGAGGAAGTTTTTCTGAAGGAGATTTTTCTGATTTTTTTTAATCGATGTTTGGAGGTGCTCATCAAGGTAGTGGTAGAACCCAGCAAAAATTTAGAGGACAGGATATTAATGCTACATTACAATTAAATTTAACTGATGTATATAAAACGCAAAAACAAACTCTAACCGTAAACAATAAAAAATTAAGATTAACCATACCTGCTGGGATAGAAAACAATCAAACTATAAAAATAAAAGGTCATGGTGGTAAAGGAGCCAATGGAGGTCCAAATGGAGATCTTTATATCACATTTAATATTTTAAACAATACAAGCTTTAAACGTGGCGGAAAAAATCTTTATACAAATGTCGATCTTGATCTTTATACGGCTATGCTTGGTGGAGATATTACAATTGATACCCTTAACGGAAAAGTAAAACTAAAGATCAAACCTGAAACTCAAAATGATACCAAAGTTAAACTTAAAGGCAAAGGATTTCCGATCTATAAAAATGAAGGAAAATTTGGTGATCTATACATAACATACAATATAAAAACGCCAACCAATCTAAACCAAAAAGAAAAAGATCTGTTTAACGAATTATCAAAATTGAGATAAAATGGATACAAGAAACTTAATCCCCGTACAACAATTTTGCGAAAAATATGAAATAGAATTTTCATTTATCAATTCTTTAAATGATTATGGGCTGATTGAAATAACTTATATTGAAAAAGATCAATTTATTGAGCTTGAAAAGTTACATGAAATAGAAAGAATAATTCGTTTACATGAAGATTTAGGAGTAAATTTAGAAGGAATTGACATCATCACAAACCTGATGCAAAAAATAAGAAACTTACAGGACGAAATAAATTTGATCCAAAACAGATTGAATATTTATGAAGATTGATTGAATAACTATCACTTTTTTTAAATTAAAAATAATTGATTCAATACCCTTGTTTTATACCCTTTATTGAAAAATATTTAACTAATCTTTAAAACTTACCCTGCCAAAACAAGCGCCCTCTTCACTAAAACACATAATTTCGTGCATATTTAGTTTTATATTGATAATATAATAAACTCTCTTTTAATAAATTATTGTATTTATATTTTTATCATAATATCATTGTATTATATATATTATATTTATATTTTAACTAATTTTAATATATATATTTTATGTTTATTGCTATTTTTGTAAATTATTTATAATTATATGACCTATAAAAAACAAGGATTATATTTACCCGAATTTGAGCATGATAATTGTGGTGCAGGATTTATATGTAGCTTAAACGGAGAAAAGACTAACAGCATCATACATGACGCGCTTGAGATACTCACTAAATTAGAACATCGGGGCGCTGTAAGCGCAGATGGAAAAACCGGTGATGGCGCAGGAATCTTAATTGATATACCACATAAATTTTTTAAAAAAGTATGTGGTTTTAAAATTCCAAAACCTGGAGAATACGCTGTAGGTATGGTTTTTTTACCTCAAAGAACCAATCAATATAAATTCTGTATTAACGTATTAGAAACCGAAATAAAAAATCAAGGTCTTTCGATTATAGGATGGCGGGATGTTCCAATAAACTCTGAGCATTTAGGTAAAATTGCCAGAAAAAATGAACCTAAGATCAAACAGATCTTTGTTGGAAAACCTGATGATAGCTTAGATCCCAAGTTATTTAATGTTAAAATTTATAAAGCCAGGAAAATTGCAGAACATAGAATAATCGAATCTAAATTAAAAGATTCTAAACAATTTTATATACCTAGTTTTTCTGCTACAACACTGATATATAAAGGGCTGTTAATTCCTGAAGATATTAGAAATTATTATACCGACTTATCTGACCCTAAAGTTATAACTCGACTTGCTTTGGTTCATCAAAGGTTCTCAACCAATACTTCTCCTTCCTGGGATCTGGCTCAACCATTTAGATTTATGTGTCATAATGGTGAAATTAATACTTTGCGTGGAAATGTTAGTAGGATGCATGCCCGTGAAGAATTGTTAAAAAGTGATGTTTTTGGAGATGATATAAAAGAATTATTTCCTATTATTTTAGAAGGAAAATCCGATTCGGCTTCTATGGATATGGTAGTAGAATTCTTATTAATGAGTGGCAGAACCTTACCGGAAGTAATGATGATGATGGTTCCTGAAGCCTGGGAAAAAGACGAAACAATGCCTGATAACAAAAAAGCCTATTACGAATATAATTCATGTGTTATGGAACCCTGGGACGGTCCGGCATCCATACCTTTTACTGATGGGAATTATATTGGTGCACTTTTAGATAGAAACGGATTAAGACCCTCTCGCTATAGTGTTACAAAAACAGGTTACGTAATCATGTCGTCAGAAATTGGCGTTTTAGATATCAAACCAAAAGATGTGGTTAAACACGGAAGGTTAGAACCCGGGAAAATGTTTTTGGTTGATATGAATGAAGGAAGGATCATTGAGGATGAAGAAATTAAAAATAAAATCTCCACTAAACATCCTTACAGAGAATGGTTAAGTGATAATTTACTTCCTTTGGCAAATGTTCCCTACACCGGCAATAGTTGTCCTGTAGAAACTACGCTTTACAAAACCCGCCAGCGGATGTTTGGATATACAAAGGAAGATCTTGACACTATAATTACACCTATGTGTAAAACTGCTAAAGAATCTCTTGGTTCAATGGGTACAGATACACCACTTGCCGTTTTATCTGATAAGCCACAATTATTATACAATTATTTCAAACAGCTATTTGCCCAGGTTACAAATCCACCATTAGATGGCATCCGCGAAGAAATAATTACAGATATTAGTTTAGCTATTGGCGAAGACCGAAATATTTTTGATATCTCTCCGGAGCATTGCAAAAAATTAAAAATCCAGAATCCTGTAATTTCAAATAATGATCTTGATAAAATTAAAAATATTGATCATCCGGATTTTAAATCATGTGTAATTCCAATTCTTTACGATATTAAAAGAGGATTAAATGCCTTTGAACAGGAATTAGATAATATCGTAAAAAAAGTTTCCAATTCAGTAGACAATGGTTTCAATATTATCATTTTATCCGATCGTGGTGCTGATAAAGAAAACGGCCCAATATCTCCATTATTAGCTTGTTCTTATGTACATCACTCTTTAAAAAAATTAAAAAAACGATCTAAAATCGGAATAATAATTGAATCTGCTGAACCTCGTGAACCTCATCATTTTGCAACTTTATTTGGTTATGGAGCAAGTGGGATAAATCCTTATATGGTTAATGAGATCATTCGTGAAAAAATAAAATGGGGTTCGATTACTGGGATTGATTCTGAAGAAGCTGTACAGAATTTCAACAAAGCTATAGGTAAAGGAATTTTGAAGATCATGAATAAGATTGGTATTTCTACTTTACATTCATATAGAGCCTCACAAATCTTCGAAATATTAGGTCTGAACAGCAAATTTACCAGCAAATACTTCCCTAACACCCCTTCGAGAATTGAAGGAATTGGTTTGTATGAAATTGAAAGAGAAGTTTCAAAACGTCACAAACAGGCCTTTTTTAAAAATGATATTCCCGGAAATCTTAAATTAGATATGGGGGGTGATTATCGTTGGAGAAGAGATGGTGAACATCATATGTTCAACCCAACAACTGTTGCTAAATTACAACAGGCAGTAAGATTAAACAGCAAAGAAAGCTATCAGGTTTATGCAGATGCCATTAACAAACAAACTAAAAGGTTGATGACCTTACGTGGTATGTTTGAATTCAAAAATTTAGATCCAATCCCTTTAGAAAAAGTTGAATCATGGACAGAAATTGTAAAAAGATTCAAAACAGGTGCTATGTCTTACGGTTCAATTTCAAAAGAGGCGCATGAAAATCTTGCTATTGCCATGAACAGAATTGGTGGTAAATCCAATTCAGGTGAAGGTGGTGAAGACCAAAATAGATTTAGAAAAGATATAAACGGCGACAGCCG
>JAUWUU010000017.1 GCA_030617765.1 Flavobacteriia bacterium | reverse complement strand
CAGTTGCTTTTGCATCAACAGCATTTTCGAGTAATTCTTTTACAACCGAAGCAGGTCGTTGGACAACTTCTCCAGCAGCAATTTGATTGGCTACAACGTCAGGTAGTAATTGAATGATGTCAGACATTAAAATAACTTATGCAGTTCAAAGATATAGGCAACTATTCCAACCAGAATTGCAATTATTACGGCTAATCTGATATTTGTACTTCTGTTGTTAGTACTAATTTTGTGTCGCGCCCAATCTTGTTTTAAATTATCTTTATTGATATTAATTTTTGGAATGTTAACATCAGAATCTTTTTTTTCGTATTTCTTCTTTAAATTTTCCATACGTTCTTTCCGCTCATCATAATAACGAGGTTTGTAATTGTAAACGTAATGTGCACGAGGTTTAAAAAAATTTCCAATCATAAGAAAACGAAATTAAATCGTTAAATACAAAGATATAAAATATGTAAAGGTTTTCAAATAAAGTTTTGTTAAAACACTATTGGAATAGATACTTAAAAGAATAGATTTATTAGATTAAAAAATTATTTGATAACTGCCATTTTTATTGCAGCAATGGCAGATTCTATGCCTTTATTACCATGTTTTCCTCCAGATCTATCAATTGATTGTTGTTTGTTGTCGTCAGTCAGAACACAAAAAATAGTCGGTACATCAAATAGTAAATTAATATCTTTAATACCTTGAGATACAGCTTCGCATACATAATCAAAATGACGAGTTTCACCCTGAATTACATTCCCAATAGCAATCACAGCATCTAATTTATGAGTTTTGATAAGCTTTTTGCATCCATAAATCAACTCAAAACTACCCGGAACATTAAGTGTAATAATATTTTCTTTTTTAGCTCCGTGATCTAAAAGTGTTTTATAAGCGCCTTTATGAAGGTTTTTGGTTATATCAGGATTCCATTCAGAAACAACAATCCCAAATCGAAGATCTTTCGCATTTGGGACTGATTTATAATCGTAATTTGATAAATTAGATGTTGCCATAAAGTTTGGCTTTTTTATTCTGCTGCTATTTTAGCTCTTTGGATATAAATATCAATTTCTTTAGCTTCTTCAGATTTTGAATAGTTATCTTTTATTCTAGTAAAATAATCTAAAGCTTTTTTATTCTTTCCTAGATCCATTGCAGTATTTCCTGCTTTGAATAAATATAAAGGGGTTGAAAAATCGTTATCTTTAAAATTAGCTGCTTCTAAATAATATTTTAGTGCATCTTCAGGCTGATTAATTTCAGCAAAAGCATCACCAATATTACCTTTAGCAAGAGCACCTAAAATTTCATCATCTGATGAAAAATCACTTAAATATTTAATGGCATTATCATATTCTCCTAATTTTAGATATGAAATTCCACTCATGTATTTTGCTAAATTTCCTGCTTTTGTGCCTCCGTAATTATCTACAATATCAATAAGTCCGTATTTACCATTGGCGCCATTAATTGCTAAACTATATATTGAATCAACAGCAACTGTAGTATTCTGTGCTTGTTCAAAGTATTCTTTTGGAAAAGCCAATTCATCAGCAGCTTCTTTTTCTTTGGGTTCAGCGATATACTTATTGTAAGCTAAGTAACCTAAAATGATAAGTGTAATTGCAATTAAACCAATAAATATTGGTCTTTGGTTTTTTTCTACCCATTGTTCTGATTTTGATGCAGTATCATCTAAGGTTTTAAAAACTTCAGCAGTTGTACTTTGATCTTCAATATTTATTTTGTTATGAGCTTTATTTCCTCTTTTTTTATATGTGGCCATCTTTTTATTTATTAATTGCGCAAAAATATAATTTTTATTGAAAACTAGCGATGAAAATACACTTAAATTTCGTTTTTTTGTAATTGGATTTTTAATAATTTGATTAAAAATGTAAAATACGGAAAAACAAATAGTTAAATGTTGAAAATAAGAAATTATTTTTAAATAATTAAACTTTCAAAATATAAAATCACATTCATTTTATGTTTATAAAAAAATTAACATTGGTTAATTACAAGAATTTTGCTTCAAAGACTTTTAGTTTTGATAAGAAAATTAATTGTTTTGTTGGTAATAATGGGGTAGGAAAAACCAATGTTTTAGATGCTATTTATCATTTATCTTATACTAAAGGATATTTTAACTCGGTTGCATCACAAAATATTAAATACAACACAGATTTTTTTGTTATTGAGGGAAATTTTCAGAAAAATAAACGTGATGAACTTATCAGTTGTAGCTTAAAAAAAGGGAATAAGAAATTGGTAAAAAGAAATGGTAAAGAATATGAAAAACTATCGGATCATTTTGGTTTGCTTCCAGTTGTAATTATCTCACCTTCAGATACTAATCTTATAATTGAAGGTAGCGATATGCGAAGAAAATTTATGGATAGTATCATTTCCTTAAATGACAAAGAATATTTGCAAATATTGATTAAATATTATAAAGTTTTAGCTCAGCGAAACTCATTACTAAAATATTTTGCAGCCAACCGTACTTTTGATCAAACAAATATTGATGTTTATGATGAGCAATTGGTAAGTTTAGGAGAAGCTATATTTAAAAAGCGCAAAGATTTTTTATCAGAATTTATTCCTATATTTCAGGAAAGATTTAAACAGATTGTCGTTAATATCATTGATAGTAAGGTTGAAGAAAATGTTGAATTAAATTATAGATCGCAATTAAATTCTTATGATTTTAAAAAATTACTTATTGAGAATTTAGAAAGAGATAGAATTTTGCAATACACAGGTGTTGGTATACATAAAGATGATCTTATTTTTACTTTAAATGATCATCAAATTAAGAAAAATGGATCTCAAGGTCAGCAAAAATCTTATTTAATAGCTTTAAAATTAGCACAGTTTGATTTTGTAAAACAACAGTCAAAAATTACCCCAATATTACTTTTAGATGATATTTTTGATAAATTAGATGAGAACAGGGTTGGTCAGTTAATTAATTTAGTAAATGATAAATATTTTGGACAAATTTTTATAACTGATACCCATGCAGAACGTGCTGAAAGTATTATAAAAAAAGTTAATTTAGATTATAAAATGTTTCAATTATAAAAAATTGATAGTTCAGTAAAAAATAAAAATGTCAAGACGAGAAAACGAAACCTTTAGCATAAAAGACATCATACAAGATCTGTTAAAAAAAAACAGATTACAAAATGGTATTGATCAATTAGCTGTAAAAGAAGCATGGAAAACTGTTATGGGTAAAGGTGTTATGAGCTACACAGACACAATAGTGTTAAGAAAAGATTTGCTAATTGTTAAATTGACTTCTTCAACTTTACGTGAGGAGTTGAGTTATGGAAATGAAAAAATTATTCAAATGATCAACGATCATTTGGGTAAAGAATTGGTCAATAGTTTAAAACTCGTATGAGTCATACATTTAGATTTCTGGTCATTCATTTAAAAATTATCTTAATTTGATTTATCAATCAGATATTTATGCTACAAAATAATTTTTTATCAATTTTTATAGTGTTTCTATTGGCAATTGTTATTGTTTATTTTCAGTATTTCTATAAAAGATCTTCAAAAAACAAGTATTATTATCTACTATCATTTTTACGATTTCTTACAATTTCTAGTTTATTGATTTTAATTACAAATCCTAAAATTGAACAAAAATCAGTTAAAAACATAAAACCAAAATTATTAATTGCAGTAGATAATTCTTCTTCAATTAAGCATACAAAACAAGACTCTTTGGTTAAGAATCTTGTAAAAAGAATGGTTTCAGATAAAAATATCAAAAATAAGTTTGACATTGAAACATACTCTTTCGCATCTCAATTAGAAATGCAAAAATCTTTTGATTTTAATGAAGATCAAACAAATATTTTTAATGCAATAAGCGAATTAAATATTTTGCATGAAAATATAATTGCTCCAATTATATTGCTTAGTGATGGTAATCAGACTTATGGTAATAACTATTCATTTTATAAATCAAAACAGCAAATATTTCCTGTAATCATTGGTGATACAACTTCATATACAGATCTTAAAATTGAAAATATCAATGTAAATTCATATACTTACCTCGATCAGAATTTTCCGGTGGAAGTTTTTATCAATTATCAGGGTAAATCAAAAGTTAGCTCAAAATTAGAAATTATAGAGAATAACAAAGTTATTTTCAAGCAAAACTTATACTTTACACCAAATGATAACAGTAAGTATGAAATATTCAAACTTCCAGCACAATCAAAAGGGAAACATCATTATAAAGCAAAAATATCTCCATTAAAAAATGAAAAAAATAGAATAAACAATATCTATGATTTTTCGATAGAAGTTTTAGATGAGAAATCAAAAATTTTACTATTATATGATGTGTTACATCCTGATATTGGATTTTGGAAAAAAACGATTGAAAGTAACAAACAAAGAAAATTAACCATTAGACATATTACAGAATATAAAGATAATATTAATGATTATCAGTTTGTTATACTTTATCAACCCAATAATAAATTTAAAGAGGTTTTTTCCCACATCAAAGACCAGGATATTAATTTCCTATTACAAACCGGCACAAATACTGATTGGATCTTTTTAAATCAAGTTCAAGATTTTGTTCAAAAAGATGCTTTAGAAGCTACTCAAAATATTAATGCAATTTTCAATACAGAATTTACGACATTCCAAACAAACAATTTAGATTTTGAAAAACTACCACCTCTAAAAAATATTTTTGGAGAAATTAGAATTAAAAGACCACATCAAAATCTATTATATCAATCAATAAATAATATTCAAACAGAATCTCCACTATTAACTGCCTTTCAACTAAATAATCAGAAAAGCATTATTTTATTTGCTGAAAACATTTATGTCTGGAGAGCTTATAGTTTTTCAACGAATAAGACATTTAAGAATTTTGATAACTTTACCAATAATATTTTTCAATTTTTACAATATTCCAACAAAAAGAATAGATTAGATGTTAAATATGAGCCATTTTATTTTGCAAATGAGGCATTGAAGATTAGTTCAAATTATTATGATGCAAACTATATTTTTGATAAAAATGTTAATTTAGAATTTGAACTTATTGAAAAAGAAAGTAAGAAAAAAACAAATATTCCTTTTGTTTTAAAGGGTAATGCATTTGAGGTAAAATTAGAGAATTTAACTTCAGGAGCTTATGATTTTAGAGTATTTTCCAATATTAACAAACAAAATTTCAAAGGAAGTTTTACTGTTTTAGATTATTCAATAGAAGAACAAAATGTGCAATCTAACCATAGTGATTTGAATAAACTTGCAAAAAATTCAGACGGGAAGCTTTTTTTACCTTTCCAATTGGATAAATTATTTAATAACCTTATGAATTCTGAAGATTATATGATTGTGCAACAGGAAAGTACACGTATAAAATCATTAATCAATTGGAAGTGGTTATTAGCTTTAATTGTATTATCTTTGGCCATTGAGTGGTTTATTCGAAAATATAACGGACTCACCTAAAAAAATCATTAATTATTAATATCAATTAAAACTATAACAAATGGCACAAAATCAACAATTACAATTACCTAAAGGAATTTTACCTTTAATCTTCTTAGGTATTTTAGCAGTAATTTTTATATCAAAATCTACAGTAACGTTAGGTGCTGGTGAAGCAGGTGTATTATGGAAGAGATTTGACGGAGGAGTTGTTACAGATAAAGCACCTTTGGGTGAAGGATTTCATTTTGTTGCTCCATGGAATGAAGTGATTGTGTATGAAACTAGGCAGCAAGAACTTACAGAAAAAATGAAAGTATTGTCTTCAAATGGTTTGGATATTCAATTAGAAGCTACAGCTTGGTATCAACCAGATTATGAAAACCTTGGGATGTTACATCAAACCAAAGGGGAAAACTATCTGGATAGAGTTTTAAAACCAGCTATAAGATCTGCAACCAGAAGTGTTGTAGGAAGATATACTCCAGAACAAATCTATTCTTCAAAAAGAGATGCAATTCAGAAAGAAATTTTTGATGAAACAAAAAAAATTACAGATGATCAGTATGTGCAATTGAATGAAGTATTGGTTAGAGACGTAACGCTACCTACTGCTATTAAAGATGCAATTGAGAGAAAATTAGGGCAGGAACAAGAATCTTTAGAATATGTATTTAGACTAGAAAAAGCTGAAAAAGAAGCTGAAAAACAACGTATTGAAGCTCAGGGGAAAGCTGATGCCAATAGAATTTTAAGTGCGTCATTAACAGATATGATTTTAAAGGATAAAGGGATAGAAGCCACTTTAAGGTTGTCGGAATCTCCAAATTCTAAAGTTATTGTTGTGGGTAGTGGAGATAGCGGTTTACCGTTAATACTAGGAAACAATTAAAATTTTACAGTTTATTTTAAACTGAAAATAGTTATATAAAATAGCTTAATTTAAATGACTAGATCATTTTTAAAAAATAGGACTTCCTACACTTCTCGATGGATAGTTTTGTTAATTGATATCTCAATTAGTATGCAGGCTTTTTTTCTTGCATATTTAATAAGATTTAATTTTACACTAAACTTTGGTCAGTTTGATTTTGTTGGTAATTTGCCATTAGTTGCCTTGACCTCATTGATAAGCATTGTAATAGTTGGCTCCTTTAAAGGTATTGTAAGGCATACAGGTATTAAAGATGCCATTCAGGTATTTTGGGCAGCTACTTTAATAATGGCTATTTTATTAGTTACTTCATTAATAGCCAAAAATTATAATTTAAATAATATTTTTCTTATACCAGTATCAATTGTTTTTGTTCATTATTTATTAAATATAGTTCTTTTAATTTCTAGTCGTTTTATATTTAAGTATTTGTTTAACAGAGTAGTATCTAATTATAAATCACCAAAAAATGTTTTAATTTACGGAGCCGGTGATTCGGGCTTGTTGACCTATACTACTTTGAGTAATAGTACTCAAAACAAATATAAAATTGTTGGGTTTTTAGATGACTCTAAATTAAAAATTGGTAAACAATTTAACAGGATTAAAATTCTGAATCCTGATAAAATTGATGATGATTATATCCTTAAGAATAATATTTCCGAAATCATTTTTTCTATTCAAAATATCAACTCGTATGACCTTTTTGAAAAAGTTGATAGAATTACCCAGCTTCCGCTTACGGTTAAAATTGTACCTCCGGTGCAACAGTGGATTGATGGCGATTTAAATGTTAGTCAAATAACTGAGGTTAAAATTGAAGACCTTTTAGAAAGAACTCCTATACAAATTAATAACCCTATAATTCAAAAAGAATTTGAAGGTAAGGTTATTCTTGTTACAGGTGCTGCAGGATCTATTGGTAGCGAATTTGCCAATCAAATTAGTAATTATAATTATAAACATTTAATTTTATTAGATCAGGCAGAATCGGTATTGTATGAATTAGAACAGACTTTTAAACGTAATGAAGTACAAAATTTTTCAATAGAATTAGTTGACATTAGAAATAAACATAGAGTAAAAGAAATTTTCAAAAAATATACTATTAATATTGTATTTCATGCAGCGGCTTATAAACATGTTCCTTTGATGGAAAAAAACCCATATGAAGCAGTGCATGTGAATATTTTAGGAACTTCAAATGTAATGAATCAGGCAGTTGAAAATGGTGTGGATAAGTTTATAATGGTTTCTACCGACAAAGCTGTAAACCCAACTAATGTAATGGGTGCTACAAAACGAGTTGCCGAAATTTATGCTAATTATTTAAATGGTTTTGGAAAAACAAAATTTGTTACAACGCGTTTTGGTAATGTTTTAGGTTCAAATGGATCGGTAATACCATTATTTAAAAAACAAATTGACGCAGGAGGACCTGTTACTGTTACACATAAAAGTATTACTCGTTTTTTTATGACAATACCCGAAGCCTGTGAACTGGTATTAGAGGCTGGTATTATGGGAAATGGTGGTGAAATTTATGTTTTTGATATGGGAGAATCTGTAAAGATCTTTGAATTGGCTAAAAAAATGATTCATTTAAGCGGATATAAATATCCCGAAGATATTGATATTAAAATTTCAGGATTACGACCCGGAGAAAAACTATACGAAGAATTGTTGACCAATGAAGAGAATACAATTCCAACATACCATGAAAAGATCTTAATTGCCAAGACTGAAAAGATTGATTATAATAAATTAAAGATTGAAATTGAAGAATTAATGATTTTGGATGGCCTTTCTACAAATGAAATTGTTTCAAAATTAAAAAGCATTGTACCAAACTATATTTCAAATAATTCAGAATTTGAAAAATTAGATGATAAAAAAGTGAAAGTCAAAAAATTAAAGATTGGTTAATTTTTTTCTTATTGATTTCTAAAAATTTGTTTAATAAGTCTTAGTTTGTGTGTGTGGCGTTTTGTGTCAACATTATAAATCCCGCTCTGATCCAATCTATCAATCCTTACTTTCCCAAAACAATGAATAATATGGTTGTTATTTAAAACTAGTCCAACATGAGTAATATTTCCTTCATGATCATCAAAAAATGCCAAATCACCTGGTTCACTTTCTTCAATAAAACTTAAAACTTCACCCTGCTTGGCTTGTTGATTGGCGTCTCTGGATAAAAAATGACCGTTAATTTTATAAACCATCTGTGTAAAACCAGAGCAATCAATTCCGAAAGGAGTTTTACCTCCCCATAAATATGGAGCATTTAAATATAAATATGCAGTTTTGACAATTTCATTTTTATTAAAAACTCCAGTTTTATTATCACCCTCAAAAAAAAACTGTTTATTATTGATAGTGAAGTTATTTTCCTTTAATAGGGGGAGGGAAGCTCCAATAGATATTGGAATTAATGAATTATTTTGTTCTGTTAAATAATTGACTATTTCATTGGTAAAGATTTTTTCAGATTGATTTAAGTGTAGATAATATTTCTCATCAATAATTTTAGCTTGGTTCTTAGAAATCCAACCTTCATAATTATCATAGTCCATAATTATCTTAAAAAAATAGGTATTGGAATCAATAATTCTAAAAGTCTCTCCAAACAAAATTTGAGATACCATTTCACTTTTTTCACAAGCTTCTTTCCTTAAAGGGATAGCATTTAAAATGCAAACTCCAAATTTCATCAATATTTATTTGGTTTATTTTTTTAATACTATTTTACATTTTCAATCACCATTGCACTTGCTCCACCACCACCATTACAAATACCTGCAACTCCAATTTTTCCATTGTTTTGTTTGAGTACGTTGATCAAGGTTACAATGATTCTTGCACCAGAGCAGCCTAAAGGATGACCTAAGGATACAGCGCCTCCATTGACATTCACTTTTTCAGAGTCTAAATTGAGCAATTTAATATTTACCAGTCCCACAACAGAAAAAGCTTCATTCAGTTCGTAGTAATCTACATCACTCTTATCGATATTTGCTTTTTTTAAGGCAATTGGAATTGCTTTAGCCGGAGCTGTTGTAAACCATTCAGGCTCTTGTGCAGCATCAGCATAAGCTTTTACTGTTGATAGTGGTTTTAAGCCTAGTTCATCAGCTTTTTCTTTACTCATTAAAACCAAAGCCGCTGCACCATCATTTAATGTAGATGCATTTGCAGCTGTTACAGTTCCTTCTTTTGTAAATACGGGGCGAAGATTTGGGATTTTATCTAATTTTACATTTTTAAACTCTTCATCTTCTTTAACTATGATTGGTTCACCTCTTCGTTGTGGAACTTCAACAGGTACAATCTCTTCATCAAATTTTCCGGTTTTCCATGCTTTTGCTGAACGGGTATAAGATTCTATTGCAAAATTATCCTGATCTTCACGAGTAAATTCTTTTTCATTTGCACAAAGATCGCCACAAGTTCCCATGTGTTTTCCATCATATACATTGGTCAAACCATCCTTTAAAAGTCCGTCTTCTAAAACGATATTTCCTAATTTTTGTCCGTTACGTCCTTGATGGTAAAAAGGTGTCTGGCTCATATTTTCCATTCCTCCAGCTATAACAATCTCAGCATCACCACATTTGATAGCTTGTGCTGCAAATGAAATCGCCTTCATTCCTGAGGCACAAACTTTATTTACAGTTGTGCAGGGTACGGTATATGGTAATCCGGCAAATACGGCAGCTTGGCGGGCTGGTGCTTGACCAACACCGGCTTGTAATACATTTCCCATAAACACTTCATCAATAATTTTTGGATCAATACCGATTTTATCTATCGCACCTTTTATGGCTATCGCACCCAATTTAGCAGCTGGAATACTTGAAAGACTACCCATAAAACTACCCATTGGTGTTCGAACTGCTGATACGATTACTACTTCTTTATTCATGATAATATTTTTTATAATCTTTCTTACGAAAGTAGTTATTTTTAATGAATTTATAATGTATATTTATTGTTGATTTTGTTTTTGTAATTTGTTTTTCAAAAACGATTTAAAGATTTTTTTCAGCTAATCAACAAAAAATATAAAAAAATATAAAATTATGATCGACACTAATATTCAGAAACATTATATCGCTATTATTGGAGGATCTATTTCGGGTTCTGAAGCTGCGTTTACACTTGCTGCAAAAGGCTTTAAAGTAGTAGTTTTTGAGATGAATGATCTGCCTTACGGGAAAATTGAAGATGGTTTGCCAAAATGGCATGTTGGGTTGAGAGATAAACAAGAAAAAAATATTGATCAAAAGCTAAACCATGAAAATATCCTTTATGTACCGAATGTCAAAATTGGAAGAGATATTAATTTTGAAGATTTGGTAAAAAATTGGGGATTTACGGTTATAATTATAGCAAATGGTGCATGGAAAGACAGAGATCTACCAATAAATGATATCAATAAATTTATTGGAAATGGATTGATCTATCAAAATTCATTATTACATTGGTATAACCATAAGCACGAGCCCAATTATAAAGGATCAAATGTTGAAATTAGAGATGGAGCTGTTGTTGTTGGAGGTGGCTTAGCATCATTAGATGTTGTAAAGTTAGGAATGATCGAATTGGTACAAGAGACTTTATTTTCAAAAAAAGGTATTTTAGTTGATCTTTTTGAATTTGAGAAAAATGGCATTGCTACTGTTTTAGAATCAAATAATACAAATTTACAAGAACTACAAATAAAAGGATTGAGTTTAGTTTATAGGAGAACAGCAAGGGATATGCCTTTAAAATCACCTAAAGATGACACACCAGAAAATGTTGAAAAAGCTAAGCTAGTTTCAGAAAAATTATTACAAAAGTATCTGGATAAATATTTATTTAAATTTATACCATTAAGTATTCCAATTGATATAATTGAAAAGGATGGCGCTTTAAAAGCTTTAGTTTTACAAAGAGTAACAATTGAAAATGGAAAAATTATTTCAAAACCAGGGGATACTTTAACTATTGAAACACCTATGATAATTTCGTCAATTGGTAGTTTGCCGGAACAAATTAAAGGTTTACAATACGAAGGTTCTTGGTTAAAGATGGAAGGTAAAGGCAACTATAAAGTTTATGGTTATAATAATGTTTTTGCGATTGGAAATGCTGTAACAGGAAGAGGTAATATTCAAGAGTCAAAAGTGCATGGTAAAAGAATGACTGAAAAAATAATTGATAAACACCTGGTTGAAGGTGATTTATTGGAAGATTGGCTTGAAAATTTAAACACTGATCTTATTAATAAAGTTGATAAAAATGTAGCAGCAATAGAATCATTTATAAAAACACAAAAAGTTATTCCCGATAGCATAATTGAAAATATATTAATAAAAACCAAAGAACTTCAAGAAAAAGTTGGGTACACAACATATACAGATTGGATTAAATCAAAAACACCTATAAGATTAGAAAATTTGATCAAATAAATAATGAATCATTTGATAAATCATTACTTTTGAAGTCTAAATGTTTAAAATGAAAGATTTTATAAATAAACTTTATCAAAATCATGCTCTTATTTATAAGATCATTTTGTTTTTGGTGACTACTTTTTTTATTGTTTATTTATTTCCAAAGGGAGGTCAATTTAAATATAATATTCAAAAAGGAAAACCCTGGCAATATGAAAATTTGTATTCACCTTTTGATTTTGCAATTCAAAAATCTAAAGAAGAATTAAAACTTGAAGCTGAAGAAATTGAGAATAACAAACAATTATACTTTGTTGTTAATGAAGGAGTAAAAGAAAAGGTAAAAGATAATTACCTTAAAAATATTCCTTTAATCTTACAAGATTCAGCTGCTATTGGCTTAAATAAGAAGAGACTACAAGATTTTGGATTAAAATTTATTAACTCAGTTTATAAAGTAGGATTCTTAAATAAAGTTGATAACAATAAAGTTCAAAAAAACAAATTGATTTCTTTACGAAAAGGTAATGAATTAAAAGATATTATTTCTGATCAATTATTTACAACAGATAATTTAGTTTCTTCAATTAATAATTTTTTTGAAAAGAATAGATACCAAGTTTTAGAAGATAAATTCACAACATTATTTTTTGAGATATTAGAGCCGAATGTCTTT
This sequence comes from Flavobacteriia bacterium, assembly GCA_030617765.1. Taxonomy (GTDB): domain Bacteria; phylum Bacteroidota; class Bacteroidia; order Flavobacteriales; family Flavobacteriaceae; genus Namhaeicola. The sequence continues at coordinate 13,266 of JAUWUU010000017.1, read as the reverse complement.
TTTGATGAAGAGTTGACTGACAGGGCTTTAAATGAAGAATTAAAAAACAGATCTTTTACAAAAGGATTGGTATCACAATATGAAATAATTATATCAAAAGGTGATTTGGTTGAAGGTGAAAAGTTTGAAATATTAACCTCACTAAAAAAAGAGTATGATACACAGTTATGGAGTGAAATAAATTACAGCTGGATTGTTTTAGGATATACAATTTTAGTAGCATTAGTGCTCTTGATGTTATTCTTATTTCTTCAAAAATACCGTCCGGATATTTACAATAACAATACAAAATTAACACTGATCATATTTAATATTTTATTGATCGTTTTATTGGTTACAATAGTTCAAAAATATTGGGTAAATTATATTTATGTTGTCCCAATTATTATACTACCAATTATTATTAAAGCTTTTTTTGACGCGAGAGTTGGCCTATTTACACATGTTTTAACAGTATTATTGTTAGGATTTATTGTTCCTAATAGTTTTGAGTTCGTTTTTTTACAAATAATAGCAGGAATGGTTACAATTTTAACTGTGTCGGAATTACATCGCAGAGCAAATTTATTTATATCTATTATTAAAATCACTTTAGTTTATATAGTTGCCTATATTGCCTTTTCAATAATACAGGATGGTAATGCACAGCAATTAAAATGGAACTATCTCGCCATGTTTATTTTAAATGGTGTCTTTTCATTTTTATCATTATTTTTAATATTGATTTATGAAAAAATATTTGGATTGGTATCAGATGTATCATTGTTAGAGCTTTCTAATACGAATTCAAAATTATTGCGTGAGTTGAATGAAAAAGCACCCGGTACTTTTCAGCATTCAATGCAAGTTGCAAATTTAGCTGAAGCTTCTGCAAATGAAATTGGTGCAAATGCAATGCTTGTCAGGGCAGGTGCTTTATATCACGATATCGGTAAAATGTTGAATCCGATGTATTTTACTGAAAATCAAACAACCAATGTAAACCCACATCACGATCTTTCACCATTAGATTCAACTGAGATTATTGTTAATCACGTTATTAAAGGTATAGAATTAGCTAAGAAAAATGGGGTTCCAGATAGAATTATTGATTTTATTCGAACACATCATGGAACAAATACAATTTATTATTTTTATAAATTGCAAGAAGAGTTAAACCCCAATGATGTTAATGAAAATGATTTTAAGTACCCAGGACCAATTCCATTTTCTAAAGAGACTGCTGTTTTAATGATGTGTGATGCTTGTGAAGCGGCCTCAAAAAGTATTAAAGAACCTACGGCAAATCTTATTGATGAATTGGTTGAAAAGATTATTAATAGTCAAATGCAAAATGGTCAGTTTATGAATGCTGATATTACTTTTAAGGAAATTCAAACTATTAAAAAAGTTATTAAAAAGAAACTACATAATATTTATCATTTGAGAATTGAATATCCTGAATAACTCGGTTTTTTGATGTTATTTTCTTCTATTTTTATATTTAACAGTACTTCATATTTTATAATTGTTTATTAAATTATAATACTCTGAAATATAAGATATTGCAAAATGTTAAAATTTCAATTTGTATTCAATAAAATTGATTATTATTCGTTAATTAGTCTGCATACATAATTTATTGCTAAACGAATAAGAATGATTTTTATAAATAGAGTGAATAATAAATATTATCTTTTACTTATATTTTTTGTTTTCAATAGTTTTAGTGTTTCAACATCTGTTGGTGTTAAATATAAAAATGAAACAACTAAAGTTAAAGTAAATAAAGTACAGCCTATTTCTTCGTATCCGTTGTCTGTTACACAAAATGTATCTATAAAAATTGATTCTGTCTTAAAAAGAATTCATAAAAGACAAGATTTTAATGGAAGTATTTTAGTTGCAAAAAATGGTAAATTAATCTTTAGTAGCGAATATGGTTATGCTGATTTTAGTAAAAAAACAAAAATTGATAAAAGTTCTACATTTCAATTAGCATCTGTGAGTAAACAATTTACAGCTACTGCAATTCTGATTCTTTACGAAAAGGGGTTGATTGGACTTGATGATAAAGTTGTAAAATATTTTGTTGATTTTCCTTATGAGGATATCACAATAAAACATTTATTGAATCATACTTCTGGTTTGCCAAAATATTTTTGGCTCGCAGAACACGAATGGAAAAATAATAAACCTCCAACAAATTCTGAAATGATCGAAATGATGGCTGAATATAAGCTTCCATTATTTTTTAAACCGGGTTCTAGATTTGATTATTCCAATACCGGATATTTTGTTCTTGCCTCAATTATTGAAAAAATATCAGAAAAAAATTATGGAGATTTTTTAAAAACCAATATTTTTGAACCTTTACAAATGAATAACTCTTATGTATATAGGTTTGAGCAGGATCTTGTAAATGATAATCAATTATCAGGTTACAGACTTTATAGACGTTGGAAACATATAAAAATACCTGCAACTGTAAATGATGCAATTGTAGGTGATAAAAATGTGTACTCAACTGCTGAAGATCTTTTAAAGTGGATTAATGGTTTAAACTCTGGAAAAATAATTTCAAAGAATACTTTACAAGAGATGTATTCAAAAGGAGAAACTAAGTATGGTAGAAAAATACCTTATGGTTATGGTTTTAGAATCAATGATAAATCTTCTGAAAAAATAATATATCACAATGGTAAGTGGAATGGGTTTAGCACTTCTATTAAACAATATACTGATTCAGATTTGGTAATAATTACATTAGAGCATTCTAATTATAATTCACTTAACTATCTGAATACTAAAGTTAAATCTTTAGTAGACAAATATTTTGAAAGTAATTCCTTATAAATATTTCTGTTTGTAAATCCTTATTGATCTAGTGAAACCTCAATCTGGTTATGTAATAGATCTTCAAAAGTTTCTCTTTTTCGTATCAAATAATCCTTATCATTAAAGACCAAAACTTCTGCTGGTCTCAACCTAGAATTATAATTAGAAGACATAGTAAACGCATATGCACCCGCATTTTTAAAGCACAAAATATCATTCTGACTTATTTCATTAACCATTCTGTCTTCAGCAAAAGTATCTGTTTCACAAATATATCCAACTATGGTATACTTTTTCTCTTTTCCTTTTGGATTTGAAATATTGAGAATATGATGATAGGCTCCGTAATACATCGGGCGTATCAAATGATTAAATCCGGCATCGATTCCTGCAAATGTAACATCTTTAGTTTCTTTGATCACATTAACTTTTGCTAAGAAATTACCCGATTCACTGACTAAAAATTTTCCGGGTTCAAATACAATTTCTAGATCTCTGCCGTATTCATTGCAAAAATCATTAAACCTTTTACTTATTATTTTACCAAATTCTTCAATATCAGTAGCAGGATCATCATTATTATAAGAAACTTTAAAACCTCCACCAAAATCAATAAAATCAAGATTATTAAATTGTTTTGCAACACTAAAAAGAACTTCAGCACCTTTTAAAAAAACTGAAATATCTAATATATCAGAACCCGTATGCATATGAACGCCATTGATATGAATTCCTGTTTTTGTTACAATTTCTTTAACCTGATCAATTTGATATGTTGGAATTCCAAATTTAGATTTATTATGTCCAACAGATATTTTTTTATTTCCCCCAGCCATAATATTTGGATTAATTCTGATAGAAACAGGGATATCAGTATGTCTTAAACCAAAATCATTTAGCATTACTAAATTATCAATATTGATCTTTACACCTAATGCAACTGCTTTTTCAATTTCCTCTAAGGAGATACCACTTGGGGTGAATGATATTTCTTGTGGTTTGAAACCGGCTTTTAAACCTAACCTGACCTCCTGTATAGAAACACAATCTATATTTGAACCAAGGTCTTTTATTAGTTTTAAAACTGAAATGTTGGACAATGCTTTTACAGCATAGTTTATTCTTAATTTTTTTACTCCTTCAAAAGCATCCCTCAACTTATGGTATTGAGAAATGATTTTATTTGCATCATAAACATATAGAGGACTCTTATATTTTTTTTCTAAGGAAAGTAACAGCTTATTGTCCATAGAATCGGAATTACTTGGAATACTTGTTAGCAGTAATCTCTACAATTTTAATGATAACATTTGTCGCTTTTTCCATAGATTCAATAGGAACATACTCATATCTGCCATGAAAATTATGACCACCGGCAAAAATATTAGGACAGGGTAGACCTTTATAAGATAATTGTGAGCCATCGGTACCTCCTCGAATGGCTTTTATTAATGGTTTTATTTTTAATTGTTTCATGGCTTCTTCTGCAATATCAACAATGTGCATCACAGGTTCCACTTTTTCACGCATATTGTAATACTGGTCATTTATTTCAACTTTTATCAAATCCTCACCGAGTTTTTTATTTAAAGAATCGGCAACTTCTTGAAATTGTTCTTTTCTTTTAATAAAAAGATCCATATCATGATCTCGGATGATGTATTCTAATTGAGTATTTTCAACTTCACCTTTCATACTGTGTAAATGAAAAAAACCTTCATAGCCTTCTGTTTCCTGTGGAATTTCATTTTGAGGTAATGCTTTGATAAAATCGGCTGCAATGAGCATTGAATTGATCATCTTATTTTTAGCATAACCAGGATGTACAATTTTTCCAGTAATCATTACTTTGGCACCGGCAGCATTAAAATTTTCATATTCAAGTTCACCAACCTGACTGCCATCCATGGTATATGCCCATTCTGCACCAAATTTTTTAACATCAAATTCATGTGCTCCTTTACCAACTTCTTCATCGGGTGTAAAACCGACTTTAATATCGCCGTGTTTTATTGCAGGATGCTGGATCAGATATTCCATAGCTGTCATTATTTCAGCAATACCGGCTTTGTCATCGGCACCAAGCAAAGTTGTTCCATCAGTTGTAATTAATGTTTGCCCTTTGTAAAGTAGTAGATCATCAAAATAGTCAGGAGAAAGAACGATATTCTCTTCTTCATTTAAAACGATAGCTTTGCCATCATAGTTTTCATGAAACTGGGGGTTTACATTTTTTCCTGAAAAATCCGGACTTGTATCAAAATGTGCTAAAAATCCAATAGTAGGCACTTTGTAATTTATATTTGATGGTAGAGTAGCCATTACATATGCCTTATCATCAATAGAAACATTTTGCATTCCAATTTCTTTTAATTCTTCAACTAAAAGTTTTGCCAGATTCCATTGTTTTTGTGTGCTGGGAAATTCTGAGATATTGGGATCAGATTGTGTATCAATTTTCACATATTTAATAAAGCGATCGACTAAGTTTTTCATATTTAAAAATTTTAAACAAAAATAAGCTATTAGGTTTGAATGAAAAAAGATTTTATAAGTTAAAAAAGGGCAAACTCATACTCTATTTTATTGTCTTTGGATATAAAGTACACATATGAATATACTAAAAGATAGTATATTTGTAAGTATTAATTTTAATGAATAATACTTAATTTTTAATAATATAATCTGTAATTATACATGAGAGATCTTGAAATATTAATGAACCCGAGTAAATTAGTTAAACATCTAAAAAAACCAGCAAGAGAATTTACAAAATATGATATTATTAAATTTATAGATGACCACGGTATTGAAATGCTCAATTTTAGATATGTTGGAGAAGATGGAAAGCTTAAAACTTTAAATTTTGTTATCACCAGTAAAGATTATTTAGAGTCAATATTATCAACAGGAGAGCGTGTTGATGGCTCTAGTTTATTTTCATATATAGAAGCAGATTTTAGTGATTTATATGTTATACCTAGGTTTAGAACCGCTTTTGTAAATCCATTTACAGAGCATCCAACTTTAGATATTCTTTGTTCTTTTTATACAAAAAATGGTAAACCGCTTGAAAGTGCACCGGAATATATCTTAAAAAAAGCTCAACTTAAATTTACTGAAGATACTGGTTATACTTTTAAGGCAATGGGTGAATTGGAATACTATCTAATTAGTGAGATAAATGATTTATATTCTGAAAATGACCAAAGAGGATACCATTCTGCTGCACCTTTTTCCAATTGGGAGAATCTTAGAGTTGAAGCATTACAAATTATAGCCCAATGTGGTGGTAAGATTAAGTACGGACATTCGGAAGTGGGTAATTTCACTACAGAAACACATATTTATGAACAACATGAAATTGAATTTATTCCTGTAAATGCAGAAGAGGCTGTTGAACAATTGATTATTTCTAAATGGATTTTAAGAATGCTTGGTCAAAAATATGGGATAACAATAAGTTTTGCTCCTAAAATAACTGTAGGTAAAGCAGGGAGTGGTTTGCATATTCATATGATGCTAGAAAAAGATGGAAAAAATTATATGGCAGATGAAGTAGGTTTAACAAATGTGGCCAAAAGATTTATTGCTGGTATTTTAGATAAAGCGCAATCCTTAACAGCTTTTGGAAATACGATACCAACTTCTTATTTACGTTTGGTGCCACACCAGGAAGCGCCTACTATGGTTTGCTGGGGTGATAGTAATCGATCAGTACTCGTTAGAGTTCCTCTTGGTTGGATAGCAAAAACAAATATGATTAAAGATGTAAATCCACAGGAAATGGGAGATGTACCTTATATCTCTGGAAAGCAAACTGTTGAGTTTAGAGCTCCTGATGGATCTGCTGATCTATATCATTTAATGGCAGGTCTTATTTTAGCTGCTCGAGAAGGAATTCTGGATAAAGATTCTTTAAAAAGAGCTGAGAAGTTATATATGAATATCAATATTTTTGATGAAGAACATAAGGATATTCTTAATCAGTTAAATGCCTTGCCTACTTCTTGTTACGAGTCTGCAAAATACTTAGAAAAAGACAGCGATTTCTATCAAAAAGACAATATTTTTCCAAAAGGAACTATTGAAGGTTTTATTAAAAAATTAAAGGATTATGAAGACAAAGATATGAGTGAACGCTTATATAACAAAAAAGATGAGATTAAAAAGGTAGTGAATAAATATATACATTGTATGTAAAAAATTCATCGTAAATATTAACGTATAACTAATTTTTAATAGTTTGTTTCGTTTTCTTTGATTTTGAAAATGATATTATTTATTGAATTTTATATTTTCAAAGATTGAAAAAGATTCGCAAATTCTTTCATTAATGTATTTATCACCATAAAATTTAGTGGTAAACAAATAATACTCATCAGGTTTATAGATAACGTATATTTGTACTAAATGGTAGTCAAATTTTAAATTTACTCCTTTAGCATAATTAAAATACATGGGTAGGTCATTAAAATTACCGTAACCTGAATTGATTGTTTTCAATTTTTCTTTTGATAATTTGCCATTTACACTCTTTTCAAAATCATTATTGAATTGCAATTCACCCTGATGCCAAGCAACATCAATAATATAAGTTTTTGAAAGTTGTTTTGTTGTATCTGCACTATAGAGTTCTGATTGATATTCATCATAGTAAAGATTTGTTTTCCATTTTTTTGGAATATCAATTTTAAAGTGTTTTAAAACATCTTCATAAGTTTTAGAATTTGAAAATAGAACCTCGGAATTGCACTGAAAGGATTGCTTTATTTCACTTTTTTTACAACTTATATTAAAAAATAAAGCTATGGTTAGAAGGAATATTAATACTTTTTTCATTAATTAAATTTTATTTTTGAAATGATTTCATTTCCTGACAGCCAAGCGGTATTGTTATCTACAAATCTAATAGAATAATACTTTTTGTCACTTATTTTTTTCCAGGAATTTCCTTTGTTACTTGAAAAGTAGATGCCTTCAGTAGAAACTGCAATAATCTTTTTACCTTTAGAATTTGGCATGTATTGTGTGCAACTAATATAGCCGGGAGCTTGATTATTAGCCATCAGTTTCCATGTTTTTCCGCCATCATTAGTAATGGCTTTTGTGGCATTAAAGTTTGATTTTTCCTCCCAATTTCCTCCCATAATGATACCAGTTTTTTCGTTATAAAAATCTACAGTAAAAATACCGGTCATATTTTTGCCTTGTACAATTGGTGTGTTATATACCTTCCAATTAGCTCCCAGATCATCACTGTGAAATACCCGAGAGCTTATCCCTCCGGTTACTATCCAAACAAGATCTTTGTAAATTGAAATATTTGTATTGCTTGCAGCAAATGCAGCTTCTCCATTTATGATTTTTGGTAAATTATCACACTTTAGTTTTTTCCAAGTATTTCCACCATCTTTTGTAATTATAACAGATAAGCAATCGTTAGTTGGATCACCAATTGAAATTCCGTTAGATTCATCAAAAAATTTCATCGAGTCATAAAATGCTTTAGGATGAGATTCACTAAATACTTCAATGGGATCAATCTTCTTATTAAATGGTTCAATCTTATATAAAATAGCAGGATTTTCAATACTTAAAATAAAAATATTCTTACCATTAAAAGCAATCGATCTAAAATTTAAGAGTTTATTATTTACTTTTTTAACAGATTCTATTTGAATTTCATCATTAATAATTCTACCAATTTTACCATTTGATCCAGCAAACCAGACTGTTGAATCATTAATAACTTCAATGGCTCTAATGCTAGTGTTCTTTATTGGAAAATCTTCAAAATTCAGGTTTAAGCTTTTTTCATTTTGTGAAAAAAGGTGTAATGATAAGAAGATATTAAAGATAAATAATGTATTTATTTTATTCAAAGACTGGAATTTATATCTTACAAAAATAAATTATTTTTAATATTCTACAAAATTGTAAATTCATATAAATGTACTTTTTAAAAATAATCAATTAAAATTGATGTTTTTAAAATAATTATTTATATTTGTCCTCATAAAATTAAAAGAATGACAATAAATATTCAATTTCATCATCATTTTAACACTCACACTCAGGTGAGAGGAGAATGATATGATTATAATATAATTATTTTATAAACCCGTTTGAGTCTTCCAAACGGGTTTTTTTGTGCCCTTTTGTAATATTTGAACTAAATAAATTAAAATGAATAAATTAAAAATAGCCATACAAAAGTCAGGGCGCCTCAATGATGATTCACTAAAAATATTGAAAGAAAGTGGAATTTCAATTAGCAATGGTTTGAATCAGTTAAAATCAACAGTTTCAAATTTTCCTATGGAAATATTTTTTCTACGAAATAGTGATATACCTCAATATTTAAAAGATGGAGTAGTAGATGTTGCTATTATTGGTGATAATATTTTAATTGAAAAGGGAAATTCTATTGAAGTTTTAGAGAAGTTGAATTTTTCTAAATGCAGAGTTTCCTTGGCAGTTCCTAAAATGCTTAAGTATAATTCTATTCAAGATCTTCAAGGAAAGAAAATAGCTACATCTTACCCTAATACTTTAATTAGATATCTTTCTGAAAAAGGAATTACAGCTGATCTACATCAAATTTCTGGTTCTGTTGAGATTGCTCCAAATATTGGTTTAGCCGATGCGATTTGTGATATTGTAAGTAGTGGCAGCACGCTTTTTAAAAATAATTTAAAAGAAGTTGAAGTAATGTTTCAATCGGAGGCAGTTTTGGCAGTTTCACCTAAAATTTCTAAAGATAAAAAAGAAATTTTAGATAAATTACAATTCCGAATTCAATCGGTTTTGAAAGCCAGAAAATCAAAATATATCTTGATGAATGCTCCTAATAATAAGATTAATGAAATTATTGAGCTTTTACCCGGTATGAGAAGTCCAACAGTTTTGCCTTTAGCTGAAAAAGGATGGAGCTCAATTCATACAGTTGTAGAAAAAAATGAATTATGGGAAGTAGTTGATGAATTAAAATTACATGGAGCAGAAGGCATTTTAGTCGTTCCTATTGAAAAAATGGTACTATAACATTGATCTCGATTCAGCATTAAATATAATTAAAGAATTCTTGAGCAAATTTCAGGATATAAAATTATGGAAGAAATATATAATCCAAAAAAAGAAGAATGGTCACAAGTTTTAATGAGACCAACACAAACTTACAATGATATTGAAGAAATAGTCAATAAAATTTTTGAGGATGTAAAAAAGAATGGAAATAAGGCGGTAAAAAAATATTCTAAAAAATATGATAAAATTGATACAGATAATTTTTTAGTTTCAGAATTAGAAATTAAGAATGCTATATCGAAAATTGATAAAGAGTTGATTGATGCCATTCAATTGGCAATGTCTAATATTAAAAAGTTTCATAAAAACCAGGTTAGTTCATTAAGCCCAATTGAAACCTCAAAAGGCGTAAAATGCTGGCAGGAAAAACGAGCTATCCAAAAAATTGGATTGTATATCCCCGGAGGGACAGCACCATTGTTTTCAACAATATTAATGTTGGCTGTACCAGCACAAATTGCCGGTTGTAAAGAGATAATATTATGTACTCCGCCAAATAATGAAGGTAAAATTAACCCTGTAATTTTGTATACAGCAAATTTATGTGGTGTTACAAAAATATTTAAGATTGGTGGTATTCAGGCTATTTCAGCAATGACTTTTGGTACAGAAACTATTCCAAAAGTGTACAAGATCTTTGGGCCAGGAAATCAATTTGTGACTGTGGCAAAACAAATTGCGACAAATTTTGGAGTTGCAATTGATCTGCCTGCTGGACCGAGTGAATTATTAGTAGTTGCCGATAAAACATCCAATGCAAGTTTTGTTGCATCTGATTTGCTTTCGCAGGCTGAACACGGAGAGGATAGTCAGGTAATTTTAGTGTCGACTTCTAGAAGCTTTATTCAATTGGTTAAAAAGGAGATCGAAAAACAAATTGAAAATTTACCAAGAAAGGAAGTCGTAAAAATATCTATTGAAAATTCAAAGCTAATATATTGTATATCAAATGATATTGCTATTGATCTGATAAATGAATATGCGCCTGAGCATTTTATAATTCATGCAAAAAATGCCGATTTTTATAAAGATGAAATACAAAATGCGGGCTCTGTTTTTATTGGTGCTTATACACCCGAAAGTGCTGGAGATTATGCCTCAGGCACAAATCATACTTTACCAACAAATGGATATGCAAAAGCTTATAGTGGTGTAATATTAGATGATTTTTATAAAACGATATCATTTCAGAAAATATCTAAAGAAGGTTTAAAAAATATTGGTAGTGCTATAGAAATTATGGCTGAAGCTGAAGGATTACAGGCACATAAAAATGCTGTGACTTTAAGGTTGAATAGTTAAATTTTATATAATGAATCAAAATGAATTTGACATAAAGAAATTGGTAAGATCAAATATTGTAAAGCTCAAACCCTATACTTCTGCAAGGGATGAATTTAAAGATTTTGAAAGAAAAATGGTCTTTTTAGATGCTAATGAAAATCCGTATAATAATGGTTTAAACAGGTATCCGGATCCGCAACAGATAAAACTTAAAACCAAAATTTGTGAAATACAAAATGTTGCTATTGATAATATTTTATTGGGAAACGGAAGTGATGAGGTTTTAGATTTAATAATTAGAGCATTTTGTGAACCAAAAATGGATAATATTATTTCTATGCCACCAACTTACGGGATGTACAAAGTATTAAGTGATATAAATAATATTAAAAATAAAGAAGTTGTATTAACAAATGATTTTCAAATAAATACCGTTAATGTATTGAGTACAATTGATAAAAACACTAAGCTTATATTTATTTGTTCACCTAATAATCCTACGGGAAACGTATTTGATAGTTCAACCATAAAACAGTTATTGGAAAATTTTAAGGGTTTAGTGGTTTTAGATGAGGCTTATATTGATTTTGCTGAAGCTAAAAGTTGGCTTGATGATATTAAAAATTACCCCAATTTGATTGTTATGCAAACCTTGTCAAAGGCTTTTGGATTGGCAGGGATAAGATTGGGAATTTGTTATGCTAATGCGGAAATTATTCAGGTTCTAAACAAAGTTAAACCACCCTATAATGTAAATCAATTAACACAAGAAAAAGCACTTGAGATCTTAAATAATCTTGATTTGATAAAATCTCAAGTAAGAGAAATAAAAAAGAATAAAATTAAGTTGACAGAAGCCCTAAAGAATATTGATTTTATTGAAAAAATATATCCTTCTGAAGCTAATTTTATATTGGTAAAAGTTGATGATGCAGATAAACGATATCAACAATTAATTAAAAAAGAAATTGTAGTTAGAAATAGAGGTAATCAAATATTATGTAAAAATACGCTGCGTTTTACCATAGGAACAAATGAGGAGAATAAAAGATTAATTAAAGAATTAAAATCAATTTAAATGTTGAAAAAAGTACTTTTTATAGATAGAGATGGGACATTAATTAAAGAGCCCTCTGATGAGCAAAATGATAGTTTTGGAAAGCTTGAATTTTATCCAAAAGCAATTCCTTTTTTAGCAAAAATCGCCAATGAATTAGATTTTGAGTTGGTTTTAATTACCAATCAGGATGGTTTGGGAACAGAAGTTTTTCCCGAAAATACTTTTTGGGCAGTTCATAATTTTGTAATGAATACCTTTGAAAATGAGGGAGTTATTTTTGTAGATCAATTTATTGATAGAAGTTTTGCAAAAGACAATTCTCCTAACAGAAAACCAAATACAGGATTACTTACAAAGTATTTTTCTGATGAATATGACCTACAAAACTCTTTTGTGATCGGTGATAGATTAACTGATATCGAGTTGGCTAAAAATCTTGGTGCAAGAGGGATTTATATTAATGACCATACTAATTTAGGTACTGATGAAATTACCGTGGCTAAAAAGAGGTTAAATAAATTTATTGTATTAGAAACGAATGATTGGCAGAAAATATATAAGTTTTTAAAATTAAAAAATCGAACAGCATCTATTGTTAGAAAAACAAATGAAACCGATATTGATATTCGTTTGAATATAGATGGTTTAGGGAAAAGCGAGATTTTTACAGGTTTAGCATTTTTTGATCATATGCTCAATCAAATTGCTCGTCATGGAAATATGGATCTTTTTATTAAAGTGGAAGGTGATCTGGAAGTTGATGAACATCACACTATTGAAGATACTGCAATTGCTTTGGGTGAAGTTTTTAATAAGGCTTTAAATAAAAAATTAGGAATTGAACGCTATGGATTTACATTGCCAATGGATGATTGTTTAGCTCAGGTTGCCATTGATTTTGGCGGTAGAAACTGGCTGGTTTGGGATGTAGATTTTAACCGTGAAAAAATTGGAGAAATGCCTACAGAAATGTTTTATCATTTTTTTAAATCGTTTACTGATGGTGCAAAAGCAAA
>JAUWUU010000046.1 GCA_030617765.1 Flavobacteriia bacterium | reverse complement strand
TGGTTTGATGATAATGATTATGCTGATAAAGGAACATTGATCAAATGGAATCCAGCTATAAAAACAGCTAAAGACAAAGAGGGTTTGTGGCAGGCATTACTTGATGACAGATTAGATATTATTGCAACAGATCACGCACCCCATACACTTGATGAAAAACAACAGGTTTATACCAAAGCACCAAGTGGCGGACCTTTGGTACAACATGCGGTTTTAGCAATGTTGGAAGAGGTAAAGAAGAATAGAATTTCATTAGAAAAAGTTGTTGAAAAAATGTGCCATAATCCCGCTAAGATTTATAAAATTAAAAAAAGGGGTTATATTAAAAAGGATTTTTTTGCTGATCTTGTTTTAGTCGATCTAAATCAAGCACAAAAAGTTACAAAAGAGAATATTTTATATAAATGTGGCTGGTCTCCTTTTGAAGGAATGACCTTTAGCAGCACGATAACTCATACTTTTGTGAATGGTAATTTAATCTATGATCAAGGTAATTTTAATGAAAAAAATAAAGGTAATCGACTTATATTTAATAGATAAATGAAGCTTTTTAAATATATATTACTACTGATTTTTTTGGTTTCCTGTGAAGGGAAAACCAATTATAAAAAACCCGAGAATCTAATTCCTAAAGATCAGATGATCGATCTATTAACTGATATGCATTTGGCTATTGGAGCGAGTAGTGTTAATAATATTTATAGTAAAAAAAGTAAAAAATATATGTTTTTGGTCTTTGAAAAACATAAAATTGACAGTACACGCTTTGCTTCCAGTAATATTTATTATACATCAAATACTGATGAATATGAAGAAATGTATGATGTAATTAATAAAAGAATAGAAGATACTAGAATGCTTTATGTTAAAGAATCAGATTCAATTGGTAAAAAAATGCAGGACTCAATGAGATTTGATCGTTCTTCTAAAAAGAAGAAAATACCAAGATAGTTTATTGATCTTTTATAAAATCCCCACAAGTTGTTTGTATCGTTTCGGATAAAGGTTCAAATGTAAAATTTATCGCCATTTGAATTTTTTTTGAAGAAAAAATGTTTTTGTTATGAGAAGCTCTCGCAGAATATTTACTAAGCATCGGAGTACTATTTAAAATTGAGCTTTTGAGCAGATCAATTCTCCAAGCGATTTCACTTAATATTTTAGTTACTTTTTTAGAAGGCCTTTTAACTTTAAAAGTATCGGCTATAGCAAAGAAAAGGTCTTTAAAAGAAGTATTTTCAGACACTAAAATATAACGTTCGTTCTTAAGTTTACTATCCATTAATTCTATCATAATTTTAACAACATCAGTAACACCAACAAATCCGGTAACGCCAGTAGTATAATATTTAAAACCATTATAAATTTTTGAAAATAAATTACCTGTTCCTTTATTCCAAAAACCTGAACCTAAAATTACCCCGGGATTAACAATGATCACATCAACTTCTTCCTGGCTTGCTCGCCAAACTTCCATTTCAGCACCGTGTTTGGTAATAGCATAATCACTTTTATCAACAGATGTATTCCAGAAGTTTTTTTCAGTAATTGAATTTTTATTTAAAGATTTTTCAATTGTTGCGATAGAACTTACATAGCAGAGTTTATCAATTTGATTAGAAATACATAAATTCACAATATTGGTAGTTCCCTTAATATTGCTTTTACGCATTTCAAGGTAATCTTTTGAATTAAACGAAACTATTGCTGCACAATGATAAACTTGTGTGATATTTAAAAAAGCATTTTGTAGTGATGTAATATCATTTAATGTTGCCAATACCCAGTTGATTTTTCGAAAATACACTTCAAAGTCGTCAGTGTAATAACTAAAAACTCTTTTTACTTTTTGCAAGTCACTTTTTTCACGATAAATAGCTTTAACAGTATTCTTTTTTGATACCAAATGGTATAAAAGATGCGAACCAACCAAACCCGTGCCACCTGTTACTAAAATCATTTAGCGAAAATATAAAATTGATTTGAACTTTGTCATAGTTTCTTTTTTATCTTTGCCAAAATTTTAATTAAAATGACTGAGAACTTTGTTGAAGAATTACGCTGGAGAGGATTGTTACATAATATTATGCCCGGTACCGAAGAACAATTACAAAAAGAACTGACAACAGCATATATTGGTTTTGATCCAACAGCTGATTCACTACACATTGGTAGCTTAGTTCAAATAATTTTGTTAAAACATTTTCAAAATTCTGGACATAAACCAATTGCTTTGTTAGGGGGAGCTACTGGTATGATTGGTGATCCTTCGGGAAAATCGGCTGAAAGGAATTTACTAAACGAGAAGACACTTAAAAAGAATATTGCCGGGGTTAAAAAAACTTTAGAACGATTTATCGATTTTACAAGCAAAAAACCCAACAGTGCGGAACTGGTTGATAATTATGATTGGATGAAAAAATTGACCTTTTTAGAGTTTGCCCGTGATATTGGTAAACATATTACTGTAAATTATATGATGGCAAAAGATTCGGTTAAAAACAGAATAAATACCGAATCTAAAGAAGGAATGAGTTTTACGGAGTTTACTTATCAATTGGTTCAGGGATATGATTTTTTATATTTATACAACAATAATAATTGTAAGTTACAAATAGGTGGGAGTGATCAATGGGGAAATATTACAACAGGAGCCGAATTGATCAGAAGAAAAGTACAGGGAAAAGCTTTTGCATTAACGACTCCGTTAGTAACAAAAGCAGATGGAACAAAATTTGGCAAAACCGAAGGTGGAAATATATGGCTTGATGCAAATAGAACTTCTCCTTATAAATTTTACCAGTATTGGTTTAACTCGAGTGATGAAGATGCTGAAAAATATATTAAGATTTTTACTTTTTTAGATCAAAAAACAATTGAAGAATTAATCGCTGAACATAAAAAGGCGCCTCATTTAAGATTGTTACAAAAAAGAGTAGGGGAAGAAGTGACTAAAATGACTCATGGTGATGAAGCCTATGTTAATGCAGTAAAAGCATCATCAATTTTATTTGGAAAGTCCACTGCGGAAGATCTAAAACAATTAGATGAAATGACGTTATTAGATGTTTTTGAAGGTGTGCCTCAGGCAGAAATTTCAATATCTGATTTAGAAAAAGAGATTGATATTGTTAGTGCTCTAAACGAAAAATCAGGTTTTTTAAAATCAAATGGTGAAGCACGAAGAGCTTTAAAAGAAAATTCAATTTCGGTAAATAAAGAAAAAGTTAAAGAAGGTTTTCAATTATCAAAAGAAGATTTGATAGCAGATAAATTTATCCTGCTTCAAAGAGGAAAGCGAAATTATTTTTTATTAAAAGTTGTTTAAAGTCTTAGCTCAAACTTAGGTTTAAACCACCATTAGGTTACAACCTCTAATATCAGAATTATCAAACCTACCCATAATCTCAAATGAATTATCAGGAGATGTTTTACCAAGATCCTGGGTTGCAATAAAAGAACAAGAATTGATATTCGCCAGGTCAATAATATTAATTCCGCCAGTTTTATGATGAGGTAATAACGTTAAAGCATCTTCAGTATCTCTTATTAATATTTTCATCCATGGCGGTGTAAAAAAAGTCCCATTTCCTTTTGAATAAGCTTGAGATAATAATTCGGTCATACCGTATTCTGAATGTATTTTTTTCACACCAAAACCTTTACATAATATTTGGTGTAATTCTTTTCGAATCAATTCTTTACGTCTGCCTTTCATCCCCCCTGTTTCCATAATAATGGTATTTTTTAATGAAAACTGGTATTTTTCAATTAGATCCAATAGTGCGTATGAAACACCGATTAACAGTATTTTATTGTTATTAGTATCTAATTCATTTAATTTTTTAGCAAGTTCATCTAGATTATAAAGGTAAAAACCACTGTATTTTGATTTGCTTTTTTTAACAAAATTTTCTACCATGTATATTAATGAAGAACTATTTTGTTCTAGATAGCTTGGTAAAAGAGCTAAAATTATGTAATCCTGATTATTGCCGTAAAAATGTTGAAATCCTTTTTTGAAGCTTTTTTTATAAATTGAAATATCAGTAATATGATGTTTACTCTGAGTCATACCTGTTGTTCCGCTGCTTAAAAAAGTTGTTTCAATTTGAGCCTTTGATGAAATAATATTATGTGTTTTAAAAAACTGGATAGGTAAAAATGGAATATCAGTTAAATAATTGATATTTAAAGGATTAATATTTAAATAAGATACAAATTCTTTATAAACAGTATTGTTTTTAGCCTGATATTTAAAGATCTGTAAGGCTAAATTTTCAAAAGATTTATCACTATTTATATCAAAAACATAGGATGTGTTCATAAAACTAATTATTAGTACAAAAGTAGATTTTTTTTACGCAACCAATTTAAGATTAAGCATCTTTAAAAATAGATAGGTGTTATTTTTTTATAAAAAAAACGATAATTTTATTTTTTGTTGTAATTTTACTCCTTTCTTGTAGCTAAGATGACACAAACTATCATTATGAACTATTGCTTATTGAAGAAGTAATATTTCCTAATGATTATTTACTTAGATTCTGGTAAGGAGAAGACAAGAACGGTGCCCCGAAATATTTAAAAATTAAGGTGCCGATAATAAATTATAATAATAGTAAAATTTATGAGCCTAAAGCAACTCATACTTAATTGTAAGAGAAGTGACATTAAAGCGCAATCAGAGGTTTATCATCTTTTTGCAGGTAAAATGTTTGCTTTATGTTTAAAGTATTCTAAAAACAAACAAGAAGCAGAAGATAATTTACAAGATGCTTTTATTACAATTTTTGATAAAATAAGCCAATACAAGTTTAGAGGCTCTTTTGAAGGTTGGATGAAAAGAATTGTTATCAATACTGCTTTACAAACATATAGGCAAAAAAATGTCTTGAATCTAATTGAAGATAATTTACCTGATGAAGTTGAACTTGAAGTAAATGATGAAAATATATCATTAGAATTTTTGTTAAAGATCATTCAAGAATTGCCTGAAAGGTACCGAATGGTATTTAATTTATATGTTTTAGATGGATACTCTCATAAAGAGGTTTCACATCTTTTAGGAATTGCAGAAGGCACCTCAAAATCAAATTTATCGAGAGCGAGGTTAATATTAAAAGAAAAGGTTGAGTTAAATCAACAACAATTAAATGTTGGATTGTTTTAATTATGATTGAGAATAAAAACATAGATAGAGTTTTTCAAGAAAACTTAAAGGATTTAGAGATTTATCCTAATGAGAATGTATGGAAAAACATTGAAAATAAACTACAAGGTAAACCTCAGAGGAATACCATTGTATTATGGCAAAAACTTAGCGGAATTGCCATTGTTTTTCTTCTCTTATCCTCTATAGGTTTTGGATACTTTAGGCTTAATAAAAAGACTGTAATTAAAGATGGTTCAATTAATAGTTCAGGCACTGATAATGTAGTAGTAAATAATACCTCTCAAAAGGAAACTCCAATTATTTCTTTAAATGATAAAAAAAGCAGTATTGCTTCGATAAACAATAATGATCTTTTAAAAACAAACGAGCAACAAGTAAAAAATACACCTGAGAATACTGAAGATAAAGATATTCAAAATTCATTAAATTTTGATAATAATAAATTAGATAATTTAGCAATTGCAAGTCAAAACACATCAAAAGAAGATGCTCAAAATAAGCTAATCCAAGAAGAAAAAGCTTTATTTGATATGTCTTTAATAGAACAGGGTTCCAATAAAATTGCTGATGTTGATATTAAAAATGAAAGAGATAAAAAATGGTCTGTAGGGCCTTCTGTTTCTGCTGTTTATTTTAACACTTTACAAAAAGGATCTCCTATTAGTGATGATTTAGAAAATAATAAAAAAACAAGTGACGAAGCTTTATCTTATGGTATAAAAATCGATTATAAATTTTCAGATAAAATTGTAATTCAATCAGGTGTAAATAAAGTTGGATTGGCTTATAATACTGAAGGTGTAAGAACTGCTATATCATCGTCGAAAGCTCCAAACCACACCATTAGTTCAACAAATTCAGGTTTACATATATCATCATCAATCAGATCAAATGTTGAATCTGAAGTATTGACAGATCAACTTAGTAAATCAAGTGCAGAAGGAGATTTAAATCAATCTTTAGAATATGTTGAAATTCCACTAGAAATGAAATATAATATTTTTCAAAGTAAGGTAGGATTGAACGTTGTGGGAGGATTTAGTACATTTATTTTAACCAATAATCAGGTATCATTAGTATCCCAAAATGCCACAACTAAACTAGGAGAAGCTAACAACATAAATGTTTTTAATTTTAGTGGAAATGTTGGAGTTGATTTAGATTATAAGATTAATAGCGATTGGTTTTTGAATTTAACCCCAATGGTTAAATATCAATTCAATACTTTTTCAACTGATGCCGGGAATTTCAGACCTTATTACTTTGGTGTATATTCAGGGATAAATTATAGGTTCTAAAAAAATATTATATTTTCAATAAACAATAGAAGACCAGACTTGTTAAGAGTTTGGTTTTTTTAATTATACATATTGAATATTTTTTTGATTAATCTAAAATATCATAAGAAATACTATTAATTTAGCACTCTTAAATAAAAAGTGTTTTTAAATGATAGACAAAACAATTACAATAGAAGATCTTGTAGAAGAATACGCTTTCTCGGTAAATTTTCTTTCAAAAAAAGGAATTAGATGTATTGCCTGCGGAGAACCGATTTGGGGAACTTTAGAAGAAGCCTGCTTAGAAAAAAATCATACTCAAAAAGATATTGAAGCATTTGTAAGCGAATTAAATATATTAGCAAATAATCAACAATAATAATCTTAATATTATGACAATAGAAATAAATAAAGTTTTAAAAAAACTAGGAATTACAGATGTTAATAACGGAGTTTCAACTGGAATAAAATGGTTTGATACTAAAGGAAATGTTACTTCTTCTTCATCTCCAATTGATGGTAAAGAAATTGCAAAAGTTAAAAATGCAACCTTAGATGATTATGAAATGGTTATTCAAAAAGCACAAGAAGCTTTTAAGGAATGGCGACTGGTGCCAGCACCAGAAAGAGGAGAAATTGTTAGACAAATTGGATTAGCGTTAAGAGAATATAAAGAAGAACTTGGTGCTTTAGTTGCTTATGAAATGGGTAAAGTTTATCAAGAAGGACTTGGTGAAGTACAAGAAATGATCGATATATGTGATTTTGCGGTGGGCCAATCTCGTTTAATCAATGGAGTTTCATTACAGTCAGAAAGAAGGGAACATAGATTGTTTGAGCAATATCAACCATTAGGTGTTGTGGGAATTGTAACCTCATTTAATTTCCCGGTTGCAGTTTGGGCTTGGAACACAGCTCTAGCAGCAATTGCAGGAGATGTTGTTATTTGGAAGCCTTCTTCCAAAACACCCCTCACAGCAATTGCAACACAAAGGATCATTGTTGATGTTTTGAAAGAGAATAATGTTCCGGAAGGAGTTTTTAACCTCGTTGTAGCTAAATCTTCTGTTATGGGAGATAACTTCTTAGCCGATAAAAGAATTCCTTTATTATCAGTTACCGGATCTTCTGCTGTAGGCAAAAGAGTTGGTAGTATTGTAGGCAAAAGGCTAGGAAAAACTATTTTAGAATTAGGAGGAAACAATGCTGTTATCATCACTCCAAATGCTGATATTAAAATGGCCATTGCTTCAACTGTATTTGGAACCGTAGGAACAGCCGGACAACGTTGTACATCAACTCGTAGAATAATTATTCACGAAAGTGTTTACGATAAAGTAAAAGATTCTATGGTAAATGCATATAAAAGTGTAGCCAATAAAATTGGAAATCCATTAGACGAAAACTTTTTAGTAGGACCACTTATTGATAAACATTCAGTAAATGCTTTTGCACACGCAGTTGAAAAAGTACAGGAAGAAGGAGGTAAAATTCTATTTGGTGGAGAGGTTTTAGAAGGTAAAGGCTTTGAGTCTGGTAATTATGTTATGCCTTGTATTGCTGAAGCCAAAAATCATTTTGAAATTGTTCAGGAAGAAACTTTTGCACCAATTGTTTATTTATTAAAGTACAGTGGCGATGTTCAAAACGCAATAGATATTCAAAATAATGTTCCTCAAGGACTCTCATCATGTATCTTTACTTTAAATGTAAGAGAAGCAGAAATGTTTGTTGCTGCAACCGGTTCAGATTGTGGTATTGCTAATGTAAATGTTGGTACTTCAGGAGCTGAAATTGGTGGAGCTTTTGGAGGAGAAAAAGATACTGGTGGCGGAAGAGAATCTGGTTCTGATTCATGGAAAATATATATGCGTCGTCAAACAAGCACCATAAATTACGGTACAGAACTACCTTTGGCTCAGGGAATCAAATTTGATTTTTAAAATAAAAAGTATTTTCTTTTTTATAAAACCGCCCCGAGAGATCGGGGCGGGTATTGGTTGAAATAAATCAACCAAAATCAACTAACCAAACCTTATTTTTACACTTATTTTAAGCATATAACTTAAAACGAGAACTTTCTACTTTTGTTGTTTGAAAGGGAAATTTTAAGAGAATATTAACCATTTATAATTTTCCAATCTAACAGTAATCTATGCGCAATATTCGTGCCAATACAATTTTGAAAATATTAAAATTTTCTTAAAAAATTCAATATCACAAATATTTTAAGATGCATCAAATATGCAGGTGTAAATGTAGATAAAAATTCTAAAAAGTATATTTAAATAAACGTTAATATTTAATACGAAAATCAAAAGAATTACGTTATAATAATTAAGGAATTAAAACTTTTTAGCTATGAAAAGATTTAGATTATTTTATTTGTTTATTTGTTTTACTACAGTTGTATTTTCTCAATCATATGACGGGAAAGGAGATACTAAACTTAATATTGGATATGACCTATACGGTTTTGGTAATGGCATCAGGGCAAATATTGATTATGGTATAACTGACCTATTTTCTATTGGCGCTGGAGCTTCGTATTATTTCAGTAATCCTGATAATGATTATTATCTTTATGGACGAACAGCAATTCATTTAGGTTTATTACTTGATTTTCCATCAAAATTAGATCTTTATCCAGGTATCCAGGTAGGTTATTTATCAGGCAATGATATTGGTTTTGACGCATTTATTGGAGCAAAATATTTCTTCACGGATAAAATTGGAGTATATGCTGAAATTGGCAGAAACGGAAGCATTGGTTTGAGCGTTAATTTATAATTATTACAAGAAAATTAAATGGTATTGCTTAATATAATAATGCTAAATACTATAGCATTATTGCATTTTACCATTATTTATAAATTAAAACAAATCAATAATCAAGGATAATTAATTGTTTCTAACCTTTTTATTCCGTTTATTTTATAATAGTATTCTTTTCCTTTTACATTGTAAAGCAAAACAGCCTCATCTTCTTTAAGATCGAAAGGAATATTTTTTGTTTTAACAGGTACCGAATTCCCATATTCATCCTTTGGATCTTTTGACATAATCAGATTTTTCTTATCAGAATCGATAGTAGCAATTCTCAAAAAAATAACAAATTGTTCACTATTAAATTCGGCAACTATTTTTTCTTCTCTATTTTGAAAAAAAATAGCATCAAAATGTAAAGGAGATAAGTCGTAATTCCCTTTTAGAACCAAATTTGTACCACTTGATCCTTCTTTACCCCCAGTCCAATATTGATAGGTTTTTTCAGTAATTGTAAAAGGGGCTTTTTTTTGCACAACACTGTCTTGTGATTTACATTGTGTTAAACTAAAAGTGGTTAAAACTAAAACAAACAATAAAGATATTTTATACATTTTTTATCAATTAAATTAATATGCTCTTTCTTTTTTCCCTTCATAAAAATTAATAAATGCTCTGTTTACAACTTTTATCCCTCCTTTTGTAGGGTAATCACCTGTAAAATACCAATCACCTAAATGATTTGGGCACGCTTTATGTAAATTTTCAATGGATTGGTAAATGATTCTAACTTCAGATTTAACATCTTCGGTTTTTAATAGTTCAGATATTTTCTTTGAAATTTCATCAGCTGTAAAAGGGGCATACACTTCTTTTACAAAATTTATTGGATTAGGGTTATTGATATTAGCTTTACATTTTTGATAAACCTCATCTAAAATATGATATTGATTGGTATCTTTTAATAGAGCTAAGTTTGCTTTAAAAGCAATAAAATCTTCAAGATTTGCCATATCTATTCCGTAACAATCCGGATAACGGATTTGTGGAGCAGAAGATACTACAATAATTTTTTTAGGATTTAACCTATCTAAAATTTTTATAATACTCTTTTTTAAGGTAGTTCCTCTAACGATGCTATCATCAATAATAACTAAATTATCAGTTGGTTTTACAACTCCATAGGTAACATCATAAACATGGGCAACTAGATCATCCCTGCTTTTATCATCGGCAATGAAAGTTCGTAATTTGGCGTCTTTAATAGCAATTTTTTCAAGACGAGGTCTTATAGAAAGTAAATTTGACAGGTCTTTTGCCGGGATATTCCGTTTACCCTTAAGTATTACTTTTAATTTATGTTGATTTAAATAATCTTCTGCTGCTTCTGATAAACCAAAAAAAGATGTTTCGGCAGTATTTGGAATATAAGAAAAAACAGTATTCTTAATATCATTTTGGATACATTCTAAAACTTTAGGGAAAATATATTTTCCTAAATTTTTACGTTCCTCATAAATAGAAGCATCACTACCCCTTGAAAAATATATTCGCTCAAAAGAACATGCTTTATCAGGCATTTGTTCTTTTATTTGTTCAACACTTGTTGTACCGTCTTTTTTAATGATTAATGCATGTGCCCGTTCTAATTCTTTAACATCTTCAATAGCTACATTAAAAGCTGTTTGAATTATAGGTCTTTCTGAAGCTACTACTACTACTTCATCATCCTTATAATAAAAAGTCGGGCGTATTCCCGAAGGATCGCGAAAAACAAAAGCATCACCATGTCCTAATATTCCCGCGATGGCATATCCACCATCCCAATTCTTAGAAGCTCTTCTTAATAGATTTGCAACATCCACATTTTTTGCAATTAATGATGAAGCATCTTTTTTACTGATTCCCTCATTTTTAAACTTATCATATAATTGCTGTACTTCATCATCTAAAAAATGCCCAATTTTTTCCATTATTGTAACGGTATCGGTATTTTCTTTAGGATGCTGACCAAGTTCAACAAGTTCTTCTAATAATTCACTTGAATTGGTCATGTTGAAGTTTCCGGCAACAATAAGATTTTTATGTTGCCAATTATTCTGACGTAAAAAAGGATGAACACTTTCAATACTATTTTTACCAAAAGTTCCATACCTAACATGACCTAAAAATAAATTTCCTACATAAGGCATATTTTGAAATTGCCAATCTATATCGTTAATTTTATCTGGATTATCTTTTAGAACGCCATTGAGTCTGGCATTGATCTTAGCAAAAATATCTTGAATGGGTTGTTGGTCGTTGGAACGGATTCGGCTCATATACCGGGTTCCTGGTTTAACATCAAATTTAATACTGGCAAAACCGGCACCATCTTGGCCACGATTGTGCTGCTTTTCCATTAATAAATACATTTTATTAATACCGTAAAAAGCAGTACCGTACTTATCTTTGTAATATTGTAAGGGTTTTAATAATCTTACTAAAGCAATTCCGCATTCATGTTTAATTGCATCACTCATTAAAGTATTAAATTAAGGGTACTAATTTATTTAATTATTTTAACTCAATTTCAAATTGAGTTAATTGTTTAAAATCTTTTAATCTATTTTGAACTTCTTTTTTTGTCAATCCTTCCATTTGTCTTGTTCCAAATTTTTCAACACTAAAAGAAGCTAAATTTGACCCATAAATTACTGCACGTTTCATATTTTCAAAAGAAATATCATGAGTACTGGCTAAATAACCAATAAAACCTCCGGCAAAAGTATCACCTGCCCCTGTTGGATCAAAAACATCTTCTAAAGGTAGTGCGGGAGCAAAGAATACATTTTCTTTATTAAACAAAAGAGCTCCGTGTTCTCCTTTTTTAATAATAACATATTTTGGTCCCATTTTATGAATCTTATGCGCAGCTCTAACCAGCGAATATTCACCACTAAGTTGCCTTGCCTCTTCATCATTAATAGTAATCACATCAATTTTTTTAATAACCTCAATTAATTCATCCCAGGTATTATCCATCCAAAAATTCATAGTATCCAAAACCACTAATTTTGGTCGTTTAGAAATTTGTTTAATCACCGACATTTGTACAGATGGATGTAAATTTCCTAGCATTAAAAAGTCGGGGTTTTGAAATTTATTTGGCACAACAGGTTTAAAATCAGCTAAAACATTTAATTCAGTTGTTAAAGTGTCACGTGTATTTAAATCGTTGTGATATTTTCCGCTCCAAAAAAAAGTTTTACCGTTCTTTACAATTTCTATACCGCTTGTGTCAATATTTTTACTGTTGAGCATTTCTAAATATCCCTCAGGAAAATCTCCCCCAACAACTGATACAATACCTGATTCAACATCAAACTGTGATGCAGCTAAACCAATATAAGTGGCTGCTCCTCCTAAAATTTTTTCTGTTTTTCCGAAAGGAGTTTCAATAGCATCAAAAGCTACGGTTCCAACAATTAAAAGTTTACTCATTATTGTGTATTTGTTTAGATTTGCAAAAATAAATATTATAATTTAATAAAAGTACGAAACACATAACTATTAAAAACGAATTTAAAAATTCATTAATAAAAGATGACAATAAAAGAGATACAAGATGAGATAATTGACGAATTTTCAATGTTTGACGATTGGATGGAACGTTATGAGTATATCATAGAATTAGGAAAATCAATACCTTTTCTGGATGATGAATTTAAGACAGATGACAACCTTATCAATGGGTGTCAGTCGAAAGTTTGGCTTCAAACAGCGTTAAAAGATGATAAACTAATCTTTAAAGCTGACGGAGATGCTATTTTAACTAAAGGAATTGTAGCATTATTATTAAGAGTTTTTTCAAATCAAAAACCAAAAGATATTTTAAGCAATGAATTATACTTTATTGATGAAATTGGTCTAAAAGAACATTTATCACCAACAAGAGCAAATGGTTTGGTATCTATGATAAAACAATTTAAATTATATGCTTTGGCTTATCAGTCAAAATTATCCTAATTGTATTATATTTGCCCTTATTTAGAATCATTTTAAAGAAGAGACATGGAAAATACTGATACAAAAGTTTTAGGGATAAAAATTTTAGAAAAAATAAAAACAATTTACGACCCTGAAATTCCGGTAGATATTTATGAACTTGGTTTAATTTATGATGTTTTTGTTAATGAAAACAGAGATGTTAAGATCTTAATGACGCTTACTTCCCCAAATTGCCCTGTTGCAGAAACCTTACCAGTTGAAGTTGAAGAAAAAGTAAAAACAATCGAGGAAGTGAAAAATGCTGAAGTAGAAATCACTTTTGATCCACCATGGTCACAAGACCTAATGAGTGAGGAAGCAAAATTAGAGCTTGGTTTCCTTTAAACGTTCAAAGGAATTTAATATCAAATAAAAATTTAATCACTTTTACAATCTTTATAATTCAAATATTTTTAAAATGAAAAAATCATTATTTTTAATTACTTTCATGTTAATTGTTTCTTTTGTGAATGCTCAAACAAAAGATGAATTATTAGCAACACAAAAAATCAAAAAAGATTCTATTAATGCGATACAAACAAAAGTAAACGCCATTCAAAGTGAAATTGATGCGTTACCTGGTTGGAGAATAAAAGCTTTTGGAACAATAGGGGGAAATATTTCTGGTTCTAATAACTGGTACTCAAAAGAAATTCCCAACTCTTCAATAGGTAATTTTGGTTTTAATATCAATGCCTATGCTAATTTAATTGAAGATAAATTTTTCTGGAAAAACGCTTCCAACCTAAATGTTAGTTGGGTAAAATCTGATAATATTGATGATGAAACCGACAGTAAAGAATATACAGTAGCTACTGATATTTTCACCATTTCTTCATTATATGGAAGAAATTTGAGCAAAAAATTTGCTGTTTCTGCTTTTGGGGAATATCGTTCTTCTTTGGTAAACAACTTTAATAATCCTGGTTTTCTGGATCTTGGTATAGGTGCTACCTGGACTCCAATAAAAAACCTGGTTGTGGTTATCCATCCTTTAAACTATAATTTTATTTTTAGCAGAGGTGATAATGATTACAACTCATCATTGGGAGCAAAAATTGTAGCCGATTATAAAAGGTCATTTGGAAATTTAAACATAGCTTCAAATCTTTCAATTTTTCAAAGTTATGAATCTTCAAATTATTCAAATTATACATGGACTAATTCATTTGCTTATACGATATGGAAAAATTTAGGTTTAGGATTTGATTTTGGTTTGCGTAAAAATATGCAAGAGGCATTTAATTACACATTAAAATCTGATCCGGATGCAACTTTCGATACAGTTGATAACAAATTACAATCTTACTGGTTATTTGGTTTGAATTATAAATTAAATTAAAATTTAATTTTCTTTAAGTAACAGGATTTATTTTAATAAATTAGCAGAAACACAATATTTTATGACCCTATTGTTTATTTACGGTTTTGTTTCTATATTCTTTTCTTTTTTATGTTCAATCCTGGAGGCTGTGCTGCTTAGTGTAACACAAACTTTTATTACTGTAAAGAAGAATGAAGAAAAGAAGTATGCCTATACGCTTGAAAAATTGAAAGATGATGTTGACAAACCATTAATTGCAATTTTAACAGTCAATACAATTGCACATACTGTAGGAGCGATTTTGGTTGGAGTTCAAGCTGAAAAAACATTTGGTTCGGGTAATAATGCTGTTGGGATAGTTTCAGCTATTATGACATTACTAATCTTGGTGCTTTCTGAAATAATTCCAAAAACAATTGGTGCCAGTTATTGGAAACAATTAGCAAATTTTACTTCAAAAGCCATTACAGTATTAATGTTTCCTTTAAAATATACCGGAATTTTATGGTTATTACAATTAACCACCAAACTTATTGGTAAAGGTCCACATGATGTTGCTGTAAGTAGAGAAGATTTTCATGCAATGGCTGAAATAGCTCATGAAGAAGGTGTTTTTCAGGAAAAAGAAAGCAGAATCATAAAAAATTTAATTGATTTTAAATCTGTGTTGGTAAAAGATATTATGACGCCTAGTATTGTTATGAAAATTGCTTCAGAAAAAAAGACAATCCAAGAGTTTTATGATGGAAACCCTAATTTAAAATTCTCTAGAATTCCTATTTATGGGGATTCACAGGATGATATAAAAAGTTATATTTTAAAAGATGAAATGCTTGATTCTATTATCAAAAAAAATGGAGAGAACCAATTGAAAACAATTGAAAGAGAACTTTTTGTAGTTGAAAGAAACTTACCAATACCAAATCTTTTAGATATATTAATTGAGAATAGAGAACATATTGCTTTGGTAGTTGATGTATATGGATCAGTAAGTGGTCTTGTAACGCAGGAAGATATTATTGAAACACTTCTTGGTTTAGAAATTGTTGATGAAAGTGATGGCCATGCAGATCTTCAGGTTCTTGCTAGAAAAATGTGGGAAGAAAGAGCCAATAGATTGGGAATCATTCCCAATGAAGATACTAAAAATAAATAATCGTATACTACTTTATTCTACTTCATATTCCTGATACAAATAGTCATTATAAGGAAACCGTGTTATATGAATCTTTTTCACTTCATCATACACTTTAGATTTGAATTCTTCTAAATTTTCTTTTTTTAAAGCTGAAATAAAAATACAATCTCCTTTTATGTTATTCATCCATGTTTTTTCCCAATCCTGTAAAGTATAGTGAGCTTTGGTACGTTTGGTAACTAGATCATCTTCATCAATACTTTCATATTTAAAGGCATCAATCTTATTAAAAACCATTAAAGTTGGTTTATTTGAACTAGCTATTTCATCCAAAATTTTATTTACAGAATCAATATGATCTTCAAAATTTGGATGAGAAATATCAACAACATGTAATAACAGATCGGCTTCGCGAACTTCATCTAAAGTTGATTTAAAAGACTCCACCAATTG
>JAUWUU010000026.1 GCA_030617765.1 Flavobacteriia bacterium | reverse complement strand
TCATTTTCTATTTTTAATTCTTTTATGGCTCTGGTTACTTCTTCTTTAGTTGGTTTTGTTCCTGTTCTTAACCAAGTAAGATACACGGTTAATGAATTGCTAAGCGATAGTAATAAAGGCAACATCAATAAGGTTAAGAAAGTTGCAATTATAATTCCGTATGAAATTGAAATTGCCATAGGTTTTAAAAATTGTGCCTGACGACTTTTTTCTAATAGTAAAGGCATTAAACCAGCAACAGTTGTAAGAGAAGTTAAGAAAATTGCTCTAAAACGTGATATACCAGCCTGAATCAATGCTTCATCAAATTTCAAACCTTCTTTTAAAAAAGTATTAAATTTACCAACCAAGACCAATCCGTCGTTAACCATAATTCCAACCAAGGCAATTATTCCCAGCCATGATAAAATATTTATTGAGAATCCATGAATATAATGACCCCAAACAATTCCGATCATACTAAATGGTATCATAACAATTAATAGTAAAGGTTGACTGTATGAGCGGAAAGTAAATGCTATTACCAGATATATTAATAGGATGGCAATTAAACCGACTTTATTTACTGATTTTTTTGTTTTTTCTGCTTCACGGTTTTGACCTTCAAAACTTGGTGTTACCGTAGGATATTTTGATAAAATATTTGGAAGTACACGATTTTTAATATCATCAAGTATTTCCGTAGGGCTGTCATCTGTTGATTTTAGATCAGCGGTAAGTTGAATTTCTCTCAAACCGTTTAAATGATTTATAGCAACCTCTCCACGTGCAATTTCATAAGTGGCTATTTCACTAAAGGGGACTCTGTTTCCCGTGGGAGTTGATATCCACATATCATCTAAATTTTTAATGGATGATCGGTCTTTTCTATTATAACGAACCCAAACCTTGATTTCATCTTGTCCCCGTTGAAAGCGTTGAGCCTGAAATCCAAAAAAACCATATCTAACCTGACTCATAACCGATTGCAATGTAAGACCTAAGATTTGAGCATTATCTTTCAATCTAATGCTAACTTCTTTGATACCGGCAGGATCATTATCAGAAACATCTTTTAATATCGGATTGCTTTCTAATTCTGCTTTTAATTCCACTTTGGCAGCTTTAAGTTCATCAATGTTATTTCCCAGAAGGGAAACCGCAATTGGATTACCACCAAAGTTTCCACCAGAACCAAAGGTTAAACTTTCAATACCGTATATTTTACCTGATCTATCTCGTATAGCATTTGTTATTTCAGGTGAAGAAAAATCTCGAAACTCACCCGGTAATAAATTAACTGTTAAACTTGCTTTATTTGTACCAGGTCCAATACGTTTTATTATATTTTGAATGACTTGCTTGTTTTCAGTTTGTTTTTTAGTGAATTCGTCATTAACCAACCAAGTAGCTTTTTCTATTTCAGAAATTATTGAATCGGTAATTTTTTCATTGGTACCTTGTGGCATATTTAAATTTATACTCACTCTATCACTTGCCATATTTGGAAAAAATGAAGTTTTAACAATACCACTATTAATTCCCCCAATAGAAAAGATCAATAATGAAATTGGAATAGCAAAACCTAAAATTTTATGCTTCATAAAGAAACGTAAATAGGGAGCGTATAATTTATTTCTTAGATACTTTAAAAATTTATCAGCTTTAATATTAATATTATTGAATATCTTAAAGACACCTTCTCTTTTCGTTTCTTTACGCATCAGGGCTTTTGAATGAGCGATATGTGCAGGTAAAATTATTAATGCTTCAATTAATGAAACGCTTAAAGTTAAGATTACTACGGTAGATACTTCGCTAAAAAAATCACCCATTCTCCCATCCAAGAAATAGAAAGTTGAAAAAGCAATAATCGTTGTTAAAATTGCAGAAACAATAGGTGGGATTACTTCTAAAGTACCGTCGATTGCAGCTTGTATTGGTGATTTTCCTTTCTCGTAATGCTGATAAATATTTTCACCAATTACAATACCATCATCTACCAAAATACCAATTACTATGATCATCCCAAATAGTGATAATACATTAATAGTAACCCCTAATTGCGCTGCAAACATAAACATTCCGAAAAAAGCAATTGGTAAACCTGCAGCCACCCAAAAAGCTAAACGAACATTTAAAAACAAGGATAAAAAGAACATTACCAAAAGAATTCCAGCAATACCATTATTTACTAACAGTTTTGTTCGTTGATTTAATGTTATAGAGCGATCACTAGTAATATTTATATTTACATTATCGTGTTGTTCATTAAAAGTTGTCGTATAATTTTTAATTTTTTCAGCAGTTGCTAACAGGTCTTCATTATTGGTATTGTTAATTTGAATGTTGATAGCCATTTCTCCATTATAAAAGCTACGGTCTGGATTCTCATTCCAAGTATCTTTAACTTCGGCTACATCTCTTAATCTGATAATATTTCCTGATTTATCAGCTCTGACTATAATGTTGTTTAATTCATCACCAAAATAATTTCGGTTTCTGGCACGAATTAAAAACTCTTCTGTATCCGTTTTTATATTACCTCCGGTGATTAATAAATTTGTTTGCCTTACTGCATTGGCTACATCAGTAAATGTTAATTTATAGGCTCTTAGATCACTTTCGCGAACAGCAATTTCAATTTCCTGAAGTGGAAACCCTGATAAGGAAACTTGTGAAACACCTTCCATACGGCGTAGATCGTTTTCTATATCACGTGAATATTGTTTTAAAGTTGCAAGTGGAATATTGGTTCCGCTAATAGTAAAACTAATTGTTGGCATAATGCTTTCGATCTTCGAAATGACAGGTGGTTCCATTCCCGAGGGAAATGAAGGTACTCTGTCAACTGCATTTTTTACATCTTGAAGGACTACATCAATGTTTTTGCCTTGTTCAATTTCAATGTTAATTGAAGCAGAATTTTCCCTTGAAACCGAGGTTACTCTATCTATACCTACAATTCCTTTTAAATTATCTTCAATCTTTAATACAACACCTTCTTCCATTTCCTGAGGTGAAGCCCCGGGATAAAATAATGAAATGCTAATATTTAATGAGTCTGTTAAAGGAAAAAATGAAGATTTCATTGAACTGACACCAATAATACCAAAAACAATAAATGCAATGATCATGATATTAACTGCTACATGATACTTTATGAAATATGAAATAATTTTTTTCAAAAGTTTAAATTTTTGTATTAATAAAAAATAACATAATTATAAATGTTATTGTTTTGAATTTGATTTGGATTCATCAAAGATCTTTACCGCCATACCATCATAAGCGCCAGGCACATTTTTTGTTAATGCTTTACTCCCATCAGCTAAACCTTTAATAACAACCGATTGATCATTAAAATAAACAGGATTTACTTTAACTAAATTCAAAATTGTATCATTCACCACCACAAAAACACTTTCATTATTTACCAATAGTTTACGTGGTATTTCATAGGCAGATTTTTCAGATTTTGCTACTAGATCAGCTTCTAAATACATGCCTTCTGCTAATTGATCATCGGATATTTGAATAAATACTTTGATAGTTTGTGAAGCTTGATCTACTTTCCCATTTACACGTATTACCTTACCTGTCCAGTTTTTGGTATTTTCTAAATTGTGTAATTTAACACTTTTGCCTTTTTGCAATAGATCTTTGTAAGCTGCGTTAATCGCTATTTCCATTTCATAAATATTTGGGTTTATAAATTCACCCAATTTTTGTCCTTGTCTTACTAATGAGCCAGGTGTTACAATGGCTTCGGTTAAAATACCGCTGTAAGGAGCCCTTATTGTGTATTTGGCTAATCTAACTTCCAAATTCTTAACATTGTAGTATGTAGTATAGATCTTTCTTCCTGAAATAAAGAATTTTTCCTTTTCGGAATTGGTTTGAGGAAGTATTGGCGTGGTCTTATTAAAATCGAAAAGTTCTAAATAATTTTGCCATTTTTTATATTCATCAGGAAAATCTAAACGAATATCAGGCATTATTGAAGTTATTGAATTGAACAGATTACTTTTTTGTGCCTGTAAATTGGCATAATGTTCATCACTGTTAATCTTTAAGATGACTTCACCTTTTCTATAAGGAGTTCCTGGTTTAAAATCTTTAGATAAACGTTTTAAAACACCTTGGACTTCACTGTAAAGTTCAATTTTATTTTGAGCTACTAAATTTCCGTTAGCGGAAATTATTATAGGTATTTCTTTATTGCTTACAGTTTCAACAAAAACAGTTTTAACAATCTTAGGAGCTTTTATCTTTTTCTTTTGATTGCTATCAATCATTATCTTTACAACAAAAAATGCCCCGATAATTAGTAATAATGCAAGCGCTATGCTAATATATTTTCTCATTATAATTTATTTAGTTGCTACTTAATTTTTTATTTATATTACTCTGAATATTATTCAAAACCTTGATAGTTATTCTAATTTCATCATCGCTAATACCACCCTGTAATTCAGTTATTATTTTATTTAATACTGGCAATGATTTTTTAAAAATTGATTTACCCAAATCACTAATATGAATATGATTTATTCTTTTATCTTCTTTTGAACTTACTCTAAATACCAATTGTTTTTTTTCCATAGTATTGATAAGTCGCGTTAAAGATGTTTTTGATCTATCTGTAATAAAAGCCAGATCATTTTGAATTATACCATCTTTATCATGTAATTTTTTTAAAACCAACCATTGTTCCTTAGAAAGATCAATCCCGTTTTCAAGGAAAGTATCTATAAAATAAAATCCAGAATATTTAGCAGTTCTGCCTAAATAGGGTAGAAGTGTTTTTTCGATTAGTATTTTTTTCATATGCTTTGGTAAACGACTGCAAAAATAGACAATAAATCGAGTTAGTTGCATATGCAACTATGTTAAATTAATCACAAAAAAACCAGCATTAAAAAAATAAAATGACTTATAAATGCTGGTTGATTGATGATTAAAAATAACTACTAATCATCTATTTCTAAAGCCACGTCAGACGGTTAGCCGTGTTTAATAAATTTAATGATATATAGTGTGATACTAGTTAAAAATAGAGTTCCTATAATGACTAATACAATAAAATGAACTTCAATTTAGAATCATTCAAGTCATGCCATAAATTGTAAATCTTCTAGATCTTTTCAAATTTAACAGTAAAATGTCTCATGATTGGTGCTTCATCAATGATTGTATAACCCGATTTAGCTTCGCTACGTGAATCAAAAATATTTTTTAGAGCTGCAGCAATATATTCCATATGGTTATGTGTATATGTTCTACGTGGTATTGCCAACCTTACCAATTCCAATTCAGGGTATCTGTTTTTTCGTGTAAAAGGATCACGGTCTGCTAACACGGTTCCAATTTCTACACCTCTGATACCACCAACAATATATAATTCAATAGCAAGTGCCTGAGCTCGATATTCATCTCTCGGTATTGTTGGAACAAATTTATTGGCATCAATAAAAATTGCATGACCACCAATTGGATGTTGAACAGGTACGCCAAATTCAATTAATTTATTGCCCAAATGTGTAACCTGCCTGATTCTACTTTCAAGGTATTCAAATTCGGTTGCTTCATCTAGTCCTACGGCTAATGCAGCCATATCTCTACCACTCATTCCACCATAAGTGATAAAACCTTCAAACATAATGTTAAAAACAGTTGCTTTTTTATAAACTTCTTCATCATTCAGAGCAATAAAGCCACCCATATTTACCAAACCATCTTTTTTAGAACTCATGGTCATTCCATCACCATAAGAAAATAATTCTTTGGCAATCTCTTTGATGGTTTTATTTTGATAACCGTTTTCACGGATCTTGATAAAGTATGCATTTTCGGCAAAACGAGCAGAATCAAACAATACCGGAATTTTATAGGATCTACATAATTTAGAAACAGCTTTGATATTTTCCATTGAAACAGGTTGACCACCAGAGCTGTTATTTGTTATCGTTATAATTACAAAAGGAATCTTTTCAATAGGATTTTTATCGATTACTTTTTGAAGTTTATCGATGTCAATATTTCCCTTAAAAGGATGTAAATTTTCTGTATCAAAAGCTTCATCAATAGTACAGTCAAGGGCAGTTGCTTTTCTGAATTCTATGTGCCCTTTAGTAGTGTCGAAATGAGAATTTCCGGGAACGATATCTCCTTCTTTTACCAATACTGAAAATAAAACATTTTCAGCAGCTCTACCTTGATGAGTTGGTAAAAAGAATTTAAAACCGGTAATTTTATTAACGACTTCTTTAAGTTTTAAAAATGATTGAGAACCGGCATAGCTTTCATCTCCTTCCATCAGCGCACCCCACTGTTTATCACTCATAGCACCTGTACCTGAATCAGTTAGCAGATCAATATAAACTTTATCAGAAGATAAATTAAACAAGTTATAATGTGCTTCTTTAATCCATTTTTTACGTTGTTCTACTGTAGATCTTTTAATGGTTTCCACCATTTTTATTTTATAGGGTTCTGCGTAAGGTAGTTTCATGATTTTTAAAGTTTAAAGTGAAAAGTAAAAAATTGTTGCTTGAACCTTTTACTTAGTAGTTAATAATTAACTATTGCATTCTTCATAAAAAAAGGCAATAATTAATCACAAATTTAAAATATTATTTTTAAACCCTTTTACTAATTACAGATTACTTAATTATTTATTTTCCTTTTATATAATATTAAAAAATGTAAATTTGCAATCATAAAAAAGAAAATTATGCACAATAAGAATATAAAACTAGTTATTGCCGGATTAATAATTATTTGGTCGGTTTTTGAATTTGTTAAAGGACATATTTGGAATGGTATTTCAATTTTATTATTGGCAGGGATATTTATATTTTTTTATTTTAAAAATGAAATTTTATTGTTAGCGTTTATGAAATTGCGCAAGCAAGATATGGAAGGTACTGCTAAACTTCTTGATAGAATTAAAAACCCATCTACTGCATTGTTGAAAAAACAAGAAGGATATTATAATTTTTTACGCGGAATTACCTTGTCGCAAACCAATTTAACAAAAGCCGGTAAGCATTTTAAAAAAGCTTTAGACCTTGGATTATCTATGGATCATGATAAAGCTATGGCAAAATTACAATTGGCTGGTATTGCTATGACAAAAAGAAGAAAAAGAGAGGCTACAAATTTAATTGCTGAAGCAAAAAAATTAGATAAACACGGTATGTTGACAGATCAAATTAAAATGGTAAAGCAACAAATGAAAAAGATTTAATTTTTAATTCCAATTATCTATCATAATTTAATAGTTCAAAATAGAGATTTTTAAACAAACAATATTATGAAAACTCGAAGAAATTTCATTAAACTTTCTGCTTTAGGAAGTGTTGGTTTAGTTGCAAATTCTGCTTTAGCCAACAATAATGATCTAAATGATGAATCATTTAAAAATCAAAAAAAAATAGCCAAACCAATTGTTATTTCAACTTGGGATCACGGTATGGCAGCCAATGAAGCTGCCTGGAAAATTTTAGCTAACAAAGGTTTAGCTTTAGATGCTGTTGAAGCGGGTGTTAGAGTTACAGAATCAGATCCAAATAATTCGAGTGTTGGTTTAGGCGGTTTACCTGATAGAGATGGATTTGTAACACTTGATGCCTGTATCATGGATCAACATAATAATTGTGGTGCAGTTGCTTTTTTGCAAGATATTGAAAATCCTATTTCAGTTGCTCGTAAAGTTATGGAAGATACAAATCATGTGATGATGGTTGGTGAAGGAGCACAACAATTTGCTCTTAAAAAAGGGTTTAAAAAAGTAAACTTACTTACAAATGAATCCAAAAAAAATTGGGAAAAATGGAAAGAGAATTCAAAATATCAACCTCAAATCAATAGTGAAAATCACGATACAATAGGGATGTTGGCTTTAGATGAAAAAGGCAATTTATCAGGCGCATGTACTACAAGTGGGATGGCTTATAAATTACACGGTAGAGTAGGAGATTCGCCTATCATTGGAGCAGGATTATTTGTTGATAATGAAGTAGGTGCTGCTTGTGCTACAGGCGTTGGTGAAGCGGTAATTAGAATATCTGGTAGTGCAATCGTTGTTGAATTGATGCGTAACGGAATGTCGCCAGAAGATGCTTGTAAAGAAGCAGTAAAAAGAGTAATTAAGAAGCATAAAAATATTGAAAACTTACAAGTGGGATTTATTGCATTAAATAAATATGGCGAAACTGGAGGGTATAGTGTTTACTCAGGTTTTAATTATGCATCACATACTCATGATCACAATAAAATGATCGATGCTAAATTTTATAGGGAAGAATAATTTTCTTTAAAGCTTTGCCCCACAACTATAACAAAACTCAGCATCATCTTTATGAAGACTGGCAGAACAATGTGAGCAAGAAAGCGTATTTAAAGAAATATTCTTAGGATTTAGTTTGGTAAATTCAGCTGTTACAATTCCTGTAGGAATAGCAATAATACCATAACCCAAAATCATAACCATGCTAGCTAAAAATTGACCGAATGCAGTTTGAGGTGCGATATCGCCATATCCAACAGTTGTTAATGTGACAATTGCCCAATAAACGCCACGGGGAATACTTGAAAACCCGCTTTGATCTCCTTCTATCAGATACATTAATGTTCCGATAATAATGCATATGACCAAAACAGCCGAGATGAATACTAATATTCTAAACCTACTTGCTTTTAGTGCTTTACTTAGGTTATCTGTTGCGCCAACATATCTTGCTAATTTGAGTATTCTGAATACTCTTAATAACCGTAAAGCTCTAATAGCAGCTAAGTAGTGACCACCTCCAATTATTAATGATAAGTATTTTGGAGCTGTGGATAATAAGTCAATAATTCCATAAAAACTAAAAATATATTTTTTAGGTTTATTTACGCTTACAATCCTTAAAATATATTCAATGGTAAATACAATAGTAATAATCCATTCAGAGATATTAAAGAAATTGTGATATTTTTGATCATAATCTTTAACACTTTCCAGCATGACCAAAGCAATGCTGGCAATAATTAACCACAAGAGAACAACATCGAATAATTTACCAGCTTTTGTGTCAGCTTCGTAAATTATTTCGTGTAATTTATCTTGCCAGGTATTTTTTTTATTATCGTTTTCCAAAAAACTATATTTTTTCTAAAATTATAAAACTATATTAAAACCTGATAATTTTTTCGACTTTTTCTTTTTGCAAATAAGAATTGATGATATTATTGAATTTATTAGAATACCTATTAAATGAGATCATTGAACGCAAAATTTCAATATTGGTTATCTGGTAATTTAAATCGGTAAAACCATAGCCTTTAAATTCATTATTTTCAATTAACAATACTGATCTTTCAGATAGATCTTTTCCTTTGTCAATTAAGATCATGTTTGGGTTGCTAAATCCAAAATTAAACTCTTTATGATTAAGCTTAGGATTGTATCTTGGTTTGTGAATTGTTATTTCTTCATAGAATTTAATTTGCATTATCAGTTTACTGCCGGTTTCTTCGAAAGTAATTGACAACATTTCCTTTTGCATTTTACGCATATTAGTTGAAGTGCGCAAAAACAATTTATTTACACTTCTTTTCAGATTTTTACCTTTACCAATATAAATAATTTTACCTTTAAATTTATGAACATAAAAAACTCCAGTTGATGTAGGTAAAGCGTCTAGAATCTTAAGTAATTTTTGTGATAGATCTCTTTGATTTCCTGTTTTAATAGTGGTTTTTACTATTTCTTTATGCGTATCTTTTTGTAATAATAATTCAAAAAGTTTTATGGTTGCCAGAGCATCACCATTAGCCCTATGCCTGTCACTCATTGGAATACCTACTTTTCTACATAATTTTCCCAAACTGTATGATTCTAGTCCGGGTATTAATTTTTTGCTTAATTCAACTGTGCAAAGTGTAGGAATTTGGAAATCATATCCCAAACGACGAAATTCGGTTTTTAGAATTCTGTAATCAAAACTTGCATTATGAGCAATCATAACACAATCATTTGTAATCTCAACAATTCGTTTTGCTACTTCATAAAATTTTGGAGCATTTCGCAGCATGTTTTTGTTGATTCCGGTGAGTTGTACAACAAAGGGTTGTATATCACGTTCGGGATTTATCAAACTAATAAATGAATCAACAATTTCATGTCCGTTATATTTATGAATGGCAATTTCAGTAATGCCTTCTTCATTGTATCTCCCTCCGGTAGTTTCTATATCGATTATTACGTACAAATGTTTAAAATATAAAGTTTAAAGTACAAAGTACAAAGTTGTTTGATATTATTATCTTTTATCTACCACAAGTCTATTTTCCCTGTTGGTAATTTCCCAGGCAGTATAAAAAATTAATTGAGTTCTTTTGGTCAATATTTCATAGTTAATTTTATCCGGAGTATCCGAAGGTTTATGGTAATCTTCGTGTACACCATTAAAATAAAAAATTACCGGGATATTATTTTTTGCAAAATTGTAATGATCTGATCTGTAATAGAATCTGTTTGGATCACTTTCTTCATTATACATATAATCCAATTTTAATCCAATATAATTATTATTAACCAGTTCTGATAATTCATGTAATTCACTGCTTAGTTTATCAGCACCAATCAAATATATATATTCAGGTTTATTTTTATGTATTTTATCTATTCTTCCAACCATATCAATATTTAAATTACTTACCGTATTTGACAATGGAAAAATTGGGTGGGCGGTATAATATTTTGATCCGTATAAGCCTTCTTCTTCGCCGGTGAAGTGTATAAATAAAATTGAACGTTTAGGCCCATCTCCTTCTTTTATTGCTTTTTGGAATGATTTTGCAATTGCTAGTACAGCAGATGTTCCGGAGGCGTTATCATCAGCTCCATTATATATTTTATTACCTTTTTTTCCTAAGTGGTCATAATGTGCGGATATAATTAATAATTCATCGGGTTTTTCGCTTCCACGTATGTAAGCTACAACATTTTCACTGCTCGAAATTGATTCCTGTTTAAAGAATTCATGTGGAATTTTCTGATAATAATTATCATAACCAACGGGAGGAGAGATGCCCATATCCCTATACTGATCCGCTATATATTTAGCGGAAATTTTTTGACCCTTTTCACCAGTTTTTCTCCCTTCAAATTCATCTGAAGACAATTGATATACATTTTTTTTTAGTTCTTCATGTGAAATAATATCAGCATAAGAATTATTAACTATTTCATTAACATGATTTGTTTTTTTACTTGTTCCACAAGAAATGAATGTAATGATTATTGCTAGAAATAATAATTTTTTCATCTTAAGATTTATTTTACTTTAAAATGCATAGAATTTTTATCAAAATAAACATAATTATTATCAAAAAGTTGATTTATCTGATTATTCTTGATTAATTTTTCTGGTGTTCCTTGTAAAATTCCATTTTCAGTCATCAGCCAAAGTATATCTGCTATTTCCAGTGCGAACTGAATTTCATGAGTAGAAATTAAAATTGTTTTTTTAAGATTATGTGCTAGGTTTTCTAACAGTTTAAACATTTCAATCTTGTTTTGAATATCGAGATGAGCTGTAGGTTCATCTAAGATAATAATATCAGTATCTTGGGATAAAGCCCTGCAAATCATTACTCTTTGCATTTGACCATCGCTTAATTCATCGCATCTATTGTGTATTAGATCTTGTAAACCAGTTTGTTTTATCGCAGAATTAATTTTTTCTTTATCAAAATTTGATAAGGTTCCTATCCAATTTGTATAGGGCTGTCTGCCAAGAGCAATAAGTTCATAAACTGTTAAATTATTTTGTGGAATTCTCTCGGTTAAAACTAAACTAATTTTTTTTGCTAGTTCTTCAGGTTTGTAATGATGCAAATTCTTATTTTGAATTAAGATCTCTCCGGATAGTTCATTTTGAATTTTAGTAATTGTTCTTAATAAAGTTGATTTTCCAATACCATTTTTACCGATTAAACATACTAATTCACCTTGAAATAATGATAAATTTAAGCTGTTTGCCAAAATGAGCTTATCCTTTTTGGTTCTGTAACCTATTGAAAGATCTTTTATTTTGATTATTTCATTAGTTAGTTTCATTATTAATCAACTCAATTTTTGTTTTCTCATTAGTAGCCATATTACTACTGGAGCACCAAATAATGAAGTTATAGCATTTATTGGTAAAACATATTCACTATTAGGTAATTGCGCAATTGTATCGCTTATGAGCATGATAATTGCGCCAAATATGGCGACTGCCGGAATTAATATTTTATGATTTGAAGTATTAAAAACCAGTTTTGTAATATGAGGTACAGCTAAGCCGATAAATGCAATCGGACCAGAAAACGCTGTTATAACTCCAGTTAATATACTTGTAGTTAGCAAGATGCTATTTCTTGATTTTTGAAGGTTCATACCCATGCTTTTGGCATAATTTTCACCTAATAATAATGAGTTGAGAGATTTAATATTTGGAATAACCAAAATAATTCCGATAGTGTAAATTATAAAGAATATTAAAATTTCATTCCAACTTAAATTACCTAAACTGCCAAAACTCCAAAACAAATACTGTTGTAAGTTTTCAGCGCTGCTAAAATATGCTAAAATACTGATAATTGCTGCTGTAAAACTACCAAACATCAAGCCAATTATTAAAATTGCCATTGTGTTTTTTACACGTTTTGCGAGTAACATTACAAATGCTAATACCATAAATGAACCTAAACTTGCAGCTATAGCAATGGCTATTTGATTATGACCTAATAAGATAAAGCTACCTCCCAGTATAGAAGCTCCTAAGATTAAAACTGCAACACCCAAACTTGCACCTGAACTTATTCCTAATACAAAGGGGCCGGCCAAAGGATTTCTAAATAAAGTTTGCATCAATAATCCACTGATACTTAAACCTGAGCCAGCTAAAACTGCTGTAATACCTTTTGGAACTCTAAAATTGACAATTATATAGTGCCATGATTCATTACTTGATGAGTAACCAAAAATACTTGCAAATATTTCTTTTAAAGGTATGGAAACAGAGCCTAAACTAATATTAAAAAAAAATATAAAAATTAATATGATAATTAAGGTGAAAAATGAGAATTTATATGAATCTTTTTGTTTCAATTATTATTTTTTGCTAAGATAAGAATCTTCATAGATATTAATTAATTTAATTTTTCTAAGAAGAAAGGAGTGTAATCCGGTAATAACTCAGGATGTGTAACTTTTATTAGATCTTGTAAAACAATATGTGGTTGAATAGGAGCCAATTCAAAATAGATAACACCTCCATTTTGACCTCTTTTTTTTGAGAAAGTATAGATATTTTTATTTTTAAAGGCTTTAAATTCAGTGTAATGAGGATTAGAATTTTTCATTTCTTCTAAAATAGTGTAAATACCTGAACCTATCCAGAAGTCAGCATCTTTAGCTTTATCAAAAACAGATTCAAAGCTTAAAACTAAACTACCTCTTCCTTGCGTTTTGTTCCATAAATATTGAGTATTGGCATCATTAAAAAGAGTTGCTGTAAAGCTCTCACCAGCAGGAAGATTCCATTTATCTTTAAAAAGAACACCTGACAAAACTTTTGGTTTTGTTAAAGCTTCGGATGCAATTTTTTTAGCTTCATTATATTTATAATCAATAACTGAAAAAATACTGTCGGCCCGTTCTCTTACATCATATAATGCTCCAAAGAATTTGATCCATTCTGCTCTTCCCAGTGGAGTTTCTTCAAGCCAATCTCCATTAAAAATTACATTAATACCCATATTTTGTATATTATTATACATTTTATTACCCTTGGTCAATGAAAACCCAATAATTAGTTCAGGTTTTAAATTCAAAAGAATTTCTGTATTGATATCTTGTACATTTCCAAGCTCTTTTACTTTACCGTTGTTTATCAAGCTTACGGTTTTATCTGATGAAATATATTGGGTTTGAGGAAAACCTATCAAAGTATTTTCTTTGCCTAACAATTCTAACATAGGTATGTGTGTAGTAGAAGTTGCAACAATTTTTTTTATGGGAGTATAAATAATATTTTTACCCTTTAAATTGTTTGTCACATTATTTCCTTTACGAATCAAATAGTATTCATAATTTTTAACAGAATTTGGATAAGGGCTTTTGATAATTATTTTTGTATAATTTTTAAAATACTCTATATCAAAACCTTTAGCATATTTAATTGAAGAATCTATTTTAGTATTATTTGAAATGTTTAATTTATTATTATTTTCATTTTTACATGAAAAAAGTAGGGAAAAAGCAAGGATTAATATAAAAATTTTATTCATTTTCACTTTTAAATATTTTTGACAAGAATACAAAAAATATTATCTCATGGATTAATATTTTAAAAAAATATTGTTTTTTGATTGTCATTTCTATTACATTTGCAACAATAAAGTTGGTATCATCTTTTATTTTCATAATTAGGTGAAAAAGGGAATCTCGTTAATCTCGAGAGCTGTCTCCGCAACTGTAAGCTCAGTCATTTTTTAAGTGATGCTTGTTGAAAATCTTTAAGTCACTTTCGCATTATTGCGATGGGAAGACAATCATCAAGACGCAAGCCAGGAAACCTGCCAATTTTTTTAATCTTAAATATTTTCGGAGGAAAAATGTTTTTTGATATGAGAAAATTAGTTTTAATATTATTTTTATCGGTTAGCATTGCAGGCTTTTCGCAATATGATTCTCTAAATAAATTGGATGAGATTGTCTTGTATGGAAATTTTTCACCTGAATTTAATACAGGATATACAGTTGAAATAATTACTGATACTATTATTAATAATGAGATAAATTCATTGGGAAATTTTCTTCAAAAAAATGCAAATTTATATTTTAAGCAAAACGGAAATGGAATGGTTTCTTCAATATCTTTGAGAGGAACCTCTGCATCTCATACCGGTGTTTTTTGGAATGGAATACCTGTTAATTCATCCCTAAATGGTCAGACTGATTTCAATACTTTGCCTATAAATAGTTTTGATGGTATAGAAATTAGAAAAGGAGGAGGTAGTGTTTTATTTGGTAGTGGTTCAATTGGAGGTGCAATTAATCTGAGCGATAAAGTTTTATTTCAACAAAAAGCTAAAGCAATGATTTTATTAGGAG
Organism: Flavobacteriia bacterium; assembly: GCA_030617765.1. Lineage (GTDB taxonomy): Bacteria > Bacteroidota > Bacteroidia > Flavobacteriales > Flavobacteriaceae > Namhaeicola. The sequence continues at coordinate 6,736 of JAUWUU010000026.1, read as the reverse complement.
GAGGAAGCTTTAAAACATTTAAAAGCAATATTCAAGGTATAGTTAGTAATGAAAAATATTTTGTTAAGATTTCATTGAATGCAATATCGAGCGAAAATGATTACCCATTTAAAGATACTAATCTGATAAATGAGAATGGTCAATTTAAAAATTATGGAATTCACAGTACGCTGGGATGGAATTTTGACGATAAAAATCATATTGTCTTACATACTTCATTTATGAATACTGATAGAAACACTTCCAGAACCTTGACTGCTGCAAGTAATAGTAAATTAATTAATAAAAATAACAGATTTCTATTTACATGGAAAAATATAGGAACTCAATATATTTCAGATTTAAGATTAGCATATTTAAGTGAAGAGTATAATTATTATTTTGATAAGGATCTATTAAATTCATCTCAAAATAGAAGTCAAAATTTATTTTCTAAATACAGTTTTAACTATTTTTTTAATAAAAATATATCATTAAATACAGGCGTAGATTATACCTATTCTATAGGGCAAGGAAGTAATATTTCAAATATTTCTCAAAATGATATTGAAGTATATGCTCTATTGCATCACAGAGTATTTTCAAATTTAGTATATAACGTTAGTGCAAGGAAAGGATTTTCATCAAATTTTGAAATACCGTTTATTTATGCAGCTGATTTAAATTTTAAAATTATTAATAATTTTAAGGTAAAAGCAAACTACTCAACTAATTATCGAACACCCACTTTTAATGATCTTTATTGGGAACCTGGAGGTAATCCTGATCTTAAATCAGAAAAAAATAGTTCAGCAGAAATTGGAGTTGATTTTCAAAATAAAAATGCAAAGTTTGACTTAACCACATTTTGGATTAAAAGTGATAATTTAATTCAATGGGTTCCCGTTACAGCTGATTTTTGGCAACCTAAAAATGTTCAGAAAACTTCAGGTTACGGGTTAGAATTTTCAATAAAATATAAAAAGATAATTGATGATCATAATTTTCAATTTCAAGCACAATACGCATATACTGTTTCAAATGATGACAGTATTGATAAACAGCTTATTTATGTACCATATAACAAAGCAAATTCAAATGTATCTTACAATTATAAAAGAACATATTTTAATTACAATTTGCAATATACAGGTAAAGTATTTACAACAAGCTCAAACTCTCAAAGCATAGAAGATTATTGGTTGTCGAATGTTGAAATAAGTCAGAATTTTCTTAAAAACGATCTTAAGATTGGGTTTAGAATTAATAATTTGTTTGATGAAAATTATCAAAGTGTAGCATATAGGCCTATGCCAGGTCGGAATTTCGAATTAAATATTAACTATAAAATTGATTAAAATGAATTTATTAAAAATTACAGCATCATTATTTACATTTTTACTATTCTTTGCTTCTTGTTCAGAAGATGATCAACTAGATTTGCCTAAAGGAAATTATGAAAAAGGATATTTTATTAGTAATGAAGGGCCATTCAATAACGGATCTGGAACTATTACACATGTAGGGGAAGATGGTGTTGTAAGTCAGAATATTTATAAAACTGTCAATAATGAAGATCTGGGTAATATTGTTCAATTTATGGCTTTGGAAGGTGAAAATGTATATATTGTAGTAAATAATTCACATAAAATTATTGTTGCAAATCGTTTTACTATGAAAAAAATTACAACTATTTCAGGAAATGGAATTAACAATCCGAGGTATTTTGTAGCAGAAAATGATAGAGGATATGTTAGTAATTGGGGAGACCCTTTAAACCCTAATGATGATTTTATAACAATAATTAATTTAAGAACAAATGAAATAATAGATACAGTATCTGTTGGAGAAGGTCCGGAGGATATGCTAATAATTAATAATAATCTTTATGTAAATTTACAGGGAGGATGGAATCAGAATAATAAGGTTGAAATAATTGAATTACAATTTAATACTGTTTCAAAAACACTTATTGTTGGTGATGTGCCAAATTCAATAGTAGCAGATAATAAAGGAGATGTTTGGGTTTTATGTGGTGGAAAACCAAATTGGACAGGTTTTGAAAGTAATGGGAAATTGGCTAAAATTAGTACAAGCAATCATATAGTTGAATTTTTAGATTTTGATCTTCATGAACACCCTGAATATTTATCAATTTATTTAGATAATCTTTATTATAATCTAAACGGGAAAGTTTATGAAATGGCAGCTCAAAGTTCATCTTTACCTAATAGTCCAATTGAAGGTATTAATGGTTTCTTTTATAGTTTAAAAGCTAATAATGGGATATTATATGCAACTGATGCAAAAGATTTTCAAAGTGAAGGTGCCCTAAATTTATATAATCTATCAAGTGGAGCTTTGCTTGAAACCATAGAAACCGGAATTTTACCCGGTGCAGTTATCTTTCAATAGTTTGAAGTTTAAATGAAAGTTGATTTATTAATTTCATTAATGATCATTTTTGCATGAGATTTATATCCTGCACTACCTTTGCTGTAATTTTGCTGTAGTACAAGTAGTAACTCTTGACGGATCCAATCAAATTCTTTACTGAATAAAAATAATGTATCCATCGCGTAAACTTTGACCGCAACCTTATGATCATTTATTAACCAATCAAAACTAATTTCTATCATTTTTTCTTTATGATATTCAGTTAACTGATCTAAAAGGCTGATATCCTGTCTTTTTGAATAGGCTATCGCTATAAAATTACAAATTTTTGAAAGCGGACGGATTGCACTTTCATTTGTTATGATAGGCAAATTTTCTATAAAATAATTGAGATGAGGATTGAGTAGTTGAATATTATTTTCACAAACTAATTCTAATATCCATGCAGCTTTTATAGATAAAGGTGATCCTAGGTTAAAGACTTCTTGTAATAAAAATGGGAAGGTTTCAGGATGATCTAAAACATATTCTGCAGATTTATCCCTATAAATACGCTTTGCATTCTTAATTGTATTTAATTCGGCTATTAAATCACTTTTGATCATTGTTCTTTTTTTTATCCTCCTTTTTAGGTGATAGTTTATAAATTAAATAACCAAAGCCAACAACAAAATGGGCTATAACAATAATCATAATAGTGTAAAACCAAAAATTGGAATCTCGCATAATATATAAATTACAATTAAAAATAATCTTTAATCCAAAATTATAAAAATTCCCTATTTTTACAGCAGTAAAAAAAGTTTATTCATAGCTATATTATTAATTTTGCAAAGGTTTTTTAATAAACAACAATATTATTATTTTTCAGTTATAAAGGTATGAGAATAGATTTCCAGTATAAAACGATCATTTTTCTAATATTTTCTATCATTTTTTCTACTGCAACTGCTCAAAGTGAGGTCAATCAGTTTGATGATAATGGAAGACGAGATGGAGTTTGGGAAAAATATTATGATAATAATCGTGTAAGATATCAAGGAACATTTGTACATGGTAAAGAAATCGGTACTTTTAAATATTTTTCTGCTGCAAGTACTGAATTCCCAATTATTGTTAAGAATTATCATAAAAATGATGATTTATCAGATGTTAAATTTTATACGGTTAAAGGAATAATTGAAAGCGAAGGACAGATGAGTGGCAAAAACAGAGTTGGAAAATGGCTTTTTTATCATGAAGATGGAAAAACAGTTATGAGTGAAGAGAATTATATTGAAGGAAAATTAGGCGGTGAATATAAAACCTTTTACCCTGATGGAAACCCTACAGAAGTTACTTCATATCAAGATGGTTTGTTAGAAGGAAATTATAAAAAATATGCAATCAAAGGTCATTTGATTTTTGATTTTAATTATTCTAATGGTACGCTTAACGGAATGGCGATTTATTATAGTAGAAAAACAGGTGATTTAATTAAAAAAGGACCTTTTAAAGATGATCAAAGAGTTGGAACCTGGGAAAACTATGTGGATGGAGAATTGGTGAGTACAGAGCAGCCTGCAATTAAACCTAAAAGAGAAAAAGAATAGTTTAGATTAAACTACTTAAAACTTCTCACTTCTTATTAAAATTTCTCGATATTTATTAACTTTGCAGTCTAATTCCTATAGATGAAAAGAGTTGTTGTTGGACTTTCAGGTGGTGTTGATTCCAGTGTTGCCGCATTCTTGTTAAAAGAGCAAGGTTATGAAGTAATTGGACTTTTCATGAAAAATTGGCATGATGATTCGGTTACAATTTCTAATGAATGTCCGTGGTTAGAAGATAGTAATGATGCTATGTTGGTTGCCGATAAACTCGGAATTCCTTTTCAGGTAGTTGATCTAAGCGAACAATATAAAGAGCGTATAGTTGATTATATGTTTCGTGAATACGAAATTGGAAGAACACCCAACCCGGATGTTTTGTGTAATCGAGAAATTAAATTTGATGTGTTTATGAAAATTGCTCTGGATCTGGGAGCTGATTTTGTTGCAACGGGTCATTATTGCCGTAAATCGGAATTTGACAAAGATGGAAAAAAGATCTACCAGTTATTAGCTGGTGCAGATAATAACAAAGACCAATCCTATTTTTTATGTCAATTATCACAACAACAATTGGCAAAATCACTTTTTCCGATAGGAGAATTAACCAAACCCGAAGTTCGTAAGATTGCAACAAAACTTGACTTGGTTACAGCTGGTAAAAAAGATTCACAAGGTTTATGTTTTATTGGCAAAGTAAGATTACCTGAATTTTTACAACAAAAACTACAACCAAAAGAAGGAATTATTGTTGATATTCCAAAGAATTCCCAAATCTATGAAAGAAAAACACCTGAATTTGAAAGTAAAGAGCAGGAACTTGAATTTTTTAGTAAGAAATTCATCTATTCAAAAGATGATGGAAAAGTTGTAGGAAAACATCAGGGAGCGCATTATTTTACTAAAGGTCAACGAAAAGGTTTAGCAGTAGGTGGTACTATTGAACCATTATTTGTTATCGATACTGATGTTGACAAAAATATAATATATACGGGTGAAGGTAAACAACATCCGGGATTATACCGTAAAGTATTGATGGTTCAAAATGATGAAATTCATTGGGTTAGACCAGATCTAGAATTAAATGCTGGCGAAGAAATGAAAGTAAAAGCACGGATTCGATATCGGCAAATACTAGAAGATGCAACGCTTTATAAAATTAAAAAAGGCATGTTTGTTTCTTTTAAAAATGCACAATCAGCCATTACTGAAGGTCAGTTTGTTGCTTGGTATCAGGGCGAAGAATTATTGGGTTCTGGGGTTATTTCTTAAGTTATTATAAAATTTAAGTTGTTAAATTATTATAAGCCTTGTTCGCTATTGCTATCTGGATTTTTGTTTTGTTTTTTTATCGAATAAAAAATGAATTGCCAGTTCGGTATAAAATATAAAAACATATATTCCATTGAAATAAAATGTAGAACCAAAGTTATTATAAAATGCAAAATACGATTACCAAATTATTTAATATTAAATACCCCATAATTCAGGCCGGCATGATATGGGTAAGTGGATATAAATTAGCTTCAGCAGTAAGCAATGCAGGAGGTTTAGGTCTGATAGGGGCAGGTTCAATGTACCCTGATGTTTTAAGAGAGCATATTCAAAAATGTAAAAAAGCTACTGATAAACCTTTTGGCGTAAATATCCCTTTGTTTTATCCTGATCTAAATGAAATACTTCAAATTATTGTTGAAGAAGGTGTTAAAATAGTTTTTACTTCAGCCGGAAATCCAAAATTATACACTTCTTTTCTGCAGGAAAAAAGTATTACTGTAGTTCATGTGGTAAGTAGTGTAAAATTCGCTTTAAAAGCTCAGGAAGCAGGAGTTGATGCAATTGTTGCAGAAGGTTTTGAAGCAGGTGGCCATAATGGAAAGGAAGAAACTACAACATTTACCTTATTACCAATGGTAAATGAAATAAAAACAATTCCCTTGATTGCAGCAGGAGGTATTGCAACAGGTAGAGGTATGCTAGCAGCAATGGTTTTAGGGGCTGATGGTGTTCAAATAGGTAGTAGGTTTGTAGCCAGTGAAGAATCATCAGCACATATCAATTTTAAGAGATCAGTTGTTGAAACTGAGGATGGAGGAACTGATCTTACATTAAAAGAATTAATTCCGGTAAGATTGATAAAAAATAATTTTTATAATCAAATTCAGGATCTATATAAACAAAAACCAAGTGTTGATCAATTAAATGACTTGCTTGGAAGAGCAAGAGCAAAAAAAGGAATGTTTGAAGGCGATCTGGAGGAAGGAGAACTTGAAATTGGCCAGGTAGCAGGTTTAATTCATCAAATAAAACCTGCATTTAAAATTATTGAAGAAATCATTGCTGAATTTATAAAGGTAAAAAAAGAAGTAAATATAATTGAATTTTAAATTATTATTTCTTCTAAATTAAATCTAAAAGCTGTACCTATTTGTATCCAAATAAAAAGCTGAGAATAATTTCTCAGCTTTTCTTATTTTATATGTAGCGAGGAGCAGAATCGAACTGCCGACCTCCGGGTTATGAATCCGACGCTCTAACCATCTGAGCTACCTCGCCAAAATCGAGGTGCAAATATAAAAACATTTTTAGTTGTAACAAGACATCTTCTTTAAATATTTTTTGATAAATATTTTTTTTAATTTGAGATAATCTATATATTGTCACAATAAATTAATTAATATGTCTGAAAAGAAAAGGATTGAATTAGAATTTCCAATACACGCATCGGCAAGTTTTTTGTTTCAATATATATCAACACCAGATTCTTTAGG
>JAUWUU010000162.1 GCA_030617765.1 Flavobacteriia bacterium | reverse complement strand
CATCTTGCAATGATGAATTTAAGCCAAATCAATAACTCAAAATTTATACTCTTCCATTTATTGTTTTGGATTGGTGTTTGGTTTTTCTTTGTTTATTTTTTTAGTTACAATTCAAACAATACAAATTATGTAACCTGGTTTTCCAGTTTCTTATTACCAATAACGATGATTACCACATACTTTGTGGTTTACTATTTAATTCCTAAATACTTACTCACCAAAAAGTATAAAAGTTTTGCATTATACAGCGTTTATACTTTAATTTTTTCAACCTATTTAATTCTAATAGCAATCTTTGGAAGCTTTGTGTTTCTTTCTAATATGGAAATAAAAAATATGCCTCCCATGAGCCGAAATTATGTCTTTATATTAATATTGGTTTATCTGGTTGTTTTTATTGTAAGTTTTATAAGTATATTAAATCATAACTTTAAAACCCAAACTGAAAATAAAGAGCTTCAAAACAAAATATTAGAAACACAATTACAAATTAAAGATCAAGAATTAAACTATTTAAAAAAACAAATTCATCCACATTTCCTTTTTAATACCTTAAATACAATTTATGGATTTGCTTTAAAACAATCAAAATATACGCCTGATATCATCTTAAAACTTTCCAATCTATTAGACTATATTTTATATCAGGTAAACAAACCTCAAGTGAGTTTAAAAGAAGAGGTTTTACATATTAATGAATATATTGAATTAGAAAAAATAAGATTTCAGGATACATTATTGGTTACTTTTAAAACTGATGAAATTCCTGATGAAATTCAAATTGCACCAATGTTATTAATTCCTTTTGTTGAAAATTCCTTTAAACATGGTAGTTTGATCGATGGGTTTTTAAAAGTGGATATTCAAATTAATTTGATTGAAGATCAATTGCATTTTATGATTAAAAATACATTTTTAAATGATGAAATTAAACAAGATAAAACTGGAATTGGATTGGTAAATATTAAAAAAAGATTAGATTTACTTTACAAAAATAATTATCAATTAGATATTGAAAATAATGACAATTGGTTTGTGGCAACCCTTATAATTTCAAACTTAAATAGTTCAAAAAATGTCTAAAATTATTAATTGTATCATTGTTGACGATGAACCGATTGCACGTGAAATTTTAGAAAATCATTTGCAAAAAATAGATGCTATTCAAGTAGTTTCAACATGTAAAAATGCAATTGAGGCATTTAATATTATAAACTCCAACAAAATAGATTTGATCTTTTTAGACATTAATATGCCCGAAATATCAGGTTTATCTTTTGCAAGATCTATCAATAAAAATATTAAAATAATTTTCACAACGGCTTATAGAGAATATGCTGTTGATGGTTTTGATCTAAAAGCTGTTGATTATCTTTTAAAACCCATATCATTTGAAAGATTATTACAGGCAGTTAATAAATATTTGAATGAAAATATAAAGATAAGCACAGATGACAAGGATGAATTAATTCTTGATAAAAGTGATTTTATATTTGTTCGTTCTGATAGAAAAATGATTAAAATTAATTTTTCAGAGGTCAATTATATTGAAAGTTTGGGTGATTATTTAAAAATTCATATCGCTGATAAAACTATCATTACAAGAGAAACCATAACAAGTATTGAAGCAAAACTTCCTAAAAATGATTTTATAAGAATTCATAGATCTTTTATAGTTTCTATCAATAAAATCGAATCTTTTACCAATGAATTTGTTGAAATAAATAAAAAAGCAATTCCCATTAGCAGAAGTTACAAAAAAGAGGTTCTGTCACGATTGGAAAATGTATAGACCCATCCCTTACACTTCCCAAAATGAAGGGAATTTTAAATAGGATTTAGATAGAATCTCTGATTTTTTGTCTTAACAACATTTATAAATTATCTTTGTATAAAATTTACAATTTTGACCGAAAAAGATTTTATTCCAAAAAAGATCAATACCTCAAATTTAAAAAAAGGAAGCTTCTCATGGCGAAGTCCGAGCAACATTGCTTTAATAAAATACTGGGGCAAAAGCGAGCCTCAAATTCCTAAAAATTCTTCTATCAGTTTTACTTTAAACAACTGCCACACAACTACTATACTTGAGTTTTCAAAAAAAGAAAATCCATCAAAAGAGTTTAGTATTAAAGTGGTTTTTGAAGGTGAAACCAAAGATAGTTTTAAACCTAAAATTGTAAAATTCTTCGAAAGAATAGAAAAATATGTTCCGTTTATCACGAAGTATGATTTTGTGATCAAGACTAAAAATTCTTTTCCTCACAGTAGTGGTATCGCATCTTCGGCAAGTGGTATGAGTGCTCTTGCACTTTGTTTGATGAGTATTCAAAAAGAATTGAATCCAGAAATTTCTGATGAATATTTTAACCAAAAAGCATCATTTTTAGCACGTTTAGGTTCCGGTAGTGCGGCCCGAAGTGTAGAAGGTGATTTAGTGGTTTGGGGTCAACACGATGACATTAAGGCAAGTTCAGACCTCTACGGAATAAAATTCCCTTTTAAAGTGCATAAGAAATTTAAAAATTATCAGGATACTATTTTATTGGTTGATAAAGGAGAAAAACAGGTTTCGAGTACGATTGGTCATAATTTAATGATTGATCATCCTTTTGCAAAAAAACGTTTTAAACAAGCTGATAAAAATATTTCAAAATTATCAGAGATTCTACAAAATGGGAATTTAACTGCTTTTGTTAATTTGATTGAAAGTGAAGCTTTAACCCTCCATGCCATGATGATGACTTCAAATCCTTATTATATTTTAATGAAACCAAATACTTTAAAGATCATTGAAAAAATATGGAAATATCGCCGTGATAACAAGTCGGATATTTGCTTTACATTAGATGCCGGTGCTAACGTTCATGTATTATTCCCCGAAAGGGAAAAAGAAAAAATCAACACTTTTATTACTAGCGAATTAATCTTGTTTTGCCAAAATAATCATTATATTTGTGATTATGTTGGATTTGGAGCAAGACAATTATAATTTTAAGAATCCGACTTATTTCAATTAATAATCTAAACATTAATTGGATACTTAAATCAGAGACAAAAGTTCCTATATATTTATAAACAACTAAAAAGTTGTACGAAGAGTTTTTGTGCGTTAACCTTAAAGTTCTCTGATTATGAAAAAATTAATTGTCTTTATTCTATTCCTGTTTACATTTTCTTCTTACGCTCAAAAAGATACCATCTGGTTTGATAATAATTGGAATGAAACCACAAAAAGTAAAGCCAGTTTTTATCGTTGTGACTGTACTAAAGTAGATGATGGTTATTTGTATGTTGATTATTACCTTTCCGGAACAAAACAAATGGAAGGCATATCTCTTGATAAAAATAAAGAAGTTTATGAGGGTGAAGTAAAATGGTATTTTGAAAATGGTACTTTATTTCAAACTATAAACTACAAAAAAGGGGTTTTAGAAGGAAAACGCCAGATTTTTTATGAAGATGGAAAACTCAAAGGTGAATCTAACTATAAAAATGGAAAATTAAGTGGAAATTGGAAAGAATACTATGAAAATGGAAAATTAAAAGAAATCGGACCCTACAAAGATGATCAGAGAGATGGTGATTGGAAATGCTATTATGTAGATGGTAGATTAAAAGCTGAGGGCAAATTTATATTTGACAATAGGGTTGGTGACTGGAAGAACTACTATTATGATGGTGTGGGTGAAGACTGATATTTTTTAGAATCTTTTCTATAAAACACCAGATTTGCAATCTATACTATTTTTAGAGCTAAAGC
>JAUWUU010000008.1 GCA_030617765.1 Flavobacteriia bacterium | reverse complement strand
GCCAAAAAAGAATATTAGAATCGGGTTTTAGCTTTTTTTTATTTAAATGATCCAACATGCCATTAAAAGCTCTTCCGGTATACACAGGATCAATTATAATACCTTCAGTTGTTGCCAACTCTTTGATTGTATTAATTTCTTCTTTTGTTACATTACCATATCCTGTTTTATCATATTCTCTGATTAATGTGATATCTTTAAGTTGGTAATCGCTATTAATATCCAGTATTTTTTTTCCATCATTGATAATATTTAAAATAATATTTTCAGTTGAGAATTCCGTATTCTCATCCTTATCAATATTAATTGGGTATAATTTTACATCAAAATTATAGAGATAACATCCAATGATCATGCCCGCTTGTGTTCCTCCTGAGCTTGATGCAAAAAATATATAGTCTATGTTGATTTTTTGTTCAATTAATTGATCCTTCAATTCTTTAATTGCATAAACAAGGCCCAAGGCTCCAGTAATATTTGATCCGCCATAGGGAATTATATAGCATTTTTTACCATTATTTTCTAATTCAGTTTTAAGAGATTCCATGTCTTCTCCTTTTCTGTTCTCCCCTGTAAAATGAATATTTGCTCCTAACACATTAGAAAGCAATAAGTTGCCTTCGTAAATTTCAGGTTTGATTCCTCCTAATAATAAGTGACATTCCAAGCCAGCAATTGAACAGGCGGCTGCTGTTTGACGGCAATGATTAGACTGTTGTGCACCAGCAGTTAAGATAATTTTACAGTTATTATTTATAGCGTCTTGTATTAAAAATTCCAGTTTTCTTGTTTTATTTCCACCGCCAGCCAAACCAGTAAGATCATCTCTTTTTATAAAAAGGTTATAATCAGGATATTTGGTTGATAGTTTTGATAAGGAGTGAATTGGAGTAGGTAAAAAACCTAAACTAAATCTATTGTGGAGTAACATTATATTTTAAATTAACGTAAACTAATATAAATAAAATAGCTATATTTTTTCTTTGGGATTAATGTATTTAGTTAACCATTTTTCTACATATGCATTGAATTGTATTGGATGCTCCATCATAGGTGCATGCCCACATTTATCGATCCAATTTAATTCGGAATTGGGCAAAAGGCTATGAAATTCTTCAGCAACTTCAGGAGGTGTAACAGTATCATTTTCTCCCCAAATTAAACAGGCAGGCATTGTCATATTTGGAAGGTCGTTTGCCATATTATGCCTAATTGCACTCTTGGCAAGCGCAAGAGTTCTAATTACTTTATTTCTATTGTTGACATCTTTGAAAACTCCATCAATAAGTTCTTTAGTAGCGATATCCGAATCGTAAAAAACATCTTGTACACCCTTTTTTATATATTCATAATCACCCCTTTTAGGATAACTTTTACCCATAGATTTTTCATATAAACCTGAACTACCGGTTAAAACTAATCCAATAACTTTTTTCGGATTCATTTTTGTGTGGTATAACGCTAGATGTCCTCCCAATGAATTCCCTAATAAAATATAATTGTTTAAATTTTTGTATTCTACAAATTTCTTTAAAAAAAGAGATAGATTTTTAACATTTGTTTTTAATAAGGGTAATGAATACACAGGTAATTCTGGCATAATAACCTGATAACCAATCTTTGAAAAATGATCGAATACACTATCAAAATTACTTAAATTACCCATTAAACCATGTAAAATAATGAGTGGTGTTCCTTCACCTTCTTCTAAGTAAGAAAAATCTCCTTCTTTTTTTAGGGTATATTTCATCAATTACATTTTAATTATAAGCAAGCTACAAATTTAATTATTTTGGTTCAAATTACTAAATTTCTTTTCATTAATTAAATATTTTTTAAAAATCTCATCTTTTTATTTTAAATATCTATAAATCAATGCAATATTTTACAAAAAAGAAAGTTATTAACAAAGTGGTAAAAAATGGTAAAAAGTGGTAATTTTCTTTATATTTGTCATAGTATTTAATATATAACGTGTTTAAGTGGTAAATCTAATAGGAACATATGAATGTAAAGCCGATGTAAAAGGCAGGTTAATGTTGCCTTCTACGGTTAAAAAGCAGTTGTCTAGTGTTTTGCAAGATGGTTTTGTTTTAAAGCGTTCTGTATTTCAGCCTTGTTTAGAATTGTATCCCATGGGGGAATGGAATCAGCTTATGGCGAAGGTAAACAAACTAAATAGATTTGTTAAGAAGAATAATGATTTTATAAGAAGGTTTACTGCTGGAGTAAAAGTAATTGAGTTGGACGTGTCAGGAAGAATGTTAATTCCAAAAGACTTACATCAATTTGCTGGAATCAAGAAAGAGATTGTTTTATCATCATCGGTAAATATTATCGAGATTTGGGATAAAGATAAATATGAAAAATCAATTGATGAAGCTACCGTCGATTTTGCCGGATTAGCCGAAGAAGTTATGGGTAATGTAAATGAAGATGGCGATGTTGTATCATAACCCTGTATTGCTCTTTGAAAGTGTTGATGGTTTAGCTATTAAAGATGACGGAATATATGTCGATGTTACGTTTGGAGGGGGAGGTCATTCTAAAGAGATCTTAAAAAGGTTAGGAGAAAACGGAAAATTATTTGCATTTGATCAAGATTCTGATGCATTAAAAAACATGATTGATGATGATAGATTTGTTTTAATTCATGAAAATTTTAGATATATCAAACGTTTTTTGAGATTTTATGGAGTTACTGAAGTTAATGGAATTCTAGCAGATCTGGGTGTTTCATCTCATCAGTTTGATGAAGCTCAACGAGGATTTTCTACGAGATTTGATTCAGAATTAGATATGCGAATGGATAAAAATAACAGTTTATCTGCTTTTGATATTATCAATAAATACGATGAAGAAAAACTAGGTAATGTTCTATTTCAATATGGTGAATTGAGAAACTCAAGAGTTTTAGCTAAAACAATTGTAAATGCTAGGATTGATAATGAAATTAAAACAAGTTTTGCTTTGAAAAAGGTTTTGCAAAAGTTCTTACCCAAGAACAAAGAACATAAGATTTTGGCGCAAATTTTTCAGGCAATCCGAATAGAAGTAAACCAAGAAATTGAAGTTTTGAAAGAGTTTTTATTGCAAACTCCTGATCTATTGAAAAAAGGAGGAAGATTGAGTGTGATCTCATATCATTCTTTAGAAGACAGGTTGGTAAAAAGATATATTCAAATTGGGAAATTTGAAGGAGAAGCTGATAAAGATTTTTATGGAAATGTAAATGTTCCATTTAAAAAAGCAGGAAAGTTAATCATTCCAAATGAGCAAGAATTAAAAGAAAATAATCGCGCCCGAAGTGCAAAATTAAGAGTAGCAATAAAAAATTAGTAGTCTAAATAAAAGGGAAAATAATTAAAGTGTCAAAAACTAAACAAACGCTGTATGGAATTTTAAAAGGAAACTTTCTTGTTGATAAAGACGCCCAAAAAAATTGGGGTTTTATCATTTTCCTTACAAGTTTGGCTTTGTTGATGATTGGAAGCTCTCATAATATTGATAAGAAAGTCCAAAAAATTGCTAATCTCAATAAACAAAAAAGAGAGTTACGCTCAGAATTTGTTTCTACACGCTCTGATCTGATGAAATTAAAGATGGAGTCGAGTATTGTTAAAAAATTAGAAATTAATGGTTTTTATACCTATATAAATCCCCCACAAAAAATTAAAGTAAAGATCAAAAATTAGTATGGCAACGCAAAAAAAGCAAATATTAAATAAAACGTATATCCTTTCGGGATTGATTGTTTTGTTTGCTGTAGCCATAATATATAAATTAATAGAAATACAATTTGTTCAGGGTGATGATTACAGAAGTTTAGCTGAACAAAGTACCGTAAAAACTTTTGAGATAAAAGCAAACAGAGGTAATGTTTATACAGCTGATGGTAGTTTGTTGGCAACATCTATTTCCAAATTTGATGTACGAATGGATCCTATTTCAGTTTCTGATAAAGATTTTGAGAAAGGAATCAGAGAGTTGAGTAAATCACTTTCAAAAATGCTGGGAAATAGCGCAGGTTTTTATGAAAATAGAATTCGAAAAGCCAGGGCAAATAAAAATCGTTATTTGTTTATAACCAGAAATCTTAGTTATAATGAATATCAGAAATTAAAAAAATTCCCAATTTTCAAACTCGGTACTTATAAAGGAGGTTTGATTATAGAGCAACGTACAGTTCGCGAACATCCTATTGGTAAAATGGCAGAAAGAGCTGTTGGATTTGATGATTATCGTGGTAAAGTTGGAATTGAAGGATATTTCTATGAGTATTTAAGAGGTAAGAATGGACAAAGATTAAAACAAAAGATTGCCAAAGGACAATGGAAACCGATTAGTGATAATAACGAAATCGAACCAATTGATGGAAGGGATGTTATTACTACAATTGATCTTAAAATTCAGGATATCGCACATTATGCATTGCTTGAACAGCTTGAAAAATTTGATGCGGAGCACGGAACTGTTGTTGTTATGGAAACTCAAACTGGGGAAATTAAAGCCATTTCAAATTTAGGAAAAACAAAAAATGGCACTTATAGTTCACGAAGAAATTACGCTGTATGGGAGTCGCATGAGCCGGGCTCTACTTTCAAACTTATGGGAATGGTGGTTGCTTTAGAGGATAAAGTTATTGATACATCTCAAATTATTGATACTGAGAATGGTGTGATTTCTTTTTATAAAAGAAAAGTAAGAGATTCTCACAAAGGTGGCTATGGTAAAATATCAGCTGCCAGAGTTTTTGAAGTTTCATCAAATGTTGGGATGGTAAAAATTATCAATGACCATTATAAAGATAATCCTAAGAAGTTCATTGAAGGATTGAATAGAATGAGTGTTGGTAAAAAATTAGGCTTGTCAATAAAAGGAGAAGGAAATCCTGTAATTCCAAATCCAGATGATAAAGAAAACTGGAATGGATTGTCACTTCCATGGATGGCTTATGGTTATGGAGTTTCGTTTACACCATTACAAACATTGACCTTTTATAATGCTATTGCTAATAATGGAGAGATGGTTAAACCACAATTCATTAAAGAGATCCGTACACAAAGTAACTCAATTACAACATTTGATAAAGAAGTGATCAATCCAAAAATATGTTCGCAAGAAACTATTGATAAGGTTAAAGAAATGATGCAAAATGTAGTAAAAAGGGGTACAGCTACAAATATTTATAATGACAATTTTTCTATGGCAGGTAAAACAGGTACTTGTCAAACCGATTATTGGAAAGAAAGTGGTACAAAATATATATCATCTTTTGTGGGTTATTTTCCTGCAGAAAAGCCAAAATATTCGTGTATTGTAGTAATCCATAAACCCGATAAGAAGATTGGTTATTATGGAAATATTGTTGCAGGTCCGGTATTTAATAAAATTGCGCATAAAATATATTCAGAAACACCGGTTCAGGAAGAGATTTTTTTAAAAAATGAAATAACATCGTTTGATAAAAATTATGAAAATTATTACAAAAAGGTAAATACAGATTATCAGATAGTACCAAATGTTAAAAACATGAGTGGTATGGATGCAATTCCTTTATTAGAAAATTTAGGTTTTAGTGTAAATGTAAATGGTAATGGTAAAGTAAAAGAACAGTCGATCAAAGCTGGTTCAAAATTTGAAAAAGGAACTGAAATAATTTTAAATCTATCATAAATTCTGATTTGAAAATTTTAAAGGACATATTATTTAGAGTATCTGTTGAAGCGGTAAATGGAACAACCGATGTCAATATCAATAATATTGCTTTTGATTCTAGAAAAGTAATAGAGAATACATTATTTGTTGCTCAAAAAGGACTTTTATTTGATGGTCATAATTTTATTGATAAAGCTATTGAAAGTGGGGGAGTAGCTATTGTTTGTGAAGTATTACCTAAAACATTACATAATAATGTTACTTATATACAAGTAAAAGATAGTGATGAAGCTTTAGCGATAATAGCTTCAAATTATTATGATAATCCTTCTGAGAATTTAAAATTAATTGGTGTAACCGGAACAAACGGAAAAACAACTATTGCAACTTTATTATATATGCTTTTTAAAGAAGCGGGATTTAAGAGTGGATTGTTGTCTACAATTAAGATAATGGTTGATGAAAATGAATATTCAGCAACACATACTACGCCTGATTCATTAACGATCAATCAATATTTACACAAAATGGTACAGCAGGGTGTAAGTTATTGTTTTATGGAAGTTAGTTCGCATGGAATTCATCAAAAACGAACTTCCGGATTAGATTTTGATGGGGGAGTATTTACAAATTTAACTCATGACCATCTGGATTATCACGATTCTTTTGCAACTTATAGAGATGTAAAAAAGAACTTTTTTGATAATCTACCAAAATCAGCATTTGCATTAGTGAATATTGATGATAAGAATGGAGAGGTCATGTTGCAAAATACAAAGGCAAACAAATATACCTATGCCTTAAAAACGGTGGCTGACTATAAGGGAAGAATAATTGAAAATCAGTTTGATGGATTGTTGCTGAATATTAATGATCAGGAAGTTTATACAAAACTAATTGGAACTTTTAATGCCTATAATTTATTAGCTATTTATGCAACTACTGATTTATTGGGTATGGAAAAATTAGAAGCATTAAGGATTATTAGTTCCCTTAAAACTGTTGATGGAAGATTTCAGTATGCTACTTCAAAAGGTGATATTACAGCAATTGTAGATTATGCTCATACTCCCGACGCTTTAAAAAATGTATTAGAAACTATTAATTCTATCCGCACTCATAATGAACAAGTAATTACTGTTGTAGGTTGTGGAGGTGATCGAGATAAAGATAAAAGACCTAAAATGGGAAACATCGCTTCTACTTTGAGTAATCAAGTAATTTTTACATCTGATAACCCGCGAAGTGAAGACCCGGAATTAATAATTAAAGACATTGAAGCAGGGGTTCATCCTGAAAATTATAAAAAAACAGTTTCTATCACTAATAGAAAACAGGCTATAAAAACAGCATGTAAGTTGGCAGACAAAGGAGATATCATTTTGGTTGCAGGTAAAGGTCATGAAAACTATCAGATAATCGGCAATGTTCGATCTGATTTTGATGATTTTAAAATTGTAAATGAATTACTAATTGAAATGAATAAATAAAGATGCTATATTATTTATTTGATTATTTAGATAACCAACACAACCTAGCAGGCGCAGGATTGTTTCAATACATTTCTTTCCGTTCTGCAATGGCATTTTCATTTTCATTATTGATCTCTACAATTTATGGGAGAAAGATAATTGATAAATTAAGACGTTTGCAGGTAGGAGAGTCAATTCGTGATCTAGGTTTACAGGGTCAGGTTGAAAAAACGGGAACTCCTACTATGGGTGGTTTGATTATCATATTTGCAACTTTAATTCCTGTGTTTCTATTCGCAAAACTACACAATATTTATATTATTTTATTGATAGTAACTACTGTTTGGATGGGTATGATTGGTTTTATCGATGATTATATCAAAGTCTTTAAAAAGAATAAAGATGGTTTAAAAGGTAGGTTTAAAATAGTTGGTCAGGTTATTCTGGGAGCCTTTGTTGGCATTGTTCTTTATTTTAATCCTGATGTGGTTGTAAAAGAGAAATTACGTGGTGATCAGATTGTTAGAATTGAACAATTAACCAATCCAACCAGTGATTTTACTGAGGCTCATAAATCAACAAAAACAACCATTCCTTTTGTAAAAAATAATGAGTTTGATTATGCCAGTTTGCTGAGCTGGGCAGGTGAAGGTGCTAAAGATTATGTATGGTTATTATTTGTGGGAATAGTAATATTTATAATTACTGCTGTTTCTAATGGTGCTAATTTAACGGATGGAATAGATGGGCTGGCAGCTGGAAGTTCGGCAATAATTGTTTTGGCATTGGCCGTATTTTCCTGGGTTTCTGGTAATATCATTTTTGCGGATTATCTTGATGTTATGTATATACCCAACTCTGGTGAAATGACTATTTTTCTTAGTGCTTTTGTAGGAGGTCTCATAGGATTTTTATGGTATAATACATATCCGGCGCAAGTATTTATGGGTGATACTGGAAGTTTGACAATTGGAGGAGTAATTGCTGTTTTGGCTATTGCTGTGCGAAAAGAATTGCTTTTGCCAATTTTAGCCGGAGTCTTTTTGATAGAAAACCTATCGGTAGTGATACAGGTTTCCTATTTTAAATATACGAGAATAAAATATGGAAAAGGTAAGCGTATATTTTTGATGTCTCCTTTACATCATCATTACCAAAAAAGTGGTTATCACGAAAGTAAAATTGCTACTCGATTTTGGATCGTAGGTATTTTGCTTGCAGTTCTATCCATAGTAACATTAAAAGTAAGATAATAATTATTAAAAAATTAAATTAAATGAGTATTTCAGCTTTTGCTTTGCAACAAAATTTCAATACTAAAAATGCTATGGCATCTAAAATGATTTCTGAACTGTTACATGTTCGAAAAGAAACAATTAGAGAAAGTTTAGCAATTTGTGATCAAGAGGAACATAGATTAGAAGAAGTACTTAAAATTAATGGTGTACAATATATTAATGATTCACAAGCCGTAAATGTTAATGCTGCTTATTATGCCCTTGATAGTGTTGAATTTCCTTTAGTATGGATTGTTGGAGGTGTTGATAGAGGGAATGATTACGAAACTTTACTCCCTTTGGTGCGAGAAAAAGTAAAAGCTATTATTTGTCTGGGAGACAATAATCATAATATTATTAAAACTTTTGTAAATGTTGTTGATTTTATGATTGAAACACATAGTATGCACGAAGCGGTAAGTATTGCTTATAAACTAACCGAAAAGGGAGATGCTGTATTGTTGTCACCAGCATGTGAAGGATATGTTATGTTTGATAATCATGAAGATAGAGGGAGAAAATTTAAGCAAGCAGTTAGAAAATTATAAATACAATAAATGTTTTATAAAAAATAAATGAAACAATTATTAGCAAATATTAAAGGAGATAAAACCATTTGGGCAATCATTGCTGTTTTGGCTATATTTTCGTTTTTACCTGTGTATAGTTCTAGTACAAATCTTGTTTATGTAACCGGAAAGGGAACAACATTTGGTTACTTAATTAAACACGCCATTCTATTATTACTTGGTTTTGTTATTGTTTATGCAACTCATAAAATACCCTATAAGTATTTTAGTGGATTGTCAGTTTTGCTGATGCCGGTAGTTGTGCTTTTACTAATTTTTACAATGACTCAGGGAACCGTAATAAGCGGAGCCAATGCAAGTAGATGGATACAAATTCCATTCGTAGGAATGGGATTTCAAACATCAACTTTGGCAGTCGTAGTTGTTATGATGTTTGTAGCAAGATACTTGGCCCGTAATAGAGATAAACAGATTAATTTTAAAGAGAGTATTTTATATTTGTGGTTGCCTGTTGGAATTGTTATGTTGCTTATTTTACCTGCGAACTTTTCAACAACGGCTATTGCATTTGTTATGGTAATGCTTTTGGTATTTCTTGGAGGTTACCCAATCAAGTATATTATGTACATTTTAGGAATGGCAGTTTTAGTTTTTGCTATCTTTTTACTTACAGCTAAAGCTTTTCCTGATGCAATAAAAAATACTCGAATTCAAACTTGGAGTAGTAGAATTGAAAATTTTACATCAGGAGAGAGTGAAGATAATTATCAGGCTGAAAAAGCAAAAATTGCTATAGCTTCTGGAGAAATAAATGGTAAAGGCCCGGGTAAGAGCGTTCAAAAAAACTTCTTACCGCAATCTTCTTCCGATTTTATCTATGCAATTATAGTTGAAGAATTTGGCTTGATCGGAGCTATTTTAATAGTATTATTATACCTGGGGTTACTTTTTAGAATTGTAATTATAACCACAAAAACTGAAACTATTTTCGGCACATTATTAGCTTTAGGTGTTGGGATACCCATTGTTTTTCAAGCATTTATAAATATTGCAGTTGCTGTAGGTTTGTTTCCGGTAACTGGTCAGCCCTTGCCTTTGATAAGTACAGGTGGTACTTCAATTTGGATGACTTGTTTTGCAATTGGAGTTGTGTTGAGTATAAGTGTTGCGAATACTGAAAAAGTGATCGAAAGTAATACTGAAATTGAATTAGAAAACCCTTTAGATATTTTACATGAAACAGTCGGTTAACATATTGTTGAGTGGAGGAGGAACGGGCGGACATATTTATCCGGCAATTGCAATTGCAAATGAATTAAAAAGCAGGATTCCAAATGCAAAATTTTTATTTGTTGGAGCAAATGATAGAATGGAAATGGAAAAAGTTCCACAGGCTGGTTATAAGATAAAAGGATTGAATATTACGGGATTTAATAGAAGTCTATCAGCAAAAAATTTAACCTTTCCGTTTAAATTGATCGATAGTTTATATAAAGCTAAAAATATTATTAAACAATTTAAACCGGATGTGGCGATAGGAACAGGAGGTTTTGCATCAGGACCAACATTGTTTATGGCTAATAAAAAACATATACCTGCTTTGATTCAAGAACAGAATTCTTTTCCGGGTATTACCAATAAATTATTAGCTAAGAATGTGCAAAATATATGTGTTGCTTATGATGGATTGGATAAATTTTTCCCAAAAGAAAAAATTATCATGACGGGTAATCCTGTAAGACAAGATATTATTGATATTTCAAAAAAAAGAAAAGAAGCTGTTAAGTATTTTAGATTAGATAAACAGTTAAGAACATTAGTGATCTTAGGTGGAAGTTTAGGAGCAAGGGCAATTAATCAAACGATTGAAAAAAACTTAAAAGATTTACTTAAAAATGAAATTCAAATTATATGGCAAACAGGGAAATTATATTTTGATGAATATAAAAAATACGATCAGATAGAAGGAGTGCAAACACATGCTTTTATCCAGAAGATGGATCTTTTATATGCAGCAGCAGATATTTTGATCAGTAGAGCCGGGGCTGGTACAATTTCAGAATTGTGTTTGGTAGGTAAACCGGTAATTTTTATTCCGTCACCAAATGTTGCCGAAGATCATCAAACCAAAAATGCTATGGCAGTTGTAAAAAATAATGCTGCAATAATGATTAAAGAGGATGAGATAAAGGAGTTTTCGAAGGAATTTGATAAACTTTTTGAAGACAATCAATTGCAAAAAGAATTGAGTGTAAATATTAAAAATTTGGCTTTACCTAATGCTACAGCAAAAATTGCTGATGCCGTTGAAGCTTTGTTAAATTGAAATGAACATAATGTGCTAAATACTTTGGTTACTATGGCAAATAAAAGTTTGATTAGGGGATTGAACTTTTAGTTTGCCATAGTTTTAATTATTAATGAAAATATCAAAATCTAAATTGAAAAAATATATTGTACATATCAAATTTATAGTTCTTTTCCTACTGGTTTTGTTTTTATACGGATTTGCCGCTAATAGACATTCTAATAAAAAGATTGATAAAATTGATATTGAATTTAAAAATGGAAACAACCTATTTATTACTTATGAAACGGTTAATAAATTGTTAATACAAAAACTTGATACCATAAATAACCAAACAATAGAAAGTTTACATTTGAATAATTTAGAAAAATTTGTCAAAATAAATGTAATGATCCAAAATGCTGAAATTTATTCAACAATTGATAATAAATTAGGTGCGATTATTACACAAAGAACCCCTGTTTTAAGAGTAGTTAATGGATTAGAATCATATTATTATGATGAACTTGGTAAGAAAATGCCATTGTCTGAAAATTATTCGGCTCGAGTACCAATCGTCTCGAGTAAAATAGATGAGGATAATAATTTAGATATTATTAATTTATCGAAAAGAATTAAAGAAGATGATTTTTTAAAAAAGCAAGTTATTGGTATAGATCAAAATGAAAAAGAGGGCGTTAATCAATTTATTTTGAAAACCAGAATTGGAGATCAAATTGTTATTTTGGGAACTGTACAAAATTTTAATAATAAAAAAAATAAACTAAAAGCATTTTATCAAAAAGCATTAGCTGATAGTACTTTAAAAAATTTTGACACGATTAATTTAAAGTATGAAAATCAAGTTGTTTGCACAAAAAAGTAAAATATGGAAAATGAAAACATTGCGGTTGGTTTAGATATTGGAACAACAAAGATTGTTGCAATGGTAGGTAAAAATGATACTTATAACAAAATTGAGGTGCTTGGTTTGGGTAGGGCCAAAAGTTTGGGCGTACACAGGGGAGTTGTAAATAATATAACTCAAACAATACAGTCTATTCAACAAGCTATTGATCAGGCAGAAGCTACATCCGGAAAAAAAATTGAAAAAGTAGATGTAGGAATTGCAGGTCAGCATATTCGTAGTTTACATCATAGTGATTATATAACACGACCTTATCCAGATAGAGTAATTGATGAAAATGATATTGAAAGATTGATCAATCAGGTTTATAAATTGGTAATGCTTCCCGGTGAGGAGATTATTCATGTTTTGCCCCAAGATTATAAAGTTGATGGTCAGGCCGAAATAAAAACACCCACGGGTATGTATGGAGGAAGGCTGGAAGCCAATTTTCATGTAGTTGTTGGGCAAGTTTCATCAATAAGAAATATTGGAAGATGTATTAAAAGTGCCGGTTTAGAATTATCAAGTATAACTCTTGAACCATTAGCCTCTGCAAATGCAGTTTTAAGTCAGGAAGAAAAAGAAGCAGGTGTTGCTTTGATTGATATCGGTGGCGGAACTACTGATCTGGCAATTTTTAAAGACGGCATTATTAGGCATACCGCAGTTATTCCATTTGGTGGCGGTGTAATTACAGAAGATATTAAAGAAGGATGTTCGATCATTGAAAAACAAGCAGAATTGTTAAAAACTAAGTTTGGTTCAGCCTGGCCGGGTGAAAATAAAGATAATGAAATAGTATCCATTCCCGGTTTGAGAGGTAGAGATCCAAAAGAGATTACATTAAAAAATCTTTCAAAGATTATTCACGCCAGAATTCTTGAGATTGTAGAACAAGTATTTTTAGAGATAAAAAATTACGGTTTTGAAGATAATAAGAAAAAATTAATTGCAGGAATTGTTCTAACCGGAGGAGGTGCTCAACTTAAGCATATCAAACAATTGGTTGAATATATCACAGGTATGGATACTCGTATCGGTTATCCTAATGAGCATTTATCGAGTAGTAGTGATGTGGAATTATCCAGTCCGATATATGCAACTGCTGTTGGATTATTGATGAATGGATTAAATGAATATGTTAAAAAGGATAAAATTGATAAAATTGAATCACAACAAGAAACTGTAAAGGATTCAACAATTTCTACTGAAAGCCCAAAAAGAACAGTCTTTGATAAATGGATTGAAAAATTTAGAGATTTTTTAGAAAACGCAGAATAGAATAAAATAATAGCATAATAGAAAAAACATTAGTAATAAAACCTTTTAAGAAAAAGTTATGAGCAGTATAGATTTAACCAACATTTCATTTGATTTACCTAAGAACCAGTCTAATGTAATTAAAGTAATTGGAGTAGGAGGCGGAGGAAGCAATGCAATTAATCACATGTTTTCAAAAGGAATCAAAGGAGTTGATTTTGTAATTTGTAACACTGATTCACAAGCTTTGCATAACAGTCCTGTTCCGACTAAAATTCAGTTAGGAGCTACACTTACCGAAGGACTAGGTGCAGGTGCCAATCCAACGATTGGTAAAGAAGCTGCTTTAGAGAGTATTGATGATATAAAAGACATGTTAGACAAAAGATCAAAAATGTTGTTTATTACTGTCGGTATGGGAGGTGGCACAGGTACAGGTGCTGCACCTGTTATTGCAAAAATTGCCAAAGAAATGGATATTTTAACTGTAGGAATAGTTACAACACCATTTAGTTTTGAGGGCAAAATGCGGAATGAACAGGCGCAAATAGGTATTGAAAAATTACGTAAACATGTTGATTCTTTGGTTGTAATTAACAATAACAAATTACGTGAAGTTTATGGTAACTTAGGTTTTAAGGCAGGCTTTACTAAAGCTGATGAGGTTTTGTCAACAGCTGCTACAGGAATTGCTCAGGTAATTACACATCATTACACTCAAAATATTGACTTACGAGATGCTAAAACAGTACTTTCTGAAAGTGGTACTGCAATTATGGGTTCTGGTTCGGCTACTGGAATTAATCGCGCACAAAGTGCTATTACTAAAGCCTTAGATTCTCCATTATTAAACGATAATAAAATTACTGGTGCTAAAAGAGTTCTGTTATTAATTGTTTCTGGTACTTCAGAGGTAACCATTGATGAAATAGGAGAAATTAATGATTATATTCAATCTGAGGCCAAAACTAATGTCGATATTATTATGGGAGTAGGTGAAGATGAAAATTTGGGTGAATCTATCTCGGTAACAGTAATTGCAACCGGTTTTAATATTGAACTGCAAAATGAGTTCACAAGTAATAATTCTAAGAAAATTGTACATAATTTATTAGATGAAAATGAAAAAAAGCAAAAGGAATCTTTAAAGACTGAATCTTCTGAGATAATTAAGCATCATATATTGCAAGAAGAAGTACAAGAGGAAAAGTCTGAAAATACCCATCAGGAGGCTGATAATTTAAATGTAGTAAATGAGGAAGTTGAGCAAGAAGCTGAAGATGAACTTATTGAAGAGAGTGAATTAATAATTTCTACTCTAGTTGATGAAAAAATATCGGAACCAGATAGCGAAATTCAAGAAATTAGTAAAAATCAATTTGCATTTACTTTTGATCTACCTATTCAAAAAACAAAAACTGTTGATACGATTATAGATAAAAATATCCATGTTAATGATATTGAAATAATTGGATTAGAAGAGATAAAACCACAAATTGTTAAAGATGATAAAGTTAGACATAATTTAGAAATAGAAGATGAATACGCGCCCGAATTAAAAGTACTTAAAGAAATAAAAGAAGATTCTAAAAAAGATAACGATTTAGATTTTGAGTTGCGTGTTGATAAAAATCTTCATAAAGATGAAGATATAGTTTCAGAGAAAAATACTATCGAGAGTGAAGTATCGCCATTAAATCTAACTATTTCAGAATTAAAGAACAGGGCTGATGATAGAAGAAACAGGATGAAGGAATTTAATTATAAATTTATCAATAAGGTTCATCAAAATGTTGATGAAATGGAAAATCAACCTGCTTATAAACGTTTGGGAGTTGATATTAATGAAGCTAATCCATCTTCAGAAGCACAAAATAATAAATCCAGAACTACACTTGGTTTAGATGATAATAATGAAATTCAAATGCGATCAAATAACTCTTTTTTACATGATAATGTTGATTAGATAAATTAATTTTAGTTTTTTTAGTTAGTGGGAGAATCCGGAATAGTTATTTATTTCGGATTTTTTAGATCCTAATTTTTTGATTTAAAATAAGTCAGTTTGAAATATATTTTTCTATTGAAATTGTTTGAGTTTCTAGACGAGTACGAGTTTGCGTTATGTAAAAAATCTGTTTGAAGATAAAAAAAAGAAGTCTTAATTTAGAATATTATTTTAAAATTATTCTTTTAGTAGCCTGGCTATTTCCTACGCGGATCTTTAAAAAATATATTCCTTTATCAACTTGATTTAATTTTAATTCGAAAGAGTTTTCAATGATATCATTTCTTTTGTAGATCAATTTACCCGTGATATCATAAATTGAAATTTGCATTTCTTCATTGCCTTTACGTTGAATAATAAAAGTACCATAGGAAGGGTTTGGATAAACATTAAAAGCAGTTTTTTCAAAATCATTTACCGCTAAAATTGCTGTAGCATCAATAGTAAAATTATCAATTACGGCACCTTCTTGATTAGCAGCCTGATCAGTAGCAAATACAAATCTAAAAATTATATTTGATTCATTTTGAAGTGCTGCCAGATCATAACTGTATTCTTTTAAAGTTATATCAGTACCTGTCCATTGTTTTCCAACAGTAATAGGTCTTTGAGGATCAATAAAACTACTGTTATACCAGTTTGGATCACTAGCAGAGCCTAAGATTTTCCATGTTTTACCGTTGTCAACAGTATATTCCAAGTACAAAACATCCCAGTCTTTTTCAATATCAAACACCATATCAAATTTCAAAACAGGATTTTCTAATTGCGTTAAATTATAACATGGCGAGATTAGATAACTTACGGTTTCATCGGTGTAATTTTCGGTCAGGCTTGTTACATAACCGCTTTCAATAATATTGTTAAATTTTGTAGTCGTTGGTTTGCCTTTTTGCCATAGGTCAATATCTTTCCCAATGGTTTGAATCAACCATTCATCGTCATTAACATCGCCAAAAGTATTGACATATTGACCAGTAGATGAGTTGTTAACTGTAAAATTTACTGAAGCGGAATTATTTTCAGCGAAAGCATCATTATCTATGCTAATATTGATATTTAGATTATGGATGCCAAATTCCAATGAATTATTTGAATGCAAACTGATCTCTTTATTTTGCCCTGAAGGGATACTTTCGTTATATTGAAAATTGAAATCTTCATTGTCAATACTGTAATTAATAGTAACTGTATTAATAATGTTTAAGCCGTTATTTTTAACTAGAATTTTTGGTGTGATTCCACTGCATTGTACACTATTATTGCTAAGAATATCAACTAAGCTGATGTCATTATTTGCCGTTATAACTTCAATAGGTGATTGCCATACACCCCTGCCATATGTGCCTGCAGTTATTATTTTTTCTTCTGTATTTATTTCGATATCTTTTATTGGCACATTTGGTAAATCGGTAGAATAGACTTCCCAATCTGTCATTTTATCATTGATATGGTAAACACCCAAACTTGTACCTAAATACAGATCATTTTGTAAACTCAGGTTTTGGTGTTTGATAACTAATTTTGGCTCGTTTGGCAGATTTAATGAGATACTTTCGAAATTAGTTCCACCATCGGTTGATTTATAAACACCATTATTAAAAAATCCACCTACAGATATATATACAATATCACTATTATTACTATTAATATCTATTGAGCTGATTGTGTAAGGAAATACATAAGTTGACTGGGTAAAAGTTAAGCCTCCATCTATACTTTTATATAAATATTTACTTTTAGATACATAAATAAGATCACTATTATTTGGAGAAATATCTATATTATTTAAGTTGCCCCCAAAAATATTGTCTGATACAGCTTCCCAGTCATTATTAATTAATTTGTATAGTTTTTCGTACCCTGCATAGATTACGCCATCTTTATTTATCACCAGTGGTGTAACCCAGTTACCACCCCTATCACTAGATCCGTCAACTTCATCAGCTGGAGCTGTGGCGATAATTACACCCTCAGTTTCACCACCATTATGAGTCATATTTAAGCTGCTGCCAAATTGTGTAAAGCCATAGTAAACATCTTGATTATTTGGGTCAACAGCACAATCCATACCATCACCACCATGATATCTATGCCATATGTTGTTGCTAAAGGCAAAACCACCATTATCCTGTAAGCCACCAACAATATTAGTTACGGAATGTTTTGCAGTAGATATTTTATAATACTGACTAATATTTAGTGTTTCAGTTAGATCTGTAAAAGAAATTCCGTTATTAGAAGATTCGTAGATCCCACCATCAGTACCTGCATATAATTTATTATTGAAGTACCTTAAAAAGTGAATATCGGCATGTGTATAAGCGGGCTCGGAAGGATTCCACCAATGATTTATTTGTGTAAAATTATCACCTCCATCAGATGATTTCCAGATATCCAGAACTCCTACAAAAATTAAATTTTCATCATTAGGTGAAACAGTCAAAGACATGTCATACCATGCTTGTTTGCTTACAAAGATATCATCGGTCTCAAGGGTTTTTGTAAAAGTATCTCCACTATTGGTTGATTTGTATAGACCTTGAAATGAATTGTCATCTTTAGCGCTTAAAACATAAACTATTTCAGGATTTGCTGCACTTATGCCAATAGTCATTCGTGAGGATGTGTCAGCTACTGGATCTGGTAAGTTATTTGTAATTTGTACAAAAGTATCACCAGCATCGATTGATTTCCAAAAAGTTGATGAAGTTACAGCATAAATAGTATTAGAATTTCCGGGTTTTAATTTAATATCTCTAATATTACCACTTAATTTTCTTTGCCAGTTGGCTCCTGCATCTTCTGATTTGTAAAAGCCTTGGTTTGTTGCAACCCAAAGCATATTTGAATTGTTAGGATTAATAAAAATCTCATTAGCTGATGCATTAACATCGTTGAAAGTCAATCCTGTTTTATTCCAGTTGTTTCCACCATTGGTTGATTTCATTACACCAACACTGTAGGTGTCACGAGCGTCATCGTCACCGGTAACAATATATACTACATTTGAATTATTAGGGTCGATTGCAATACCAGAAACGCCAATCTGAGGAATATTATCGGATAATGGTTTCCAGTTAGTTCCGGCATCTGTTGATTTCCATATACCTCCTGAAGGAGCACCTACATAAAAAGTATTGGGGTTATTTGGGTCAATAATAAAACTATTAATTCTTCCTTGTCCGGTTTTAACATTTGTAGTATAAGGACCTAGTGATTGCCAGTTACTTATATTATCTGATTTATTAGCAATCTCATTTTTGTGTTCCCATGATTGCCAAAGCATTGAAGGAGGCGCGATGCTACCATCTTTTAGCGTGTAATATTTCCAATGATCTTCCCATCGTTTAAAAGGTTTATAACCACTACCTTTAGCTTCCCAATCTCGATCTTTAAAATATTCGTTAAAACTCTTGCTAAGATTTTGTAATGAATTTTTTGAGACTGTTGTTGAGGTTTGTTGATTTTGTATCCAGGGAGCATTTTCATTAAACTGAGCCTTAACACTTAAGGTCAGAAAAAAAATCATAAATATGCTAGTGAATATTCTTTTCATAATAGGGATTAAATAGCAGTTTTTATATCTTTCAAAGATATGAAAAATATAACTATTTAATTTTGAGCTTTTTCAATATTTTAGAGTCGTTTAATTTTTTATTTTGAAATTTAATTGGTTTTTTATCAAGAATAGTATCTAAATTTAAAGAATCTATAGTAGTAATTTCATTAATAAAATCTTCCAGCTCTTCATTTAACTCTTTTTGATTTAAATTATTGTTTATCTTGGAGTTTAGCGCTGAAAATGCTTCATAGATCTTACCGTATTCTGTATTGATCTCATCTCTTGTAATTATTGAAATTTTTGACATGTCTTCTATACGCAAAGCTTCATTATGAATAACATTTAATCTGATCTTTACCGACGGGGTTTGTAGTTCTTCAATACGAATAGAATCTTTTAATTCTTGTGTTAGTTTTGCTAATTCTTCAGCATTTAACAAAGATTCTTCAGGAGTGTAGATTTTATTATCTTCTAAAAAACTGCTAAGTCTTTGATATTCTTTCCAATCTTGTATAAAAACTCTAGATTTTGGAGTTAATTTAACACTGATCTGTAAAACATATTTTTTAAGGCTGTCTGCCTTTTTTTCTTGAAGGATTGTTGTTTCTTCTTTTAAAATTTTATTGTTGCAAGAATAAAAAATGGACAGAATTAATAATATAAAAAGAGATTTACTCAACATAAGTTAATTATATATGAAAAGCCAAAAATAAAGAAAATTTTGTATCAATTTTGTAATGTGCAAAACTTATTTTTACTAGCTAAAATCATTATATTTGTATATCAAATTAACAAACAATGAACAATAATATTCTCGTTATTGGTGCTAGCGGCCAGATAGGTACCGAACTTACTTTAAAATTACGTCAAATCTATGGTAATCAAAAAGTAGTCGCTTCAGATATTAGGAACGGAAATTATGAAGTAATGGAGTCAGGACCCTTTGAAATATTGGATGTGACAAACAAAGATGATATTTTAAAAGTAATCCAAAAACATAAAATAACCCAAGTTTATTTGATGGCAGCAATGTTATCGGCTATAGCCGAAAAGAAACCAAAGAATGCATGGGAATTAAATATGAATTCACTGTTTAATGTGCTAGATCTTGCAAGAGAAAAGGTTATTGATAAAGTATTTTGGCCCAGTTCAATAGCTGTTTTTGGACCTTCGTCACCAAAACAAGATACTCCACAATTAACTGTAATGAACCCTTCAACTGTGTACGGTATCAGTAAATTGGCCGGTGAAAGTTGGTGTGCTTATTATCATGATAAGTTTGGTGTTGATGTTCGTAGTGTGCGCTATCCGGGAATTATTAGCTATAAAACAAATCCAGGTGGAGGAACTACAGATTATGCTGTTGAAATTTTTCATGGGGCAAAAGCACATAAATCATATACAAGTTTTTTAAGTGAAAACACAGTTTTACCTATGATGTATATGGATGATGCAATAAATGCCACTATAAAAATCATGCAGCATGAAAAATTTGAAAGATATACCTCTTATAATTTAGCAGCTGTAAGTTTTTCTCCAAAAGAAATTTCTGAAGCTATTAAAAAACATATTCCTGATTTCACAATAAATTACAAGACAGATGATCGTCAAGGAATTGCAGAGAGCTGGCCTCAGACTATTGATGATAAACAAGCAAGAAAAGACTGGAATTGGGAGCACAAAGTTGACTTAGATGAATTGGTAAGAGAAATGTTGCAAGGATTGCATTTTGCTGTTTAATTATATTTTCTAGATTAAAAAACAAATTACTTTATGTTAGTTGATTTCAGTTTATTGAATAATACTTCAAAATTTTATATTTTTCCATGCAATAGGAAATTTTACCCTAAAGAGTTAGTAGAAATAAATCAAAAAATTGAATTGTTTTTACAAGATATTTCTGATTTAGATTTCTTTTATGAGATTAAGTACCAACAGTTTATTATCATTATCATTTCAAATAGAACTCCATTAAGTATCAGTCAAAATAACACTCTGGTTAATTTATTACAGACCCTTGAAAATGAATATAAAATTTCTTTAATAGATAAAGTAAAAGTATTTTTTAAGCAAGGTGAATATGTGCAGGTAAAAGAAATACCCGATTTTAAGAAACTTATCAAAAACAGAGGGGTTTCTAAAAAAACTGTAGTTTTTAATAATTTTATCAATACAAAATCAGAGTATGAATGTTGTTGGGAAGTGCCTGCAACTGAGAGTTGGATATCACATTTGTTTTAAAATTACAAAAGTGTTCTTAATACATCTAAATATTTATCAGGAGAAACGGCATTTTCTACATCAAAATCTCCGCTTTTTGTTCTTCGCAATGAAGATAAATATGCACCGGAATCTAGTGCTTTACCAAAGTCATAAGCCAATGAACGAATATAAGTTCCTTTACTACAGACTACTCTAAAATCTACTGTAGGTAAGTTGATCTTAGTTATATTAAAATCATAAATATGTATCCTTCTTGAGTTGATCTTAGTTGTTTCACCTTTTCTGGCTAATTCATATAACCTAACACCATCTTTTTTAATTGCTGAAAATATTGGTGGATATTGGTCAATATCGCCAA
Organism: Flavobacteriia bacterium; assembly: GCA_030617765.1. Lineage (GTDB taxonomy): Bacteria > Bacteroidota > Bacteroidia > Flavobacteriales > Flavobacteriaceae > Namhaeicola. The sequence continues at coordinate 10,697 of JAUWUU010000008.1, read as the reverse complement.
TAAAAGTTTTAGTTATTGAATTTAATTTTTTTGTAGTTATATGATCTATTGAAAAAGTTTCATTTATTTCAGTCTCCTGATCATAAGAAGGTGTTGTGGCGCCAAGCGTTATCGTTCCGATATATTCTTTGGTTTCGGCCTGAAATTGATCTATTTTTTTGGTAAATTTACCGGTACAGATTAGTAATAGCCCTGTTGCCAAAGGATCTAGAGTTCCTGCATGACCAACTTTAATTTTTTTTATATTGAAGTTTTTTTGAATTCCCCATCGTAATTTTTTTACAACTTGAAAAGATGTCCATTGTAGAGGTTTGTCAATTAAGATGATTTGTCCGTTTTGAAAATCTTCAACTCTCATTTAATTCAATAAAGCATAGGTAATGGCAATTAAGCCAACAATTGCACAATAAATAGCAAAATAAGAAAGTTTGCTTCTTTTTACCAGTGAGATCATCCAATTACAGGCAAAAATTCCTGAAATAAATGCAGCAATAAATCCTGCACTCATTACACCAAATTGTTCATTTTGGAAACTAATCTCACCACTCATTAGATCTTTGGCAACTTTACCAAAAATTAGAGGAACGACCATTAAAAATGAAAACCTAGCTGCTTTAGTTCTATCAATTCCCAATAAAACAGAAGTAGAAATAGTTGCTCCTGATCGCGATATTCCGGGTAACATAGCAATTGCCTGAGCAATTCCTATAATAAATGATTTTTTATAGGTAACATTTTTATCGGTGTTTTTAGCCTTATCTGCAAGTAATAAAAGTAATGCTGTAATCAGTAACATTATGCCAACAAATAAAATTTTACCTCCAAACAGCTGTTCTAATTCTTCTTCAAAAAATACACCGATTATTACAGCAGGAATCATTGAAATGATAATTTTTATTGAAAATTCGAATTCTTCATTCCATTGAAACTGAAATAAACCTTTAATAATCGTAAAAACTTCTTTTCTAAAAACAACCATAGTACTAAGGGCTGTTGCAAAATGCAAGACAACTGTAAAAGTAAGGCTATCTTGAGCTACTAATTTTTCACCAAAAAGTGCTTTTCCCAGTTCTAAATGTCCACTTGATGAAACTGGTAAAAATTCGGTTAAACCCTGAACTATTCCAAGAATAATTGCTTCTATTAAACTCATAAGATCTATATTGAAAAGTATTGCTGAATTTAAAATTATTCTTTAATTTGTTTTCCTTTTGGATTTGCAAAAATAGCATAAATTTCTACTGCCAATCCTATAAGCACTAATGTTGGTGCCAATCTTATTCTTTGAAAATTGTAGATATCTTCATTAAAAACTGCTGGGTCATCACTACCACCGCCATTCATTAGGGCAAATCCAATTAAAAGAATAACTACACCGATGATCATTATGATGTAATTTTTTTTACCGAATAAGAATTCGCCTTCTTGTTTTGTAGTTTTTTTCTTTGCCATATAAATATATTTAGTAAAACAACTCGTCGGTTTGTAAATTCAAAAACTTTTGCGTCGCAAAAAAAGTACTCAACCAGGTTATTAAAATACCAATAAGGAAAATACCACCAAACAAGCTTAAGATCTGTAATTTGTCATTGATAAAATTAAACTCAGGATAGTTTTTATGGATATAATATACTACTCCACTCAAACCTAATAAAGCAACAAATGCACCGATCATTCCAAGTTTAATACTTCTCCAAATAAAAGGCTTCCTTATAAAACTTTTTGTAGCACCTACCATTTGCATGGTTTTAATAGTAAAACGTTTTGAATAAACTGATAAGCGCAAAGAACTATTGATCAAAACGACAACAATTAGTGTAGATAAAGCACTAAAAATCAATATAAAAAAACTAATTCTCCTTACATTTTTTGTAAGAAGATCAATTAAAGGTTTATCATAAGAAACTTCAGAAACAAACTGGTTATTGATATAAATATTTTCAATTTTATTCATTTGTTCAGGAGTCACAAAATCGGCATTTACATTAATATCAATTGCATTTTGCAACGGATTATAGCCTAAGAAATTCATAAAATCTTCACCATTTTCTTTTTTATAAATTTCAGCGGCTTCGTCTTTAGATATAAACCTTGTGCTTTTTGTGAAAGGTTCTTTATCAATCGAAGCTTGTAATTTCTTAATTCCTTCTTTTTTTACATCATTCTTTATAAAAAGTGTAATGGCAGCCTGTTCTTTAAAATGATTGGCAACTTTTTTAGTGTTGAGCACTAATAAACCTAGTAATCCTAATAAAAATAATACCAAAGCAATACTGATGACAACTGAAATATACGAAGAACGCAAACGGCGTTTGTGGTATTTTTCAAAAGATTTACTCATGTTTTTTAGTCAAAAAATTCGATTTGCAAGGTACTTAATTCAATTCATTTTGCAAACTAAACATCTTCACAAAGTTTATTTCTAAAATCACGGATAATTTTTTCATTAAAAGATTAAATATATTGTTAGTGAAACTTGATAATGAATAGCCTGGAAGGTTTAATTTTGAATTTTCGAATTACTTAAAGCAATATTGTCTTTTTTCATTTTTTGGACTTTGAATATTTCTTTTTTTAAGAATAAATAATTTATAAAATATTTTAAGCTTATTTTTGCATTTATGGAAACAAATAGACAAAAAAAGATAGCCGGAGTTTTACAGGAAGAACTTGCAGATGTTCTTAGAATAAGTACTCAAGAAAGATTAAAAGGGCTTATTATTTCAGTAACTAAAGTTAATGTAACACCTGATCTAAATGAAGCTAAAGTTTATTTGAGTATTTTTCCTTCTGATAAAAAAGAAGCTATTTTTCAGGAAATTGTTTTAGATTCAGTAAAGCTTAAACACCAGTTAGCTCAGCGTATGAGACATCAAATGCGGAAAATGCCCGAACTGACTTTTTATATTGATGATTCATTAGATTATATAGATAATATTGATGCAGCATTAAAAAACAAAGAAAATCCAATTCTAAACCCTGAGATCTTATCAGAAAAGAAAAAGAAATAAGTTGAATTTTCCACTTTACATAGCTAAAAGGTATTTGGTTTCTAAAAGCAGTAGTAATGCAATAAACATCATTACTTTAATTGCAACTTTAGGCGTTATTGTAAGTACAATAGCTCTTTTTGTTGTTTTATCAGTTTTTTCAGGATTGAAGAGTTTTAGTTTGAGTTTTATTAGAATTGCCGATCCCGATTTAAAAATAAGCGTTGTAAAAGGAAAATCTTTTTTATTTAATGATACTATAGAAAAAGCTTTGGTCAATGAGAAAATTGCTAATTTTTCAAAAGTAATTGAAGAAAGAGCATTTTTTAATTATAGAGATAAATCTCATATTGCTATGATTAAAGGTGTTGATTCAAATTACCTGCTCGTTAATAAATTAGATACAGCAGTATACTTTGGTGATTGGGTTAATTATAAAGCAAAACACACCGTAGTTGTAGGTAGCGGAATATCTAATATACTTTCAGTAGGTGCTTATGATTTTTTAGATCCACTTAAGGTTTTTGTCCCAAAACCAGGAAAAGGTTATATTACAAATCCAAAAACTGCTTTTAAAAGTATGAGCACACAACCTATTGGTATATATAGGCTTACTGATGATCTTGATAAAAAATATGTTTTTGCCAATTTGAGTTTGACAAAAGATCTGTTAGATTATAAACAAGATCAAATTACAGCAGTTGAGTTAAAACTAATAGACGAAGGTTTGGCTAAAGATGTACAATCAGACTTGCAAAATAAATTGGGGGCAAATTACAAAGTTCAAACACGAGAACAGTTAAATTCCGTTTTTTATAAAATGCTCAATACAGAAAATTTAGCCTCTTATTTAGTATTTACATTGATCCTAATTATTGCATTATTTAATGTGATAGGTGCAATAGTAATGATGATCATTGATAAGCGCAGTAATTTAAAAACACTTTTTCATTTAGGTGCTGACATTAAAGAAATCAGAAAAATATTTGTATTGCAAGGATTTTTGTTGACCTTGTTTGGCCTGGTGATTGGTTTATTAATTGCCATACCTTTTGTGCTGTTACAAAAAAAATACGGACTTATAATGATTACTAAGAATTTGGCATATCCTGTTGAATTTCATTTAACCAATGTTTTGGTTGTAATTTTAACAATAGTTATTTTAGGTTATTTGGCTGCAAAAATTGCAAGTGCAAGGATTAGTAATAAGTTGGTGGATTAGGACTAAGCATATAGTTTATAGCAATTTTTTTCAAAACTCCAATTTATACTGATCAGGAACCAACTTAAAAGATTTTCGATGGTAGTTTGTTATGCCTGATTGAATTATTACCTGCCGATGTTGTTTTGTTGGATATCCTTTATTTTGCTTCCAATTGTATTCCGGAAATTTATCATGAATCTTTTCCATAAATTCATCACGAAAAGTTTTTGCCAAAATAGAAGCTGCAGCAATACTCAAATATTTACCATCTCCTTTAATAATGGTTTTGTATTCAATATTTTGATATTGTTTAAATTTATTGCCGTCAACAATAATAAATTCAGGTTTTATTTTTAATGCATCAATAGACATGTGCATGGCTAAAATTGAAGCGTTTAAAATATTTATTTCATCGATCTTTTCCTGATCAACAAAAGCAACTCCATAAGCAAGCGCTTCTTTAATAATAATTGGTTTTAAAAATTGTCGCTGTTTTTCAGTAAGTTGTTTGGAATCGTTTAATAGATCATGCCTAAAATTACTAGGTAAAATTACTGCTGCAGCAACAACAGGTCCGGCAAGACAACCTCGACCGGCTTCGTCTGTTCCTGCTTCAAGTTTATATGATGAAAAGTTATGTTTTAGCATATTTATATAACCAAAATCAAAAATGCTAATTTAATACATTAACACTTATAAATACTTTAAATATATTTACACAATTATTTTACCTTTGTTGTCAATTAAAAATATTTATGCTTAGAATACTTACAGTATTTTTTTTATTATTATTTGCTTTTTCTGCATTAGCACAAATTAATCCAAATAGACCTTTATCCGGGTCTTCTAATTTGGATAATAGGTTTTTGGAAAATCCTGATGATTCAACCAGAGTATTTACCAAAGAAATTGATGTAAAATTAAGTGGCAAAACACATTATACCGATTATAAAATTATTTCGTATAATACTGATACTACTTATATTGATACAACAATGAACTTAGCCAAATATTATAGATTTAATTTTACAAAAAAAGATAATTTAGAATTATTTGCTTTTCAAAATCAAGGTCAGACTTTTAATAATTTAGCCTATACATTTAATGACCTTTCAATATATCCAACTATTGGTGCACGAGCTAAACACCATAGTTATTCTGAAGTTGAAGATATTAATTATTTTCAGGTTCCAACACCAACAACCGTATTAACATACAGAACTGGTATGGAACAAGGTCAGGTATTGGAAGGGATGTTTACTTTTAATATGTCAAAACAGTTTAACGCTTCTATTGCCTTTAAAGGTTTGCGATCTTTAGGAAATTACCGGCATATTTTAAGTGATCATGGTAATTTAAGGATGACGATGAGTTATAATACAAAAGATGAAAGATATTTTATTCGTGCTCATATAGCTGCTCAGGACATTAATAATGAAGAAAATGGAGGTTTAACCCAAGAATCAATTGTAAACTTTGAAAGTGGGGCTGAAAATTTTAAAGACCGTGCCAGACTGGTTACAAATTTGACCGATGCTGGAAATCTATTACGAGGAAATCGATATTATTTTGATCAGTCTTACAAACTTTGGCAGGAAAAAGATTCTGTTAAAACCAGAAGATTATCCAATTTTAAAATTGGACATATTTTTAATTATGAGCGAAAACATTATGAATTTAAAGAGAATGCTGCAAATTCTTTTTTTGGGCAAGCTTTTGTTTCTCCAATAAGGGATGATGCAAAGTATTCAAAAATGTACAATGAAATATATGTCAACTTTAATTCGCCTTATATTTTAGGTGATTTTAAAGTAAATGTTAGTGATTTTGATTACTCGTACAGTTATAAAAGTATGTTGGTAAGTGATGAAGAAGTAATCGATTCAAAATTAGATGGAAACCTGATAGCCGCAGGTGTTGAATGGCAAACCGACTTAAAGAAATTCAACTTACATGCTAAAGCATCTACAATTTTATCAGGTAATTTAAGTGGTAATAATATTTCGGCAAATGCATCTTATAGAATCGACAGTATAACATCAATTGAAGCAGGTGCTTTTACAAATACAAGATCACCAAATTTTAATTTTTTACTTTTTCAAAGTGATTATAAAAGCTATAATTGGCAAAATGACTTTAGTGATGAACAAACCAACAGTTTTTATTTGGCGATCAATTCATTAAAATGGTTAAATGCATCAGCTCAAATGACTTCAATCAATAATTACAGTTATTTTAAACTTCCTGATGGTCAAAGTCAAGCAAAACCTTTTCAATCAAATGAAACCGTTAATTATTTAAAAGTTAAAATTAGTAAGGAGTTTAGATTTGGAAAATTTGCTTTGGATAATGCTTTTATTTATCAAAACGTTTCTAGCGGAAATGATGTTTATAGGGTTCCTGATTTTATTACCCGAAATTCTTTTTATTTTCAGGATCGTATTTTTAAAGGAGATGCGCTACATTTACAAACCGGAATAACATTTACCTATTTTAGCAAGTATTATATGAATGCGTATAATCCGTTATTGTCGGAATTTTATTTACAGAATGATGCTGAATATGGAGGTTTCCCTTTATTTGATTTTTTTATCAATGCTGAGATCAAACGAACAAGGTTTTATCTATTATTTGAACATGTGAACTCGCATTTTACTGGCTATAATTATTATTCGGCACCCACATATCCTTATCGTGATTTTATCGTCAGGTTTGGTTTAGTGTGGAATTTCTTTATATAATAAGGCTCAAATTTAATTAAGATCATCATTTTAACTTCAACAAACAAATGCAAAAAGAATTTCAAATTAAAGTCAAACCTGAAATTGCTCATAACGAAGAACAATTAAAGTTGTTTGTTGCTAAAAAAGTCAGACTTGATTTTAAGGATATTAATCATGTTGAGATTCTTAAAAGATCTGTTGATGCACGTCAAGAAAATATAAAGATCAACCTAAGTATAAGATTATTTATTCAGGAGGATTTTAAAGAAAAAAAGATCGAATTGCCCGATTTTAAAGATGTTACAAATGCACAAGAAGTCATCATCGTTGGTGCCGGACCGGCGGGATTATTTGCAGCTTTAAAATTAATTGAAAAAGGTTTAAGACCTATAGTTTTAGAAAGAGGTAAAAATGTACGTGACCGTAGAAAGGATCTGGCGGCAATTACCAGGTTTCATACGGTAGATGAAGATTCAAATTATTGTTTTGGTGAAGGGGGTGCTGGTACTTTTTCTGATGGAAAATTATATACACGATCAAAAAAGAGAGGGAATGTTAAAAGTATTTTAAAACTATTAATTGCTCACGGTGCAACACAAAATATTGCAATTGATGCACATCCACATATCGGAACCAATAAATTACCAAAGATCATTCAAAATATTCGTCAAACTATTTTAGATCATGGTGGTATTGTAAAATTCAATACTAGAGTTAAAGATATTTTATTAAAAAACGATACGATTAATGGGGTAGAAACTCAAAATGGAGATATTATTCATGCATCAAAATTGATTTTAGCAACAGGACATTCTGCAAGGGATATTTTTGAATTATTGTATAAAAAAGGTATTGCTATTGAAGCAAAACCATTTGCTTTAGGGGTTAGGGTAGAACATTCACAAAAATTAATTGATAGTATTCAATACCATTGTGAAATTAGAAATGAGTATTTACCCCCTGCTTCATATAGTATTGTAAAACAAGCTAAAAATCGTGGAGTATATTCTTTTTGTATGTGTCCGGGTGGCGTGATTGCTCCTAGTGCCACAGCTCCGGGTGAAGTAGTCACCAATGGTTGGTCGCCTTCAAAAAGAGATCAACCCACATCGAATTCAGGTATTGTTGTTGCTTTAAATTTACAGGATTTTGCGCCTTTCCAAAAATTTGGACCATTAGCCGGAATGGAATTTCAAAAACAAATCGAACAATCATCTTGGCGTTTGGCAGGTGAAACTCAAAGAGTACCTGCACAGCGATTGGTAGATTTTACCAGAGGAAAATTATCGAAAGATATCCCTAAAACATCATATATTCCTGGGACGACTTCAGTAGAATTGGGAGATGTTTTACCAAAATTTATTTATCAAACTTTACAAGAAGGTTTTAAAATGTTTGGTAATAGCATGAAAGGTTATCTTACCAATGAAGCAGTGGTTCATGCACCAGAATCCCGAACTTCATCACCTGTAAGAATTCCTCGGGATAGAAATACGCTGGAGCATATACAAATAAAAGGATTGTATCCTTGTGGCGAAGGAGCCGGTTTTGCAGGTGGCATTATTTCTGCCGCAATTGACGGAGAAAAATGTGCCGAACAATGTGCTATAAGCTTAAATGTTCTTTAAAATTTATTGTATTACAACGAATTTAGAGGAAAATAAAAATATGCGTTAATTATTTAAACAATAAATCATTAACGCATTATCACATTTTGAAAGATTAATTCAATAATGCTTTAATTCCCGGTAAGGTTTTCCCTTCGAGCATTTCTAGCATGGCACCGCCTCCGGTTGAAACATAACTTACTTTATCGGCAAGTCCAAATTGTTTAACAGCTGCAACAGAATCGCCTCCACCAACTAATGAAAATGCCTCTTCGGCAGTTGCATCAGCAATGGCATTACCCATTTCGATAGTTCCTTTAGCGAATTTTGCCATTTCAAAAACACCTATAGGACCATTCCATAAAATAGTTTTAGAAGCTGCAATGATAAATGAAAATCCAACATTTGTTTTTGGTCCTGCATCTAATCCCATCCAGCCATCAGGAATATCATTGGCAGGAAAAATTTGAATATTCGCATCTTCACTAAATGCATCGGCAGCAATAACATCAATAGGTAAGTGAATTTTAGTATTTTTTTCTTTTGCCAGATTTAAGATCTCTTGTGCAACATCTAACTTATCATCTTCAACTAATGAATCGCCAATTTTTCCTCCTTTAACTTTTATAAATGTATAAGCCATTCCACCACCAATAATGATATTGTCAACTTTATCCATGATGTTTTTTATCACATCAATTTTTGAGGATACTTTTGCCCCCCCAATAACTGCAGTAACCGGTTTAGTACTATTATTTAAAACAGCGTTTAGACTTTCTACTTCTTTCGCTAATAAAAGTCCGAAACATTTATTTTCAGGAAAGAATTGTGCAATTATTGTAGTAGAAGCGTGCGCTCTGTGTGCAGTACCAAAAGCATCATTTACATAAATATCACCAAGCTTTGAAAGTTTTTCAGCAAAATCCTTATCACCTGCTTTTTCTTCAGGATGAAAGCGTAAATTTTCTAATAATAAAATTTCGCCATTTTTTAATTCAGCAGCAGCTCTTTCAGCAACTTCTCCAATACAATCTTCAACAAACTTTACATGTACACCAAGTATATTAGTAACTTCTTTAACAATATGTTTTAATGAGAACTTCTCTTCAACACCTTTTGGGCGTCCCAAATGCGACATTAATACTGCGCTACCACCATCTTCTAATACTTTTAGAATTGTAGGCTTGGCAGCTTGAATTCTTGTTGTATCAGTTACCTGAAATTCATCATTTAAAGGCACATTAAAATCTACTCTAATCAGCGCTTTTTTATCTTTAAAATTAATATCATTTACAGTTTTCATCATCTTAAATTTTAGAAATACAAATGTAAGAAATTGTTAATAGTTCGATGTAAATATTTAAGTGTTTTTATCGATAAATACATTTATTATTATTACCATATATTTGCAAAAATTATTAGAGTTATGAATTCACTAACCAAAGTACAGATAGCAACATTATTTTTAGTGATAGCATATATAATTTGGGAGATATATGTTCGTATATGGTCAAATTCACAACCAGAAGGTGGAGGAGCCGTAATTAGAGTTGATCTTCTTATTATATATCCGATATTATTGGTATTAATAATAATATCAATTTATCAATATTTTAAAAATAATTAAGCATTAATAAAATGAAAATATTAAAAAATCTATCCTTTATTCTAATCATTTTAATTTTTAGTTGTAACAATTTTAAAAATGAAAAACAAACCGCACCAATACAAGAAAAACAAGAAATAAAAACAGAGCAAGAAACAGAAATCGAAACAAAAATAAATAACCAATCTAAAAAAGTTAAGCAAATGGAAATAAACAGCAAATCTAAACCGGATTCATTATATTTTAATGTTTTATTAGGAAAGTATCCAACGCAAGTAGGATTATTTGAAAATGAAATTTTAGCTAGCAGGCTAAAAAGTATCAGAAGATTTGATTATGATGCCTTAGTTGCAAACTGGAATACCGAAACTCCAATTACGATAGAGGACCAGATTATTCACGCAAGTGGGTGTAAAGCACATAATTGCCCCAGTAGTGGTTATGAGTTATTTATTGATTTAAAAAATGATAACATTAATTTATATCATTTTAGATCAAACACTTTGAGAGTTTACACTGAAAAAGATTGGATTACTTTACCCAAAGGTTTTAGTGATGAAATTGATA
>JAUWUU010000005.1 GCA_030617765.1 Flavobacteriia bacterium | reverse complement strand
AACAAAAAGTATGAAAGTCGGAATTGTAGGGTTACCAAATGTAGGAAAGTCAACTTTATTTAATTGTTTGTCGAATGCTAAGGCACAATCTGCCAATTTTCCTTTTTGTACCATTGAACCAAATATTGGTGTAGTAAATGTGCCAGATCATCGATTGGATAAATTAGAGGAATTGGTGAATCCACAACGGGTTATGCCTGCAACTGTTGAAATTGTAGATATTGCCGGATTGGTCAAAGGAGCCAGTAAAGGAGAAGGTTTAGGTAATAAATTTTTAGCAAATATTCGTGAAACCGATGCTGTTATTCATGTTTTGCGTTGTTTTGATGATGATAATATTGTGCATGTTGATGTTGATATTGATCCGGTAAGGGATAAAGAAACTATCGATATTGAATTACAGTTAAAAGATCTTGAAGTTGTTGATAAAAGATTGGACAAAGTAAAAAAAACATCAAGAACAGGTGATAAATCAGCTTTAAAAGAATTGGCTGTTTTTACTCGTGTTAAAGAAGCTCTGGAAAGTTCAAAATCTGTCCGAGAAATTGAATTTACAGAAGACGAAAAAGAAGAATATATCAAACCTTCTCAATTTTTAACAGACAAACCTGTAATATATGTTTGCAATGTAGATGAATCTTCTGCCGTTTCCGGAAATGATTATGTAAAGGCAATTAGAGAACTCGTAAAAGAAGAAGATGCAGAGGTCTTAGTTTTGGCTGTAGCTACTGAGGCTGATATTATGGAACTGGAAGAATATGAAGAAAGACAAATGTTTTTAGAAGATATTGGTTTGGATGAGCCTGGAGTTTCCAAACTTATTCGTGCAGCGTATAAACTTCTAAATCTTCAAACGTATTTTACTGCCGGAGTTAAAGAAGTAAGAGCCTGGACAATTAATATTGGAGATTCAGCACCACAAGCGGCTGGAGTAATACATACCGATTTTGAGAAGGGATTTATTCGTGCTGAAGTAATCAAATATAATGATTTTATTCACTATGGAAGTGAAGTAAAAGTTAAAGAAGCTGGTAAATTAGCCATAGAAGGTAAAGAATATATCGTTCAGGATGGTGATATGATGAATTTTAGATTTAATGTGTAAACATTTAAAATATTCCCTTTCCTTTGGGAAGGGTTAGGAATAGGCTTATGGATTTTGATATAACAGGAAAAGACCAAAATAGTAAAGCAAGAGCTGGAGAAATTACTACTGATCACGGTAAAATTCAAACTCCGATCTTTATGCCTGTTGGTACGGCTGCATCAGTTAAAACTGTACACCAAAGGGAGCTTAAAAATGATATTAATGCTGAAATCATTTTAGGAAATACTTATCATTTATATCTTAGACCAAAGACAAATATCTTAGAACAAGTAGGTGGTTTGCACAAATTTATGAATTGGGATCGACCAATTTTAACTGATTCTGGTGGTTACCAGGTTTATTCTTTGTCGGATAATAGAAAAATTAAAGAAGAAGGTGTAAAATTCAGATCGCATATAGATGGTTCTTCTCACTTTTTTTCACCTGAATTTTCAATGGAAATTCAGCGAAGTATAGGAGCTGATATTATTATGGCTTTTGATGAATGCACACCTTATCCATGCGATTATAATTACGCCAAGAATTCCATGCATATGACACATCGTTGGTTAGACAGATGCATTGATTATTTGGATAAGAATCCTGTAAAATATGGATTTCAACAAACTTTTTTCCCCATAGTCCAAGGTAGTGTTTACAAAGACTTACGAATACAATCTGCTGAATACATTGCTAATGCTGGTGCTGGAGGAAATGCAATTGGGGGCCTCTCAGTTGGTGAGCCCGCTGAAGAAATGTATGAGATGACAGCTTTGGTTTGCGATATACTTCCTGAAGATAAACCCCGGTATTTGATGGGTGTTGGAACGCCAATCAATATATTAGAAAATATTGCTTTAGGTGTTGATATGTTTGATTGTGTTATGCCAACTCGTAATGCAAGAAATGGAATGTTATTTACAGCTCATGGCACGATCAACATTAAGAATAAAAAATGGGAAAATGATTTTTCTCCAATTGATGAGATGGGTATTACTTTTGTTGATACTCAATATTCTAAAGCTTATCTAAGACATTTATTTGCATCTAAAGAATATTTAGGCAAACAAATTGCTTCAATTCATAATTTGGGATTTTATTTGTGGTTGGTTCGCGAAGCCAGAAAGCATATTTTAGCAGGAGATTTTACTGATTGGAAAAATTTAATGGTTAAACAAATGGATAAAAGATTGTAATTAGTTTACATTTGTTTTTAAGAATTTATAAACTCTTTTTTGAAAATACTTGATCGTTACATATTAAAAAAATACTTTGTTACCCTATTCTTTACGTTATTGATATTGATTCCCATAGCAATAGCAATAGATATTTCTGAAAAAATTGATAAATTTATTAAACATACTGATCTGACAGTTAGTGAGATTATTAATGATTATTATGTAAATTTTATTATTAATTACGGTAATACTTTTATGCCATTGGCCTTATTTATTTCTGTGATTTTATTTACTTCAAAGCTTTCAAGTAATTCAGAAATAGTCGCAATAAACAGTTCGGGAATTTCATTTAAAAGATTTTTAAGACCTTACTTGATAGGAGCTACTATTATTGCTATAGGATCTTTAGTTTCTAATCATTTTTTTGTTCCAAAATCAAATAAAACATTTGAACAATTTAATGAAAGTTATTTAAGAACAAATAAAAAACATTCTTCATCATATGTTAAAAAAGTAAATTTACAATTAAGCGAAGATGATCTTATTTATATTGGAAGTTTTAATTTGAAAACCAATAATGGTTATTATTTTTCTTTTGAAAAATATGAAGATAATCTCTTGAAATATAAATTGATAGGTCAAAGTATAAAGTGGATTGAAAAGGATAGCACATATAGGATTAATAATTATAGGAAAAGAATTATTACCAACAGAGATGATATAATTGAAACAGGTGTTGTTTTTGATACTGTTTTTAACTTTCAACCCAAAGATTTACTTTATGTTGATTATTTAGCTAAAGAGATGCCTTCACCTAAATTGGCTAACCTTATTGAAATATCTGAACAAAGAGGGGTTAAAAACCTCAATAATTACAAGGTTGAGTTATACAAACGTACAAGTTTACCGGTATCTTCTTATATCCTAACCATAATTGCTGTTTCGCTTGCATCTAGAAAGAGAAGGGGAGGGATAGGTGTAAGTTTAGCAATAGGACTTACTTTGATGTTTATATATGTATTTTTTTTAAAAGTATCAGAAGTTTTAGGCTCTACAGCTGAGTCAAATCCTTTGTTTATGGTTTGGTTACCAAATATAATTTTCGGAATTTTAGCAATTTTCTTATATAAATATGCCAGCAAGTAAATTAAAAAATCAAATACATCTCCATTTTATAGTTTTTATTTGGGGTTTTACTGCAATATTAGCAGCTTTAATAAGTATTGATGCTGTGCCATTGGTTTGGTATAGAGTATTATTGGCATCATTAACATTATTTATTTATTTTAAAATCAAAAAAATAGATCTTAAAATAAGTTTAAATGCGCTTTTAAGATTTTTACTTGGAGGTATTATGATTGCTTTACATTGGGCGGCCTTTTTTTATGCCATAAAAATATCAACCATCTCAATAACCCTGATCACCATGTCATCAAGTGCAATTTTTGTGGCTTTACTCGATCCTTTGTTAAGTAATAAGAAATTCAGGTTTTATGAATTATTATTGGCAAGTATAGCAATAGTTGGATTTGTTATAATATTTAATGTTGAAAATGGATATACTGAAGGAATAATATATGCATTAATATCATCAATATTATTGGCATTCTTTTCGATATTCAACAGTAAAAATATCCAAAAGTTCAAAGCAGTACATATTGCTTTTTACGAATTATTTTTTGCGTTTTTATTTTTATCTGGAGTAATATTTATTTCAAATTCATTTTCAATAGCTGAGTATAATTTGAGCAACTCAGATTGGATTTATTTAATTATTTTATCAACTATTTGTACAGCTTATCCTTTTGTTGTTTCCACAAATCTTTTAAAAAAAATGAGTCCATTTACAATTGTACTTACCAATAATTTAGAACCTGTTTATGGAATTATTTTGGCAGTTATTATTTTTGGAGATAAAGAGAAAATGAGTTTACAATTTTATATAGGTGCAGTTATTATTTTTGGAAGTGTTTTACTGAATGGTTTTTTAAAAGCCAAAAAGAATTAATTTATAAAGCATAAATAATAATCGGACTAAAGTTTTTATATTTGTAATTCTAAAAATAGAATATTAATTAACTGGTTTTTATAATAAAAACAGTTCTTAAAAGTGTTAACTCATTGAATATGGAATATTTAGATTTTGAATTGCCAATAAAAGAGTTAGAAGACCAATTAAAAGAATGTATCTTGATAGGGGAGAAAAGCGATGTTAACGTTACAGATACGTGCGAACAAATAGAAAAAAAACTTAACGAAACAAGAAAAAGTATTTTTAGAGATTTGACACCCTGGCAAAGAGTTCAAATATCTCGTCACCCATCTCGACCATATACCTTAGATTTTATAAATAATATCACCCAAAACACTTTTATGGAGCTTCACGGTGATAGAACCGTTAGAGATGATAAGGCTATGATTGGAGGTTTGGGTAAAATTGGGGATCAGTCATTTATGTTTATTGGACAACAAAAAGGGTATAATACTAAAATGCGACAGTATAGAAATTTTGGTATGTCTAATCCGGAAGGTTATCGCAAAGCATTGAGATTGATGAAGATGGCTGAAAAATTTAGTATTCCGGTCATAACTTTTTTAGATACACCCGGCGCATATCCAGGCTTGGAAGCCGAGGAGAGAGGTCAAGGTGAAGCAATTGCAAGGAACATCTTTGAAATGTCAAAATTAAAAACGCCAATTATTACTATTGTTATTGGCGAAGGAGCCTCAGGAGGTGCTTTAGGTATTGGTGTTGGTGATGTTGTTTATATGCTTGAAAACACCTGGTATTCAGTGATTTCACCTGAATCTTGTTCTTCAATTTTATGGCGTAGTTGGGAGTATAAAGAAATTGCTGCTGAAGCTTTGAAGCTAACTCCAAAAGATATGAAAAGGTTGAAACTAATTGATGGTATTATTAGAGAACCCCTTGGAGGTGCACATGCCGATAGAGAAAAAGCATACAAATCAGTTGAAATGGCTATAATTAAAGCTTTTACAGAATTGAAAAAGTTACCAATTAAAAAACTGGTTGAAAAAAGAATGGACAAATATGCTAATATGGGTGAATTTAGAGGATAGTATCTAAAATCTTGTTTTACTTAGCTTATATTAGTAATTTTATAGTATATATTTTTTACTATGAAAATACTTTCTGCAAAACAAATTTATAAAGCCGATCAGGCTACAATTAAAAATTTTCCTATTTTATCTGTTGATTTAATGGAACAAGCTGCAGGAGTTTGTACAGAATGGATTAGCCATTTTTTGACTAATTTTCCAGATACGATTCATGTTTTTTGCGGAGTTGGAAATAATGGAGGTGATGGTTTGGTTATTGCTAGGAAATTATTGCAATTGGGGTTCAAAGTAAATACTTATATTGTAAATTTTAGCAATGATAGGAGTCATGATTTTTCAATAAATTATGAAAGATTAACTGAACTAGACCATAAGCCTATTGATCTAACTGAAAATAATTACACTTTTGAAATTTCTAATTCTGAATTAATAATCGATGCCATTTTTGGCTTAGGTTTAACAAGATCTCCTCAAGGATTTGTTAAACTGATTATTCAAAATATTAATAGTAAAAAAGCAAGAGCTATTGCAATTGATTTTCCTTCCGGATTGCCGGCAGGAAGTATTGGTGATTCAGATATTGTATCAAAATTTGATGATGAAGCGATAATAAAAGCTGATATTACACTTACTTTTCAGAATCCAAAATTAGCATTTTTACTCACAGGAAATGAGATATATTATGGAGAATGGTATTTGTTAGATATTGGTTTGGATCAAAACTTTATTGATAAAATTGATACGAATTATCATATAATAACAAAAAAAGAAATAAAAAAAATATACAAACCTCGTTCAAAATTTTCCCATAAGGGTACTTTTGGTCATAGTTTATTGATTGGTGGAAGTTTTGGTAAAATTGGAGCAGTAGTCTTAGCCTCTAAAGCTGCATTGAAAATTGGCAGCGGTTTGGTTTCTGCTTATGTACCTAAATGTGGATATCAAATTCTTCAAACTTCGATCCCGGAAGTTATGACCGAAGTTGACGATGAAAAAGAAATTCAATTTTTTAACTTTAAAACCAATCCAAATGCATTAGGAATAGGTATGGGATTAGGTACAAGCTCAAAAACAACCGATGGATTTATTAAATTCATCAAAAATAATTCAATACCATTAGTTATTGATGCTGATGCATTGAATATTTTATCTAAGAATAAAGAGCAACTATTATTTATACCAGATAAAACAATTTTAACACCTCATCCAAAAGAGTTTGAAAGATTGGTTGGAAAGTGGAAAAATGATTATGAAAAATTAGAGAAACTATTGGCATTTTCAAGTAAATATAACTGCATTGTAGTTTTAAAAGGAGCAAATACTGTAATAGCTTACGATCAAAAATTATATTTTAACAGAACCGGAAATCCTGCCTTGGCAACAGGGGGTACTGGTGATGTTCTTACAGGAATTATAACCGGATTAATGGCTCAAGGCTATAAACCATTGGATGCAGCTATTTTTGCTGTTTATATTCATGGAAGAACTGCAGATATTGCCATTCAAAATAATTTTACTATGGAAACATTTACAGCTTCAGATATTTTTGATTTTATTGCCGAAGTAATCAAAGAGATCTAATTTTTAACTATAAAATCATTAATTAAAATACTTTTATGAAGTATTTAAAAAAAAATGAGTTTTATCAGTCATTATGTCAAATATTTTAATGAAATTTATAGTGTTATTAAAATTAAAAACTGATTGAAACATGGAGACAAAAATTGTTTATTTAAGTGATTTAAAATTTAATTTAAAAGTCTGGAAAAAAGAATTAAGATTTCACCGTGATGAAATGGAAAGATTTGAAAAAAAACTGGAAGATGTCGCAAAACGTAATTTGGGTGTGAAAGCTATGGCTCCTTTGGAAGGATATCAAAACAGAATTATTCGTGAAAAAGAAGTTATTGGACGACTATTGCAAAGGATTAGATTAAAATTAAGAATTGTTGATGCAGTTGATTTAGATGAAAACATTGACGGCCGATTAAGAAATCAACAAACTACCTTAAGAGATGATATGAAAACTTATATCAAATTACATTATGAACTTAAAGAAGAATTGATGGATTACTTCTTAAAGTGGTTATAATTTTTTGAAGTCTAAAGTTTAAAGTAAAAAGTAAAAAGTCCAAAACGGACTTTTTACTTTTTTAATTATATAAATTGTTTTGAAATTTTCTCAGCTTTTCTGCTTTCAGAATAATCATAAAATCCTTCACCTGATTTCGCGCCCAATTTATTTGCGGCAACCATGTTTACTAATAAAGGACAAGGTGCATATTTAGGATTTCCAAAACCTTCATACAATACATTCAGTATAGATAAACACACATCAAGACCAATAAAATCGGCTAATTGTAAGGGACCCATCGGGTGCGCCATACCCAATTTCATAACAGTATCAATTTCATAAATACCAGCTACATTTTCATATAAAGCATAAATAGCTTCATTTAACATAGGCATTAAAATACGGTTGGCAATAAAACCGGGATAGTCATTTACTTCTACAGGAATTTTTTTTAATTGTTTTGAAAGATCCATAATGGTTTGAGTAACTTCATCACTTGTAGAGTAACCTCTGATGATCTCCACCAATTTCATAATGGGTACAGGATTCATAAAGTGCATGCCAATAACTTTATCAGGACGAGAAGTAACAGCAGCAATTTTTGTAATTGAAATTGATGAGGTATTGGTTGCCAGAATACTATTTTCTGGAGCTTCTTTATCAATCTGCTTAAAAATTTTTAGTTTAACATCTTCATTTTCAGTAGCAGCTTCAATAACTAAGTCAGCATTTTTTAATCCTTCAGAAATCGTATTAAAAGTTGTTATGTTTTTCAACGTTTCATCTTTAATTTCAGAAGTAATTCTCTCTTTACTTAACAAACGCTCAAGATTTTTGTTGATTGTTGATAAGGCTCTGTCTAGTGCATTTTGTGAGATATCAATTAAATTTACTTGAAATCCATTTTGCGCAAAGACATGGGCGATTCCATTTCCCATTGTTCCGGCACCTATTATTGAAATATTTTTCATAAGATTAAATTTTGTAAAAATTAATAAGCTATAATTTATTGATAATTTGTTGTGCTACTCGTAAAGCTTCAGTTCCTTGAAATAAAGATACAATTGGTGTTGTATCATTTTGAATTGCTTTGGCAAATGATTCTAACTCATCTAAAATGGCATTATTTTGCTCAATGTTAGGATGTTCAAAATATATCTGTTTTTTAACACCCTCAGCATTTTGAAGGATCATGGCAAATTCATCAGGATTTTTAGGAACATCTTTCATCTTTACAACTTCACTTTTTTTATCTAAAAAATCAACTGAGATATATGCATCTTTTTGAAAGAATCGAGATTTACGCATATTTTTCATTGAAATCCTGCTGGCTGTTAAATTGGCAACACAACCATTTTTGAATTCTATTCTTGCATTGGCAATATCGGGTGTTTCACTAATAACCGAAACACCACTTGCGTGGATATTTGTCACTTTTGAATTAACAACACTTAAAATGATATCAATATCATGAATCATCAGATCTAAAACTACCGGAACATCAGTCCCACGTGGATTAAATTCAGCTAATCTGTGTGTTTCAATGAACATTGGATTTTTTATGGTTTCACGTACAGCAGTAAAAGCAGGGTTAAATCTTTCAACATGACCAACCTGACCTTTAACTTTATGTTTTTTAACCAAATCATTTAGTTGATCAGCTTCAGCTACAGTTTTGGTGATTGGCTTTTCAATAAATATATGCTTACCTTTTTTTATAGCTGACTTGGCACAATCAAAATGGTTAAGAGTTGGTGTTACAATATCAACAACATCTACTGCTTCAATCAATTCATCTATCGAATTAAACAAATGATAACCAAATTCTGTTGACACTTGTTGAGCACTTTCTTTATCTGGGTCATAAAAACCAATTAAATCAAATTTTGAAGATTGAGAAATTAATTTTAAATGAATTTTTCCTAGGTGACCGGCACCTAAAACACCTGCTTTTAACATATTAAATATTTTTATTCAAAAATACAAAATATGATATTGTATTTTGTTTATTTAGTAAAATAATTACTTATTTTTGAAATTGTATGATAAAAGATTTGCCCAAACATAAAGGACTTAGAAATCAGTTGGTTGAAACGATAAAAGCCAAAGGGATCAAAGATGATTTAGTTCTTGAAGCCATTAGTAGTGTGCCCAGGCACTTATTTATGGATTCCGGATTTATTGATTTTGCTTATCAGGATAAACCATTTCCTATTGCTGCAGATCAGACTATTTCACAACCTTATACGGTAGCTTTTCAAACAGAACTATTACAGGTAAAACCCAATGATAAAATTTTAGAAATTGGTACAGGATCAGGTTACCAAACTGCGATTTTAATCGAATTACAAGCGGAGGTTTATAGTATTGAAAGGCAAAAAGAATTATATGAGCAGGCCAAAAAGTTCTTACCAAAAGTTGGTTATGTTTTTAAAAAATTAGTTTTTGGCGATGGTTATTTAGGATTACCGGAAAATGCTCCGTTTGATGGGATTATTGTTACAGCAGGTGCCCCGTATGTTCCTAAACCATTACTAACTCAGTTAAAAATAGGGGGTAGGTTGGTAATTCCTGTTGGAAAAAATACTCAGGTTATGACCCTTTATACACGTAAAGGTGAAAAAGAATTCGACAAACGTGAATACGGAGACTTTAGATTTGTACCACTATTGAAGGATAGTAATAAATAAGTATAAGATTTAAAGTAAAAAGTTTAAAGTATTTATTTTTCTTTTAAACTTCTATATTGCTTTTAAACTCAGATCCATATTATTCACCGAGTGAGTTATTGCACCTGAAGAAATATAATCAACTCCACATTCGGCATAGGCACGAGCCGTTTCTAAAGTGATACCCCCAGATGATTCCGTTTGGCATTTATCACCAATTAATTCAACAGCTTTTAGGGTATCTTTATAGTTAAAATTATCGATTAGAATCCTGTGAATCCCATCGTGTTTTAAAATTGTTTCGATTTCATTTAAGCTACGTGCTTCAACAATAATTTTAAGATCTAGTTGATTGTTTTCTAAATAAGCTTTTGTTTTCTCAATTGCCAGATCAATACCACCTGCAAAATCAATATGATTATCTTTAAGCATGATCATGTCGTATAAGGCAAAACGATGATTTTTGCCACCACCAATTTTAACAGCCCATTTTTCAAGAGCTCGTATTCCCGGAGTTGTTTTTCTAGTATCAAGAACTTTTGTTTTGGTTCCTTTTAATATTTTTGTAAATTTTCTTGTTTTCTTGGCAATAGCACTCATTCTTTGCATAGAATTAAGAACAAATCGCTCGGCCTTTAAAATTGATTGAGAGCTTCCTGTAACAAAAAAAGCAATATCACCAACCTTTACCTTTTCACCATCACTTAAAAATGTTTCAACTTTTAGGTCTTTATCAATTTCAGCAAAAATCATCTTAGCAAATTCAATACCTGCAATTACACCTTTTTCTTTAATCAAAAGTTTGGCTTGCCCTTTTGCATCTTTTGGGATACAGGCTAATGAACTATGATCTCCTTCACCTATATCTTCCCTTATTCCATTTTTGATGATTATTTGTAATTCTTTCTCAAATTGTTCTTTGCTGATCATGATTATTAATTTTTAGAAATACAAAAATAACTTAAAAAATTGATTTACATTTGATACATTAAACAGGAATAGTTTCTTGAATTGATATCACAAAATAATCAAATATAATAATGAAAATCAGACTATTGGCTGTTGGTAAAACAGATAATAAAAATTTACAGGCTTTAATTCAATCTTATGAGCAAAGATTAAAACACTATATCAACTTTGAATTTGAGATAATCTCTGATATTAAGAATACAAAAAACTTATCTGCAAAACAACAGAAAGAAAAAGAAGGAGAATTGATTTTAAAAAGATTAGCACCAACAGATCAGCTTATTTTATTAGATGAAAAAGGTCATGAGTTTCGCTCGATTGAGTTTTCTAGATTTCTACAAAAGAAAATGAATATTGGCATTAAACAATTGATAATGGTTATAGGTGGTCCATATGGTTTTTCTGAAAAAATCTATCAAAAATCTATAGGTAAAATTTCACTTTCAAAAATGACCTTTTCGCATCAAATGATACGTTTATTTATCATTGAACAGATCTACAGAGCTATGACCATTCTAAAAAATGAACCATACCACAATGAATAATTGAGTTGAGGGTGTTTTTTAATGGAATATTACACTACAAATAAAATATATATTTTTAATTTTAATAACCTTGTTTTTATTACTTTTGCACACGTTTAAGAATTTATAAAAAAGGCAATTAAGCTGTAAGAGAATGGAAGAAAAGAAATTTGATATTAATTCACTCATTGGGTTTGTATTGTTGGGAGCGATAATGCTTTGGTATTTTTATAGTAACCAACCTACACCAGAGGAACTGGCAAAACAAAAAACGGAACAAATACAAGATTCAATACAAAATGTACAACAAGTTTTTGAGCAACCAAAAATAGTTGAAGATAGTAACAATTTGGGCATTGTTAAGCCTACTGATTCATTGGCTTTATTACAAGCGCAAAACAAATTGGGAGTTTTTTCTTATAGTGCAGGATTACCTTCCGCGAAAGCGCAGGAAACCGTTATAGAAAATGAACTAGTAAAAATTACAGTTTCAAATTTGGGTGGACAAATAATAGAAGTATTATTAAAAAAATACAAAACCTATGATCAGTTACCGCTTTATTTGATCAAGGATAACAATGCTTCTTTTAATGTTAAATTCGCTACACAAGACAACAGAAATCTACAAACAAAAGACTTGTTCTTTGAACCTGCATTAACTAATAATGGAGATAATCAGGTGCTTACAATGAAACTGAAAGTAGCGGCTGATAAATATTTAGAATATCGCTATGAGTTAAAACCTGATGATTATATGCTTGATTTTTCCTTGCGTTCACAAGGAATGAGTGACGCAATTAATAGTTCTCAGGAAATAAATTTAGACTGGAAACTAAAAACGCTTCGCAGTGAGAAAAGTACAAAATACGAAAATCAATATACTGATCTTCGTTATTTGTATGATGACACTGAGTTTGAGTATATGAATGCTATGAGTGAAAGTAGTGAGGACGAAGCAACAGGTGTAAATTGGATAGCGTTTAAACAACAATTTTTTACATCAATATTGCTAACAGATAAACCTTTTGCAAAAGCCAATTTAATTTCAAATAACCTGGTTGAAGATGAGTTTATAGATACAGTTTATACAAAACAATTTCATGCAGTACTCCCTTTAGAAACCAAAAGTGGTGAGTTGGATTATGCCATGAATATGTATTACGGACCTGTTGATTACAAGGTTTTGAGTTCATATGAAGGTAAACATTTAGACCGAATTGTTAGTTTGGGTTGGGGAATCTTTAGATGGATCAATAAGTATATTTTCATACCATTATTTGGTTTTTTAAGCTCATTTATTGGTAGTTATGGTTTGATAATTATTTTGATGACAATTATTGTTAGAATTTTTATGTCTCCTGTTGTTTATAAATCGTATTTGTCAAGTGCAAAAATGAAGGTTTTACGACCTGAAATGGAAGAGATCAATGAAAAACATAAGGGTAAAGAAAATGCAATGAAACGCCAACAAGAAACTATGGCTTTGCAAAGAAAAGCCGGTGTAAGTCCATTATCCGGATGTATTCCTGCTTTGATCCAAATGCCAGTATTTTTCGCATTATTTAGGTTTTTCCCTGCAAATATTGATATCCGCCAAAAAGGATTTCTATGGGCAGATGATCTTTCAGCCTATGATGAAATATTAAAATTGCCATTTAAAATTCCATTTTATGGAGATCATATTAGTTTATTTCCAATTTTAGCATCTGTTGCTATATTTATTTATATGCAAATGACTCAAAGTCAGCAAATGAGTATGCAACAACCTCAGCAGGAAGGAATGCCGGATATGCAAAAAATGATGAAAATGATGTTGTGGATCTCTCCTGTAATGATGTTATTTTTCTTTAATAGTTTTGCCAGTAGTTTGAGTTTATACTATTTTGTTTCAAATTTACTAACTATAGGAATTATGTTGGTAATTAAGCATTATATTATTGATGAAGATAAGATTCATGCCAAGATCCAGGAGAATAAAAAACGCCCTGAAAAGAAAAAGAGTGTTTTTCGTCAACGTTTAGACAATGCGATGAAACAAGCTCAAGTTCAGCAAGAACAGCAGAAGAAGACAAAAAAATAAATCTTAAACTTTATAGATTTATAAAGATATAAAGGTGAATGAATTTTATAAATTTATTCACTTTTTTTAAATGTTAGTGATGTGCTGTTTACACAATAACGTTTGCCAGTAGTTTTTTTGGGGCCATCATCAAAAATATGACCTAAATGCCCTCCGCAACT
Source organism: Flavobacteriia bacterium (assembly GCA_030617765.1). GTDB lineage: Bacteria > Bacteroidota > Bacteroidia > Flavobacteriales > Flavobacteriaceae > Namhaeicola. Next base: position 20,834 of record JAUWUU010000005.1, on the reverse strand, counting down.
CGAGCATAATATTTCAGTTCTGATCATACCATGACTTTGATCTTTTTGATAGATTACAGCGCCTTCTATTGCATCGTCGAAACTTGGCCAACCACAATGTGATTCGTATTTTGTGTTTGATTCAAATAGTTTAGTATTACATGCTGAACAATAATAGGTTCCTTTATCAAAATTATCAGTATACCCGGTATTTCCAGGCATATCAGTACCCTTTTCGCGTAAAATTTTAAATTGTTTTGGAGTTAATATTGCTTTCCATTCTTCATCGGTTTTGATTACTTTTTTAGTCATGTTTGTTTGTGTTTTATCCTGTCCAATTCCGTTAAAATAAAAAAATATTAAAATAAGCGCTGTTAAAAAAAGTTTCTTCATATGTTATTGAATAAAATCTATGATCTTTTGAATGACGGTTTTGTCTTTAAAAACTTTATGATGACCTAAGCCATTAGTAATTAGTAATAGACCATCTTGAAGGTTTTGACGAATTATATAAGCACTGCTTACAGGTACAAATTTATCTTGAGAATCGTGGATTACAAAAGTTGGGATTTTAATTTTTTTGGCGGCTTCGCTCGATGAAAAGTTATTGATATCAAATTTGATTTTTTTATTGTAATATTTTATAATTTTTTTGACAAGAATGGGCTTCAATTCAAATTTTTTGACAAATGATTTTATAACCTCAGGGATTTTATCATCGGCGCCAATAATTACAATTTTTTTTAATTCACTATCTCTAGCAGCGAAATTTAACAATGTCATACCACCCCAAGAATGACCGATTGCTGCTTCAAATGGCCCGTATTTTTTATTAATGAATTTAATGGTTTCTATGTATTCCAGCATATTTGTTGATTTTCCGGAAGATAATCCATGAGCTGGTGCATCAAAAGCGATGACCATCATTTTATTTTCTAACATTTTATCAGCTATATGATGCATTTGGGTACCTCTGCCTGACCATCCATGTAGCAACAAAACTTTTTTCTTAGAATATCCATAAGTATAAACCATGATATCTTTCTGGATTGAAGGAATATAGTGGATCTCATTTTTTGAACTTTCCTGCATCATTATTTCTCTTTGAGGTGTTCTGTATTTTGGTGGAGTTTCAAATATTTTTGCCAAAAATCTTACAGCCAGATCTTTTGAAAAGAATTGTAAGGTTTTTCCAGTATATAGCAATGATTTTGGAATTTCAAATGAGTTATTATTGATCTTTGGTCTTTTAGTACTTTCCATGATTTAAAAAAAGAATTTATACTGTTGTAATATGTTAAAAAATAGTTAAAAAGTAGAAATACTTTCTAAAAAATATTAGTAAATTGCTCCTTCAAATCTATATATTTTTTAAATGCTTGAAAAAGGTAATAAAAAATTAATTAATAGTTGGGCTTTTTATGATTGGGCAAATTCAGTCTATTCATTGGTAATAAGTACAGCCGTTTTTCCTATATATTATGAAACAATAACTAATTCTGATAGCGGATTGGTTACTTTTTTAGGAATGCAATTTAACAATACTTCCTTATATACCTACGCATTATCATTTTCTTTTTTGATTGTTGCAATTATTTCTCCATTACTTTCGGGTATTGCTGATTATGTTGGAAATAAAAAAAGTTATATGAAGTTTTTTTGTTATTTGGGTTCCTTTTCAGTGATGTCTTTATATTTTTTTGAAGGTATTGATACCTTGTGGATAGGGATTTTGTTTTCGATTTTAGCAAGTATTGGATTTTGGGGTAGTTTGGTTTTTTATAATGCTTACTTGCCTGAAATTGCTTATTACGATCAACAAGATGAAGTTAGTGCAAGAGGATTTATTTATGGGTATATAGGATCGGTTTTATTGTTAATTTTTAATTTGAGTATGGTTTTAAAACCAGAATGGTATGGCATAGTTGACAATACTTTGCCAGCTAGAATTTCATTTTTATCAGTAGGTATTTGGTGGATTGGTTTCGCTCAATATACTTTTAAATATTTGCCATCAAATAGTAATAACAAAAAGCCGGGTAAGAATTATATTTTCAATGGTTATTTAGAGTTGAAAAAAGTATTGAATGAATTGAAAGATCAACCTGTATTGTTTAATTTTTTACTATCATTCTTTTTGTATAGTGTTGGTGTTCAGACCATAATACTTTTATCAACTATTTTTGGGAAAACTGAGATAGGAATCCCAACAAGCAATTTGATCATAACAATTATTTTAATACAATTGGTAGGTGTAGTAGGAGCATATCTATTTGCAAAATTATCTGCTAAAATTGGAAATATTACAACTTTAAAAATTACAATATTAATTTGGGGTATAGCAAGTTACAGCGCTTATTTGTTAGATAAAGACGACCCTGATGTGTATTTAAAATTTTACTTATTGGGCGGTTTAATTGGTTTGGTTTTAGGTGCGATACAAACATTATCTCGATCAACTTACTCAAAATTATTGCCTGAAGATACTCAAGATACAACGACTTATTTTAGCTTTTTTGATGTAACTGAAAAATTGGCAATTGTTTGGGGAACTTTTATCTTTGGACTTGTGGTTACAATTACAGAATCTATGAAAATGTCGATTTTATTGTTGTCATTATTCTTTTTTGCAAGCTTTATAGTTTTGCTTTTTATTAAAAGATCTAGTTTTAAAGATTGATCAATTTTTGATTATATCAAATTATAATTTTTTTACTATGAATGGTAAATCCTTTGATTTTATTGTTGTTGGTGCTGGAATTGTCGGTTTAGCAACTGCCTATAAATTACAAATTAAATTTCCAAAAAGTACAATTGCTGTTTTAGAAAAAGAGTCTGAAATTGGCTTACATCAAACGGGTAGAAATTCCGGTGTTATTCATTCCGGAATCTATTATACACCTGGTTCTTTTAAAGCAAAGAATTGTAATAACGGACGAAAACAATTGGTGAATTTTGCTAAAGAACACCATATAAAACATGATATTTGTGGAAAAATCATTGTGGCCACGAAAACAGATGAACTACCTGTTTTAGAGAAGATCTATCAAAATGGAATTCAAAATAAAACTGAAGGAATCAAATTTTTGAATGCTGATGAGATCAAAATAAAAGAGCCTTTTATAGATGGAATTGAGGCTGTTTTTGTTCCCGTTGCCGGTATTATTGACTATGTTGATGTATCAAAAAAATTTGCAGAATTAATATCAGTCATCAATCCTGATAGTGGATTGATCACATCATGTGAAGTAAAAGAGATAACTTCAAACAGCAAAATTAAGATATTACATACTACGCAAGGAGATTTTAAAGCTAAACAAGTAATTTTTTGTTCTGGCTTACAATCTGATAGAATGGCAAAAAAAGATAATATCGAACTTGATATGCAAATTGTTGGTTTTAGAGGAGATTATTTTGAACTAAATGAAAAAGCAAATCATAAAATTAATAATCTGGTTTACCCTGTTCCTGATCCAAAATTCCCATTTTTAGGAGTACATTTTACAAGAATGATCAAAGGAGGAGTAGAGTGCGGACCAAATGCTGTTTTTACTTTTAAAAGAGAAGGTTATTCCAAAACTGATTTTGATGTTAAAGACACTTTACAAGCCTTGGGGTTTAAAGGTACATGGAAGTTATTCTTTAAATTTTGGCGTAAGGGAATTGACGAATACAAACGTGCTTTTTCAAAAAAAGCATTCGTTAATGAATTATCCAAAATGATGCCAAGTATTTCACAAAATGATGTAATTACAAGCCGTTCAGGAGTAAGAGCGCAAGCAATTGACGGTTTTGGAAATATGGTTGATGATTTTAAAATAATCAATCACAAAGGAACAATTCATGTTATTAATGCTCCTTCACCAGCTGCTACAGCTTGTTTGGCTATAGCCGATGAAATTATAGCTAAAACTATAGCGTAAATTATATTTAGAAAGCTGCTTTTTTATTTTTCTATCACTAAATTTCATTCACTTTTATGTAAATGAACATCCATTTGTGGGAAAGGGATTTGAACACCAGATTGATTAAATGCATTATATACATTTTCATTCATATCAAAAAACACATCCCAATAATCATCGGCCTTAACCCAAATTCTAAAAGTTAAATTTACAGAACTGTCTGCCAACTCTGAAACACCAATAAAAGGCAAAGGATCAGTCAAAACTCGTTTGTCGTTTCTAGCCAACTTATTTAAAACTTCTCTTGATTTTTCAACACTTTCACCATAAGCAATACCAACAGAAATATCAACTCTTCTAATGGGTTCAGTTGAATAATTTACCATTGAATTGGTTGATAAACCTCCATTAGGAATTATGATGGTCTTGTTATCCAAATCAGTAAGGATTGTATTAAAAATCTGGATCTCTTTAACACTTCCCTTAAAACCTTGGGCATCAATAAAATCACCAACTTTAAATGGTTTGAAGAGTAAAATAATTACACCTCCAGCAAAATTTTGTAAAGTGCCTGATAGTGCCATACCAACAGCTAAACCAACTGCACCTAATATGGCAATAAAAGATGTCATTTGAACACCTAACATTCCTAAAACACTTATTCCTAGTAGAACTTTTAATAATATATTTACCAAACTTCTAAGGAAAGGCTTTAATGAATCATCCATATCACGTTTATCCATAAGCTTATTTAAGGCTTTAGATAAACTATTAATAACCATTGAACCAATTATCCAGACTATTATTGCTCCAATTAATTTTGGACCGTATTCATAAATTAAATTAGTAGCTTCTGTAATAATATTTTCAATTTTCATAAATGGATATTAAATTATAGATTTAAAATTAATGTCTTCTATATGAACTTCTTGATGTTGCAGCCCTTGTGTTAGAAGGCCTTGAAGTTGGTCTTGAAGTTGGTCTTGAAGCTGGTTTGCTACTTGTCTGTTTATGGGATGGTTGTGTACTTGGTCTAGTACTTGGCTTAGTACTTGGCTTCGTTGCAGGTTTTGTGCTTGGCTTCGCTGCAGGTTTTGTTGAAGGTCTAGTACTCGGACTGGTATTAGGTTTTGTAACTGGTCTTCCTGTAGATTTGTACCCTTTATCTTTAGTAGCTCTTTGTAGATCAGATTTATTGTTAATACCTTTATCTTTAGCAGCTTTAGTACCCGTTGTTTTTCTACTTTTATTTAATTCAGTTCTATTGGTAACTCCCGGATTTCTTTTGTTAAAAGTTTTTTCTGGGTTGTTGTTAAAATAGGAGTTGTTACTATTATTAATATTAATATTATTGTTGTTAATTCTAACATTATTATGTGAATATCTATTATTTACATTAACGTGAACATTAACATTACTGTGATATCTGTAAGGTGGATACGGTCTCCATGGGCGAAAATACGGAGGATGGTATCCCCAATGCCAAGGTGAATACCACGGACGGTATGTAGCCATCCAAAAGAAAGTAAAAAATACAGGAACAACAGGATAATGAGGTGTTATACAATAATTGGGTCCGTACATATCAACATTACCGACTACTTGAACTTGTGTGTTGTTGCTTTTGTCTTTAATAACATCAATTGTTGCAACTTCCTGATATTGATCTTTACCAATTACTGATTGTAAAGAAACGGTGTGAACATTTCCTTCAGCTGTTTCCATTACTCTAATGTAATCAACTTCACCATCATTGTTCAAATCTAGATTTGAAATTTGAAGACTTGGATCGTTTAATTTTTTCTCAAAATCCTCGAGATCTTTTGATTCACCAAAAATTGAAGCAACAGCTTCTAAATCAAGATTATCACTTATGTCACTATTTTTAGCTTCAATGGTAGTAACATCCTGAGCAAACAAATATCCGGTAGAAATAAACAATATTAAAAAAAATAGTTTTAAAGAAAGTGTTTTCATATTTTTGAAATTTATGATTTTAATTGCAATAATTTATATAGAATATATATCAATTGCTGCAAATATAACTATTTGTTAAAAATATATTGAGAAATTTTGAATTTTAATCAATACACAAAAGAATTTAAGTATAATTTAAAATTGGCTTATCCAATTATGATAGGTCATTTGGGTCATATTTTTGTTGGATTTGCTGATAATATTATGGTGGGTAGATTGGGTGCTGCACCTTTGGCTGCTGTATCTTTAGGTAATAGTTTTGTTTTTGTAGCCTTTGCTTTAGGAATAGGTTTTTCATTGGCAATAACTCCTTTAATTGCCGAAGCTGATGGAGAGAATGATATTGAAAAAGGGAGAAATTATTTTCAACACAGTTTATTGCTAAGTATTATTTTAGGAATTGTAATGTTTTTAATGTTGGTATTTTCAACGCCATTACTGCAGTATATGAAACAACCACCCGAAGTTGTTGAATTGGCAATACCATATTTAAATATTGTTGCCTTTTCTATGATCCCATTGATGATCTTTCAGGCTTTTAAACAATTTACTGACGGTTTATCACAAACAAAATATGGTATGCAGGCTACATTAATAGCCAATGTTGTAAATGTAGTTTTAAATTTTTTATTGATCTATGGTATATGGATTTTTCCTCGTTTAGAAATTAGAGGTGCTGCTTTGGGTACATTGTTTTCACGATTTGCCATGATGTTTTTTATTATCTTTATTTTAACTTCAAAAGATAAATTCAAGCCTTATTTTAAGCGGTTAAAAAGAAAAGAAATTCATAAAAAAGTTTTCTTTAAAATAATGAATTTAGGTTTTCCTACAGCGATGCAAATGCTGTTTGAAATAGGAATTTTTACTGCTGCCATTTGGTTGGCAGGTTCATTAGGAACAGTTGATCAGGCATCAAATCAAATTGCTTTAAACTTAGCTTCAATGACGTTTATGATTGCAGTTGGGCTTGGAGTAGCAGCAACAATTAGAGTAGGAAATCAAAAAGGATTACAAAATTATAAGGATTTACGAAGAATAAGTTTTTCAATATTTTTACAAGTATTTATGATTGAATTTGTTTTTGCAATTTTGTTTTTTGTATTTAAAAATTTCCTTCCTACCTTATATATTGATAATGATGCTGTAATTACAACAGCTGCCTCTTTGCTTTTAATTGCTGGTTTATTTCAACTATCGGATGGTATTCAGGTAGTTGTATTGGGAGCATTAAGAGGATTGCAAGATGTTAAGATTCCTACTTATTTAACTTTTGTAGCCTATTGGATTATTGGTTTTCCTGTTAGTTTTGTTTTGGGAAAAGTTTTGGGTTTGGGATCTCAAGGGATTTGGATTGGTTTGTTTGCAGGTCTTACAGCTTCAGCTGTATTTTTGTTTATGCGTTTTAACTATCTTTCAAAAAAATTAATAGAGCAAAATAACGAGTGATCATGGGAATTGTGTTGAATCAAACATATAAAAATTCATTTATTTTATTCTTGGGTTTCGCTATTGGCGGAATAAATGTTTTATTCCTTTATACCCATTTTTTACAGGAAGATTATTACGGATTGATAACTTTTTTATTATCAACTGCAAATATTTTAATGCCTCTTTTGGTTTTTGGAATACAGCATACCATTATAAAATTCTTCTCGTCCTATATGAATAAAAAAGATCGGGATAATTTCTTAATAACAGTGGTGATTTTGCCAATTTTTATAATTATTCCATTGGCATTTCTAGGTATATTATGCTATGATTATTTTGCAGATTTATTATCACAAGAAAATATTATTATTAAAAAATATACTTATTTGATATTTTTTATTGCCATTTTTATGGGATATTTTGAGGTTTTCTACGCATGGAGCAGGGTGCAGATGAAATCAGTTTTTGGAAACTTTATTCGTGAAATATTTGCCAGAATTAGCATAACTTTCTTATTGTTTGCTGTTTATTTTGGATGGTTAAATGAAGAACAATTTATTTACGCTGTTGCATTGGTATATTTGGTCAGGGCGATTATTATGAAACTTTATGCAATGAGCCTGTATTTTCCTGAGATCAGATCTTTTTCAATCCCTGATAATATTCGAGAAATTCTTACTTTCTCTTTTTATATAATATTAGCAGGTTCTGCAGGCAGTATTTTATTAGAGATCGATAAATTTATGATCCCTCAAATGGAACAAATTGCTAAAGTGGCTTATTATGCGGTTGGCGTTTATATCGCTTCAGTTATCGGGATACCTTCAAGGGCAATGCAACAAATTATCAATCCAATTACAGCAAAAGAGCTGAATAATGAAAACTATAAAGAAGTAGAAATTTTATATAAAAAAAGCTCAATCAATTTATTAATTGCCGGTGGCTTACTTTTTTTGATCATCAATTTAAACGTAAAGGATCTATACTTATTAATTGATAAACCGGAATATTCAGTCGGTATATTGGTTGTTTTGATCATTTCTTTTTCTGAATTAATAAAACTAACACTTGGAACAAACGGTGCGATCTTGACCAATTCAAAGTACTATAAAATATTTTTTTATTTTTCAATTGCTATGGCCTTTAGCGTAATTGTTTTGAATCGTTATTTAATTGAATTGATGGGAATTGATGGTGCTGCAATAGCAACTCTAATTGTTGTTTTTATATTTGGTTTAATTAAAATAGCATATGTAAATAAAAAATTGAATATGCATCCTTTTACTAATAAAACAATTGCAATAAACATGATTATTTTTGGATTATTTTTGATTTTTTACTTTATAAACTTTACGAGTTACCCTTTGTTAAATATTATTATTAAATCAATTATAATCAGTATTGTTTATTTAATATTCATCATGAAATTTAAAATATCAAACGACTTTAACCAATTGGTTTTAAAATATATCAATAAAATTAATACAAGATCTTGATATACTTAACGCATTTTTTTATTGGTTTTATGATGGCTTTTGTAGGATTGTTGCCTCCTGGAATGTTGAATATGACAGCAGTAAGAACGACTATTGAAAAGCATAAGAAATCAGGTTTATTGTTTTCATTAGGTGCTGCGTTAATAGTAATACCTCAATCATTTATAGCCTTATTTTTTGCAAATTATTTTTCAAAACATCCCGAAATAATTAAGCAATTGTCAATTGCCGGAATTATTGTGCTTTTTGTTTTATCAATTTTTTTCTTTTTTCAAGCTCGAAAGAAATTTAAAGGAGAAGGTAAAAAAAGAATAGGAAATTATTTTTTAATTGGGATTTTCATGTCGGCACTCAATATGCTGGCAATACCATTTTATTTCTTTTACAGTTCTTTTTTTCAAAATAAAGGATTACTGATTTTACAACATCCCTATATTTCAATTTTTGTATTTGGAGCTTTTTTAGGTGCTTTTTCTCTATTTGTACTCTATACCAATTTTGCAGTTTTAATTGAAAATAAAGCTCAGTTCATTGCTAAAAATATCAATTACATACTGAGTATTTTGTTTTTTATTTTAGGAATTATTTCACTTTTTAATATTTTCTAGTAATTATATGATTAAATTAGCGTCAGAAAAACAAAAAGATTTATGATTAACGCCATTATCAAAAATTTACAACGAGGTGTTCAATTGTTAAATTCAATTGATGATCGACAATACAGTGATAATTCTATTCCCCCATATTTTTCAAGTATTGGAATTCATATGCGTCATATATTAGATATTTTTGATTGTATTTTTGATGGTTTGGAATCTAAACAGGTGGATCTGGCTGCTAGGAAAAGAAATGAATTGGCAGAAAATAAAGTTGAATTTGGTTTGATTTATTTTAATGAAACTATATCAAAACTTGAAGATTTAAAATCAATTGATTTAAATATTATTGTTGAAGTGGAGGATGATCTGGGATTAGGAGTTGTTACAGCAAATTACACATTGGCATCTGCTTTAATTCAAGCACATAGTCACGCAATCCATCATTTTGCAAGTATTGGGTATATAATTTCTCAATTGGGAATTGAATTACCTGATACTGATTTTGGATATAATCCAACCACTCCTCGAAATATAAATCAAGAAGTATAAAAAATTAAAAATCTTTTTTATTAAGCTTCTTTAATTTTTTGGAATAGAAGTGTAACCATATCATATTTTTTGCATAAGGCAAAATTTTCGGATATTTAACAGCATATTTTTCGTGATTTATTAAAGCAATTCTATCCATAATTACCCAATGATCATTTATTGTTCTTACAGCATTTAGATATGATGCATTTTTACTTGTAGCATCATAAATATGTGTTGGTTCTGAAATAATACCATTTACTTCAATAATTTTAAAATCTTTTGCTTTAATTAAATCTTCAAAGTCATTGTATTTGATGTCTAAACGACCATAATACCATCCTTTGATCTGATAATTTATTTCATCTAAAAATTTTTCTAATTCTCTACTTATTAAATGATTGCCATTTAAAAATTGAGTACCTTTTGAATGATTACCAATTACTGAAAGGGTTATTTTTTCACCTTCTTTAAATACCAAATCTAAATTTTCTTTATGGATATTTTTAAGCAGATCATAATATAAAAAAGCCCTTTGATCTTGTAAGATTAATTCTGTGAGTGTTCTTTTGCCATCGCCTGTAATTGTTAAATATTTTTTAATGGTAATAGAAGTAATCTTACCGTGTTTACTACCTGGTAATCGATAGTAAAAAATGCCCATTTCATTTTTAAGATCAATAAATTCTTGTAAAATAATGGTTTCATCAATAATTGATAAATAGGATTTTAATTGAGCTTCTGAATCTATTTTCTTAACCAAATAACCTCTAAAACCTATATCGGGCTTTGCAATTAATGGAAAATCAATTTTTTCAATAGATAATTTTTTTAAAATAACTGAGTAATCTTCATTTTTTTGTACCAACATACTTTTTGGTCGATACTTTTCAGGAATTAATAAAAGTGTTTTGAATTTTGATTCGGTACCATTTCCCGAATAAAATATACCGGGATTTGTAGCTACATAATGGAGAGGATGCTTTGCCTTTATTGATCTAATAAAAAAAAATGGAAGTAGGGGCAGATAATAAACAACTGTAGGCCAGTGTTCCCATTGGGTTAATTTTACTATAGATGATTTACTTATCATTATAAAAATAAGATTTTATAATAAGACGAATACCTTGTGTAAAAATTACAACTGAAATTAAAGCCAATAAAACACCAATGCTAAATATCAAAACATCATAAGAGATCAGCAATTATTGCATTAAGAGTGTCACTAGGTCTCATGGCTTTACTTGTTAATAATTCATCAAAATGATAATAGCCACCTATATCAACTTTAGAACCTTGTGCAGCATTCAATTCATTAATGATCTTTTCTTCATTCGATGCAAGTTCGGTGGCAATATTTGTAAAAAGTTGCTTTAATTCAACATCCTTGTTTTGTACAGCAAGTGCCTGAGCCCAATAAGTTGCTAAATAATAATGACTCCCTCTGTTGTCAAGTTCATTTACCTTACGTGAAGGTGATTTTCTATTGTCAAGAAATTTATCTGTTGCCTCATCTAAAGTTTCAGCTAAAACCATAGCTTTTGGAATATCATAGTTTTCAGCTAAATGCTCTAATGATACAGCTAAAGCTAAGAATTCACCTAGTGAATCCCATCTTAAATGCCCTTCTTTAACAAATTGTTGAACATGCTTTGGAGCAGAACCTCCAGCACCCGTTTCAAACAAGCCGCCACCATTCATTAAAGGAACAATAGATAACATTTTTGCGCTAGTTCCCAATTCTATGATTGGAAATAAATCAGTTAAATAGTCTCTCAAAACATTTCCGGTAACGGAAATAGTATCCAATCCGGCTTTGGCTCTTTTTAATGTATATTCTGTTGCATCTTTAGGAGACATGATTTGTATATCTAAGCCGGTTGTGTCATGCTCTGGTAAGTAAGTATTTATTTTTTCAATAATTTGAGCATCATGAGCTCTATTTTTGTCAAGCCAAAAGATTGCCGGAGAACCAGTAGCTCTTGCTCTGTTTACTGCCAGTTTGATCCAATCCTGAATTGGGGCGTCTTTTGCCTGACACATTCTCCAAATATCACCCTCTTCCACTTTATGGGTGAATATTAGATTTCCAGAGCTATCTGTAACCTGTACAATTCCATTTCCAGGTAATTCAAAGGTTTTATCATGTGAACCATATTCTTCAGCTTTTTGAGCCATTAAACCAACATTAGATGTTGTTCCCATAGTTGTTGGATCAAAAGCACCGTTTTGTTTACAAAATTCAATTGTTGCTTCGTAAATTCTTGCATAACTACTATCGGGAATAACTGCTTTAGTGTCTTCCTGATTTCCTTCTGCATTCCACATTTGGCCAGATGTGCGGATCATAGCAGGCATAGAGGCATCAATAATCACATCACTTGGTACGTGCAGATTTGTAATTCCTTTATCAGAATTTACCATTGCGACTGCAGGATTATTTTCATAACAACTTTTAATATCTGCTTCAATAGCCAATTTTTGTACTTCTGGTAAAGTTTGAATTTTGTTTATAAGATCACCAAAGCCATTTTTCACATCAACTCCCAATTTTTTGATTACAGCATGGTGTTTGTCAAATACGTCTTTAAAAAACACATTTACAGCATGTCCAAAAATTATAGGATCAGAAATCTTCATCATTGTCGCTTTCATGTGCAAGGAAAATAAGATATTTTTATCCTTAGCATCTTTTATTTGTTCTTCAAGGAAGCTTAAAAGCGCTTTCTTGCTCATAATGGTTGCATCAATAATTTCACCAGCTAATAAGGAGGTTTTTTCTTTTAAAACTGTTGAAGTACCATTGTTATTGATAAATTCAATTTTAATATCACTTGCATCAGGAACTGTTACTGATTTTTCATTAGCAAAAAAATCTCCATGATCCATAAAGGAAACATGGGTTTTAGAATCTGCAGACCATGAACCCATAGTGTGAGGATTCTTTTTAGCATAATTTTTAACCGCTTTAGGAGCTCTTCTGTCTGAATTGCCTTCTCTTAAAACCGGATTTACAGCAGAGCCTTTTACAGTGTTATATTTTTTTAATATTACTTTTTCCTTATCGGTTAACGGATTTTCTAAATAATCAGGAATATCATAACCCAAATCTTGTAATTCTTTAATTGCAGCTACCAATTGAGGTACCGATGCAGATATATTAGGTAGTTTAATAATGTTTGCTTCAGGTTTTTTTACCAATTCTCCCAGTTCAGATAAAGCATCAGTTACTTTTTGTTCTCCTGTTAATTTTTCAGGAAATAAAGCTAATATCCTACTAGCTAAAGAAATATCTTTTGTTTCAATTTCTATGCCTGTAGATCTTGTAAAGGCTTTAACTATTGGTAAAAATGAATAAGTAGCCAACGCTGGTGCTTCATCTGTTTTTGTATAAATAATCTTAGGAATTTTACTCATGATAATTCTATAGTATAAATTTATAATTATTGAAGGTTCAATTAATTATTGCATTATTATTAATTTGATTTTTGTGAAACAAATATAATTAATTTTTATGCAAAAAGTCATTTTATAATGTGCTTAAAATTGCATAATTGTAATAGTAAATATTTTTTTAAGGATAGGGTGACAATTGCTGCTGTCAAAAATAGTTTGGTTAGGGGCTTGTAAATATAAATCATTACAAAAAACCAAATAATTTTTCATATTTGTATAAATGTTTTTATTGGTTTTTGTATTGATGTATAAATAATAATAAAAAACCATGTAATAAAAATTACATGGTTTTTAGGTTAGCTAGTACAATATTTAAAAAATATTGATTCGCAACTAAAAGCAAATTTATTATAAATAATACTTTTAATTTAGTTTTTAAACCTTGTTCATTTCATATAAGTGTACTTAATACCAGATTAGAAATAAGCGTTTAAAAACAAAGTTTGGATTAGTGAAATCCTAATGTTTTAAAAATAAAATAGAAGCGTTAAGTTTCATAACAATAACTTAGGGAATCGTATCTATATATCTTTAAAGACATTAATCAAATATAAAGTGTTTGAATAAAATATTTGGAGTAATCCATATTTATATTTTTTAACATTTAATTAACAATATTTATTAACATATGTTAAAAAGTCAAGGAGGGGCCGGGCCATTATATAAAAAACAAAAGCCATAACAGATTTTAATCTCTATCATGGCTATTTGCCGAAACATATAGTAAAAAATTACTGTTTTTGTTTTAAAAATCATAATCACCACTTGCATGGTTTTTATTCTTTTTACTTTAAAACTGTAAATACTACTTTGACATAGTTTTTACTTTACATTTCAATACTTTAATAAATCTTTAAAATTATTAGAACTAAGTAATAATAGTTTTAAATATTTTTTTAAAGTACTTCGTTTTAAATGCTCATTTTAATATTACTAATTATTCATGCTAAACACTTAGTCGTATTTTTTGAAGAGTTATTTAAAACATTTCAGTTCGAACTTGTTAGAATCATCAACAAACCTTAATTCTAAATTACAAACATAATTTTGGTTTGCACCAAAACCAATTCGTATCTAATCTTGACTTGCATCAATTTTAATGCGTACTTGATAATGGTCTGCATCAATTTCAATTTGTAAAAAAAGAACTTAATTTTTATTGACTGAATTCTTAAGCGAAGATAGGTAAGATTGTAACTTTTGCAAAAAATCCTACTCAATAGTTACGAACAAGAAATGAAGAACACTTATAAACATTTGTTAATAAAAAACCCTACCAGTTATTAAACTGATAGGATCAAATCTTTTATAAATATGTTATTCAGTAAAAATCTAAAATCTTTTATCCTTGATTTGAGCTTTTTTACCTGTAAGATTTCTATAGTAAAAAATTCTGGCTCTTCTTACTTTACCACGTTTGTTAACTTCAATTTTATTGATTGCAGGTAGGTTAATTGGAAAAATACGTTCAACACCAAATGTTCCTGACATTTTTCTAATTGTAAATGTTTCTGAAAGTCCACTACCTCTGCGTTGCATAACTACTCCTTTAAAAAACTGAGTACGGGTTTTTACACCTTCTTTAATTTCATAATATACAGTAATGGTATCACCGGCTGAAAATTCCGGCAGCTCATTTTTTGCAATAAATTCGTCTTGTACAAATTTTACTAAATTTTCCATTGTATTTGTTTGATAAATATGCTTATTCAAAGATCAACATTCACGATTCTCGTCAGAGGTTAATTTTGAGTTTGCAAATTTAGAAAAAAAATAGAATATAAATTAAATAATTCCAAAAAATATTTTAAGCCAATTATATGGTATAAAGTTCTTTAAAACTGCATGTTAGCATATAGTCCAAATTGTTCATTAGAGTAGGTAGGACTAATAATAACATGTGTATTTTTTGTTTTAAACGGGTTCCAGTCCTTTAAAGGTTCAAATTTGTAAACTAGATCAGTAACTAAAATACCTATGCCGGCACCAACCAAAACATCTGAGACCCAATGTTTGTTATTCAAAACTCTTAGCACTCCGGTAGTTGTAGCAAAAGCATAACCGCTATATGCAAGCCAAGGACTCGTATCAATAAATTCGTGATGTAAAACTGTTGCCATAACAAATGCATTTGAAGTATGACCTGACGGAAAACTATAATCCTCACCATTTGGTCTTTCTTCATCAGTAATTCTTTTTAAGCCAAAAGTGATCAAATTGTTAGCCAATCCGGCAATTGCCAGATATTTAGTTTGAGTAAACGCATCATTTTTACTTTCTACCTTTAATAAATCTGCAGTATACATAGTTACTGCAGGAACAAAAAGTAGATAATCATCTGCATTTGTATGAAAATTGTTGAGATTATCATGTATTTTCTCCTGTAAATTCTCTTTGCCAAAACTGCCATTTGAATAATTTATGATTAAGCCTGTTCCAATTAATGTTAAGGGAACTATAGATTTTTTTAGAAATGAACTCTCCGGTTTTTGATTAAAATTTGAAATACTATCAATTTGAGCTATTGAAGAGGAATGAATTAATATAATTATTATGAAGATGAAATATTTCATAGGAGTTCTTCATCATTATTTAGTAGGTCGGGACGAATTGATTGGGTTCTTTTTATCGCTTCATCATGGCGCCATTGTTCAATTTTTGGAAAATTACCCGAAAGTAATATTTCAGGGGTTTTCATTCCCCTGTATTCTGCAGGTCGCGTATATACAGGTGGCGCTAATAAATTATCCTGAAAAGAATCGGTTAAAGCAGATGTTTCATCTCCTAAAACACCTGGAATTAATCTAATAATCGAATCGCAAAGAACCGCTGCTGCCAATTCACCACCAGAAAGTACATAATCACCAATAGATATTTCTTTTGTGATAAATTTATCTCTTACTCTTTGATCAACACCTTTATAATGACCGGTTAAAATAATGATATTCTTGAGGGTTGAAATATTGTTTGCTGTTTTTTGATTCAACGTTTTAGCATCAGGCGTCATATAAATAATTTCATCATATTCTCGTTGAGTCAACAATGCTGAAATACAATTATCTATAGGTTCGATCATCAAAACCATACCTGCACCGCCACCAAATTGGTAATCGTCAATTTTGCCATATTTATTTAAAGCATATTTTCGGAGATCATGAAAATGAATTTCTACAAAACCCTTATTAATTGCACGTTTGATGATAGAATGCTCAAACGGACTTTTAATCAATTCGGGTGAAACGGTAATTATATCTATTCTCATTTGGTAAAAATACATAAAAGTAAAAACCCTGCCTACTGACTAAGTAACTTAAGTATAAAAATGATCTTTTTTAAATTTTTGAAAATATTTATAATAATCTGGTAATAAATAGTTAACATATCTAAACTAGCTGGATTCTTATATAAAAAGAAGTAATTTTTATAAAATATGACTGTTTTCTTAAATTACACTATATAAATTTATTAAATTCGCCACACTAACTTACAAAGATGAAACGACTTTATAATTTTATATTTTCAACCAAGCTTACCGGACTTTTATTTGTCATTTTTGCAACTTCTATGGCTATTGCAACCTTTGTTGAAAATGATCTTGGTACACAAACTGCTAAAGCTCTTGTATATAATACATGGTGGTTTGAGATGATTATGGTTATTTTTGCGATTAATTTTATTGGAAATATTCAAAAATATAAACTTTTCAAAAAAGAAA
This sequence comes from Flavobacteriia bacterium, assembly GCA_030617765.1. Taxonomy (GTDB): domain Bacteria; phylum Bacteroidota; class Bacteroidia; order Flavobacteriales; family Flavobacteriaceae; genus Namhaeicola. Next base: position 3,748 of record JAUWUU010000005.1, on the reverse strand, counting down.
AGCTAGCTACATTAACTTTTCATTTGGCCTTTGTTTTAATTATTATAGGAGCAGGTATTACTCGTTATATTAGTTTTGAAGGTACCATGCCAATTTATGAGGGTGAAACAACCAATACAATGCTTTCAGACAGGGCTTATATTAAAGTCCATATTGATGATGGTAAGGATCAGAAAAATCCAATTTATAAAGATCAATTATTTGCTAATATACCTGATGATGAAAAAGGTTTTATTGCGACAACAAGCAGATTTTTAAATGGAATTAGAGGAGGTAATAAATTTAATATATCTACTGATTTTAAAGGAGAGTCAATACAGATCAAATATCTAAATTATATTGCTAATGCTTATGAGAGCTTTGTAAGTGAAGAAAATGGAGAAACTTTTTTAAAGATCGTAGAATCAAGTGGAAGTGGGCGACATGAACATTATGTAAAAAGTGGAGAAGTAGTAGATCTTCACAATACATTAATTTCATTTGAAAATCCAACAAAAGGTGCTATCAATATTTTTACTGAAAGTGATGTTTTAAAAATAAATGCTCCATTTGATGGAAATTTTATGATCATGGCTTCGCGAGAAGAAGGTGGAGTTACGAAAGATTCTACACAGGTTTTTAATTTACGTTCATTATATCAATTTGGAAAGATTCAGCTTGTTTTTCCTGAAGAACCTCAAAAAGGTTCACTAAAAATGATTTCAGGAAATAAAGATGAACATTTTAATGATTTGCTTGAAGTTGAAGTTAAAACAAAAAATGCATCTAAAAATGTTGCTCTTTTAGGAAACGCTAATCAAACTAAAAGTCCTGTTATTTTTAATTTGGACGGATTAAATTTTAGACTCAGTTATGGAGCTAAGCAATTACAATTGCCATTTTCAATTAAATTACGTGATTTTCAATTAGATCGATACCCAGGTTCCAGAAGTCCAAAATCTTATGCCAGTGAAATTACTGTAATCGATAACAGTAAAACTTTTGATTTTAGAATCTTTATGAATCACGTTTTAGACTATAAAGGATATCGTTTTTTTCAATCGAGTTATAATGATAGGGGTGAAATTGAACAGACATTTTTATCAGTAAATCATGATAAAATTGGAACATGGACAAGCTATTTAGGTTATGGATTATTATTTTTAGGGATGATATTAGCCTTGTTCTCTAAAAGTACACGTTTTGGTTTTTTAAGAAAAAGATTAGAAAAAATAAAAGATAAAAAGTCTCAACTGACAGTGATTTTATTATTGATTTCAGCATCTTTATATTCACAAGAACCACATAATCAACAAAATAGTTTAGATTCTTTATTGATTACTACAAAGGTAAATAATGAACATGCCCAAAGATTTGGGAGTTTGATCATACAAGATGAAGGTGGTAGAATGAAACCTCTAAATACATTTGCATCAGAATTATTACGTAAAGTAAGTAAAAAAGATACATATGGAGGTCTTGATGCAAATCAGGTAATGGTTTCTATGGTTACTAATCCAAGAATATGGTTTTCTGTACCCTTTATCTACATTAAAAAAGAGAATTCTAAAGTTAGAGATCTAATCAGTATTCCTCACGATCAAAAATATGCTCGCTTTTCAGATCTATTTACAGATAAAGGAGAATACAAATTAAATAATGAGGTTGCCATTGCACATAAAAAGAAGATTAAAACCAAATACGAAGAGAGTATTTTAAATATTGATGGAAGGGCAAATCTTTTATATGGTGCTTTGCAAGGTAATATTTTTAAATTTTTTCCCTTAAACGGAGATAAGAATAATAAATGGTTTTCTGATCTTGAAGTTGATCAAGCCGGTTTTAAAGGAACAGATTCACTTTTTGTTGCTAATATCATTAATTTATATGGTCAGACAGTTCAAACTGCTGTAAGTACTAATGATTATGCTAAAGCAGATGATCTTTTAGAGAGTCTTCATAAATATCAATATAAATTTGGAGGGGAAATTGTGCCTTCAGAAAGGAAAGTAAGTTTAGAATTGTTTTATAATAAATACGATATTTTTAAAGGATTATTTTGGAAATATATGCTGGCGAGTTTATTGATGTTTGTAGTTGTTATTATCAATATTTTTAACGACAATAAATTAGTAAAATCATTAATAAAAATAAGTTCTTTCGTCATATTATTATTATTTATTTATCACACTATTGGTTTAGGAATACGTTGGTATATCTCAGGACATGCTCCCTGGAGTAATGGTTATGAATCAATGATTTATGTGTCTTGGGCCACCATGCTGTTTGGCTTGATCTTTGGAAAAAGATCTTCATTGACACTGGCTGCAACAACATTTGTAACATCTATGCTTTTGATGGTAGCACACTGGAATTGGATGGATCCTTCTATTGGAAATTTAGTACCCGTTTTAGATTCTTATTGGTTAATGGTTCATGTTGCAATTATTGTAGCAAGTTACGGTCCGTTTACAATTAGTATGATCTTAGGAATGTTGGTTATGATCTTATATATTTTTACATCAAAAAATAATAAGAATAAACTAAAACTATCAATCGATGAACTTACTGTTATCAATGAAATGTCATTGACAATTGGTTTGGTATTATTAACAATAGGTAACTTTTTAGGAGGTATTTGGGCCAATGAGAGTTGGGGTAGATATTGGGGTTGGGATCCTAAAGAAACTTGGGCTTTGATCAGTATTATGGTCTATGCATTTGTTTTGCATATGCGATTGATCCCCGGATTAAGAGGAAAATATACCTTTAATATGGTTTCAATTTTTGCTTTTGCTTCGATATTAATGACCTATTTAGGTGTAAATCACTTGTTGTCTGGTTTACATTCATATGCATCAGGTGAATCTGCACCAATTCCAAATCAAATTTGGACTTGGATAGCAATTTCAGTTGTATTAAGTTTATTAGCATACTATAAATATAAAAACTACTATAAAAAATGAAACAATCAAATCTTATTGTAATATTACTTTTTTCAATATTTACATGGAATTCAATACAGGCTCAGGAGAATATTTATCAATTTAAAGTACAGGATCTGTTTGGAGATGAATTTGATATGGCATCTCTAAAAGGTAAAAAAGTAATGATCGTAAATACAGCTTCTGAATGTGGGTTGACACCCCAATATAAAGATCTGCAAAAATTATATGATACTTATAAAGATAGAAATTTTGTGATTGTTGGCTTTCCTGCAAATAATTTTAAAAAACAAGAACCCGGTACCGATGCTGAAATAGCAACTTTTTGTGAACAAAATTATGGAGTTACTTTCCCGATGATGTCAAAGATTTCTGTAAAAGGAAAAGATATACATCCTGTATATCAGTTCTTAACAGAAAAATCTAAAAATGGCTATAAAGATTCCAGTATAAAATGGAACTTTCAAAAATACTTGATCAATGAGCAAGGAGAAGTTATTAAGATGATAAATCCCAAAACTTTGCCTACTGATGACGCTATCGTTTCATGGATTGAAGAATAGGTGATGAATAAAAAAGGAAAACATACGGTTTGTATTCACGTAGGTGAAATAAAAGATGAACAATTTGGAGGTGCTGTTTCACCAATTTTTATGGCAACTTCTTATCCTTTTTTAGATGTTGAAACAAAAAGATATCCGCGTTATTTTAATACACCAAATCAAGAGGTTATTGGCAAAAAATTAGCAGCATTAGAAAATGCAGAAGCTGCTTTGCCATTCGGATCGGGTATAGCTGCCATAAGTACTTCATTATTGGCTTTT
>JAUWUU010000108.1 GCA_030617765.1 Flavobacteriia bacterium | reverse complement strand
CAATTAATGTCTGTTATTTCTGTTGATATTACTGATCCAAAATCGGCATCAGAAGTTGCACCTAAATATGCCGACAAAGTTTTTTCTGCTTTTAAATCAAAAACATAAAATATTTATTTCACAATTTTTATTAGACTCAAGGTTAAATTCTTGAGTCTTTTTTTTTAATTTTGATAAACTAATCAAACTTATATACAATGAAAAAAACTATTCTAATTATTGTTCTATTTTCTTTTTTTATTTCTTTTAGCCAGGATAGATACTTAACTGTTACCTCAAAAGATTCAATTAACAACCAACCAAGATTTAAGAGCAGTTTAGGGGTAAATATGAAATTAAACGCTTATTATGATGTGTTTGGAGGTTTGCAAGACAGTGAAACCTTTAATATTGGAAAGATCAATGTTTTTGGCACAGATGATACAAGTAGTTTTCATGTGGATATGTATCAAACACAAATGAAATTTGAATCAAATTTTATTTTTGATAGCGGAAGAGAAGTAAAAACTGTTGTTGAATGGGATTTTTGGGGTGGTAATGGTCATATGCGATTGAGAAAAGCTTTTATCGAATCGGATCATTGGCAGATTGGGCAAAATTGGAATGCCTTTGGTGATGAGGATCTTTGGCCTAACATTATGGAATGGGAAGGACCTCCTTCAGGTATATGGGTTAGATCACCTCATATTAAATATTTTAACACTTTTAATAATACCAACTGGCAGTATGAAATTAGTCTTGAAGCACCAATTAATGATTATATCAGATTTGAAGAGTTTGATTTAATGGTAGAAGAAGAATATCAATTAACTCCAGATTTGGCAATGGCAATAAAGAATGAGCATGAATGGGGGCACATACGGTTATCATCCATTTTAAGAAGTATTAGATATTCTTTAGATGGTGAAATAGATAATTTTTTTGGTTATGGCTTGGCTTTATCGGGAATTTATAAACATCAAAAAAATAATTTTCAGTTTCAATTAGTTGGTGGAAAAGGTATTACTGCCTATATGACAAGTATAGCTGGTTTGGGTTATGATGGTTTTCCTAATTCAAAAGATCAAATGGAAGCAACACCTACTTTTGGGGGTTGGGCTTCATATGAGCATTATCTTACAAAAAAACTACATGCTAATATTGTATTTGGTTTTACAAATTATGGTTTAACCGATGCTAATCGTCATTTATATGATGAAGAATTATCTGAGCATATAATCGTTTTACAAGGTGACGCCATATATGATCATTATTACGGAATTTTTAATTTAATGTATGATGCCTATGAAAGAATGACCATAGGCTTAGAATTAGATTATGGCGCAAAAAATTTAGATGCCAACGGATATATTAATGATGTTTTTATTGATGATTCAAAAAGTAGAGACGCCATGCGAATTAGTTTCGGATTTATGTTTTATTTCTAATCTAATTTAGTAAATTCGTCATTAATATCTAGCTTTTTGAATATGAAACAATTCTTCTTATTTTACTTAAACTTTTTGTTTATTTTATTGTCTATAACTTCTTGTAAAACAGATTCTAATAATTATAATAAAATCAAAACTTCACAAGCAATACATCATGTTGATGGCTATGTTGGTGACGAAAGTTGTAAATCATGTCACGAAAAAGAATTTGATACCTGGCGCGGTTCTCATCATGATTTGGCAATGCAAGTAGTCAATTCACAAACAATTTTAGGAAATTTTGATGACCATAAAGTTACAATAGATGATATTGATTATCATTTTTATAAAAAAGATAGTAGCTTTTATGTAAATATAAAAGATATTGATAACACCATAAAAGATTATAAAATTGTTTATGTATTTGGAATTACACCATTACAACAATATATTACTAGTTTTGACAAAGGTAAAAAACAAGTCTTAAGAGTTACTTGGAATACTTTAGAAAATAAGTGGTTTCATCAATATACCGGTAATAAAATTGCTGTAAACGACTGGTTACATTGGAGTAGAGGAGGACAAAACTGGAATACCATGTGTGCCGAATGCCATTCAACCAATCTAAAAAAAAATTATTTTGTTGAAAAAGATTCGTTCCACACCACTTATTCAGTTATCAATGTGAGTTGTGAAAGTTGCCATGGTCCTGCAGAAAAGCATAATAATTGGGCAAATACTGGTGAAAAACCCGGCAATATGCATATCATAAATAGTACTGATCAAACTTCGCAGATCAATGAATGCGCTCCATGCCATTCACGAAGAGTAAAACTGACTAAAAATCTTACTCCTGGTTTACCTTATGAAGAGCAATATATGGTACAAACTTTAACTACAAATTATTATTTTCCCGATGGTCAGATAAGAGAAGAAGATTATGTTGTAGGGTCATTTTTGCAAAGTAGAATGTATGCAGAAGGAATAAAATGTGGCGATTGTCATGATCCACATTCAATGCAATTAAAATTTGAAGGAAATAAATTATGCCACCAGTGTCATGTTCCGGCAACATATGATTCTCCTAATCATCATTTTCATGAACAAGATACTGAGGCAAGTCAGTGTATCAATTGTCATATGACTGGTAGATATTATATGGGAAACGATTTTAGAAGAGACCACAGCTTTAGAATCCCACGACCTGATCAAAGTATGGTCTACAATACCCCAAATGCATGTACCGGATGTCATGATGATGAATCAGATAAATGGGCTGCAGATCAAATCGTTAAATGGTACGGACCTACGAGAGCCGATCACTTTTCAGATGCAATGCTTTTAAGTAGCAAGGTTAACCCGACCGAAAAAGAAAAAGAAAAAATAAATGCTTTTATATTGGATGTTAAATATCCTTTTATAACACGTGCTACTGCAATAGAAAATATATCCATTAGCTCAGATAAAGATTATGAAACTATTTTAAGATCCCTAACAGATAGTTCGGCATTGATAAGATTTAAAGCACTTCAAAAATTTAGTGATATTCCTCTTCAAGAGAGAACTGCAATTGGAATAAAACACATAAATGACCCCTCAAAGTTAGTAAGGATAGGTGCAGCGCAATTAATGGTTGAATTAGATATCAATACACTTTCTGAAGCTGATCAGGTTTCTCTACAAATTGCCAGAGATGATTTTGAGAAAATGCTATATGCCAATGCTGATTTTTCAACGGGTAGATCAAGTTTAGGAGATTATTTTTTTCGTAATAACGATTTAAAAAATGCAATCAAACACTATAATATTTCTATTAAAAAAGACAGTTTATTATTTCCGGTTTATACTAATTTGGCTACTGCTTACAGCATGTCTTCTGACAATCAAAAAGCATTAGAAACCTTAGGTAAGTTAATCAAAATTGATCCGCAAAATTCAAGAGCATATTATTTAAGAGCACTTTTGCATTACGAATTAAAAGAAGATGACAAAGCTATAGCCGACTTTAAAAAAGCGATAGAAATCAATCCAAATGACAGTCGCTCTTATTATAACCTGGCGACATATTATTACCAGAAAAAAATGTTGATATTATCAGCTAAAAATTTGAAAAAGGCTTTAGAAATTGAACCACAAAATAGAGATTTTAAATATTTATTGGCACTTATTTATCAAGGATTAGGAGATTTTCAAAGTAGCAAAAGAATCATGGATGAGTTGAATGAATCTCAATAAAATCCTAAACAATCGGTTTTTATTTTTTTTCAAGTTATTTTCATTGTGAAGTCGTGTTAAACACGTTTTGGTATTTTTTCAATATAAATAGCTGGAATTGTATTAATGTAATTTTCTCAGATCATTTAGATAATGCTTATCCATATTCCATCTAATGATTTTTTCATGAAGCTAGGTTCAAGTTTTGAATGTTACAATACTTTAATGATAAAATATTTTATTCTTTCATTTCAATATTAAATCATTTTATCATTTGAATTCACTGACAAAATGTAATTTTACAGAAGGATATTTATCCTGAGTCATTTGCACAGTAAAGGCAGAATCAGCTAAAAACACCAATTGTCCTTTTTTATCTTTTGCCAGATAACGTTGTTTTACACGTTTAAACTCTTTAAATTCATCATTATATGCATCTTCAGGTTCAACCCAACAGGCTTTATGTACATTTAAATTATCGTAACTACATTTTGCCCCGTATTCATGTTCTAAGCGATATTGAATTACTTCAAATTGTAAAGCACCAACAGTTCCAATTACTTTCCTTCCGTTAAGATCTAAAGTAAAAAGTTGTGCAACTCCTTCATCCATTAACTGATCTAAACCTTTTGCCAATTGCTTGGATTTCATCGGATCAGCATTATTCACATAGCGGAAATGCTCGGGTGAAAAACTCGGAACTCCTTTGAACTCCAGTATTTCTCCTTCGGTAAGTGTATCACCAATTTTAAAATTTCCGGTATCGTGTAAACCAACAATATCTCCCGGAAAAGATTCATCTACAATTTCTTTCTTTTCAGCAAAAAAAGCATTCGGACTCGAAAATTTCATTTTTTTACCTTGTTTGACATGTAAATAATTGAAATTTCTTTTAAATATTCCGGAAACAACTTTTACAAAAGCCAAACGATCTCGATGTTTAGGATCCATATTGGCATGGATCTTAAATACAAATCCGGTAAATTTCTTCTCTTTAGAATCTACCATTCTAATATTCGACATTTTAGGTTGTGGAGGAGGAGCAATTTCAATAAAGCAATCCAATAGCTCTTTTACACCAAAATTATTTAATGCCGATCCGAAAAATACAGGTTGCAGATCACTTTTTAAATACAATTCTAAATCAAATTTTGGATATACTTCTTCAATAAGTTCAATTTCTTCTCTTAAAGTATTCGCAAGCGATTCTCCAATAATTTCATCTAATTCAGGGATATTCACATCAGTAAATTCAATACCCTCAGATACAGTTTGTTTAATATCACCTGAAAATATGTTTAGCTTTTTATCCCATAAATTATAGATTCCTTTAAAATCATAGCCCATTCCAATAGGAAAACTTAATGGAACTACTTTTAATCCCAGTTTTTGCTCAACTTCATCTAAAAGATCAAATGCATCTTTCCCTTCACGGTCTAATTTATTGATAAAAACAATAATTGGAATTTTGCGCATTCTACAAACTTCCACTAATTTTTCAGTTTGAGTTTCAACACCTTTGGCTACATCAATAACTACAATAACGCTATCAACTGCTGTTAGTGTTCTAAAAGTATCTTCGGCAAAATCTTTGTGACCTGGAGTATCTAATATATTGATCTTCTTGTCTTTGTAGATAAATGCTAAAACTGAGGTTGCTACAGAAATTCCACGTTGGCGTTCAATCTCCATAAAATCGGAAGTTGCACCCTTTTTGATCTTATTGCTTTTAACGGCACCTGCTTCCTGAATTGCACCACCATATAACAGCAATTTTTCAGTCAAGGTTGTTTTTCCTGCATCAGGGTGTGAGATAATACCAAAGGTTCTTCTACGTTCTATTTCTTCTAAAAAATCCATTCATAAAAATTAGTTGGCAAATATACAGCAACATATATAAATTGTTTAGGTTTTATAACAAAATCATTTGATGATCTTCACTTTCATAAAAACATCATCCAATGGCCATTCATCACCTCCGGCCTTAAGATTTGCTATTTTATCAATAACTGAAAAACCGCTAATCACTTCACCAAAAACGGTATGTTCTCCATCTAGATGATGAGCACCTTTCTTATCCTGAACGATATAAAACTCAAATGGTGTAGTTCTTTTTGTTGGATTATTCTCCCAATCACGAGCAGCAGCTAAAGCTCCGTATTTATGTTTATATTTTGCTACAAACTCTGCAGGAATAAAATAATTTGAATACTTATTTCTATATCTCATTGTAGTCAAATTTTCAGAATTTCCGCCTTGTATGATAAAACCAGGAACTACTCTGTAAAAACAGGTGGTATCAAAATAACCCTCTTTTGAAAGAAAAATAAAATTAGCCCTGTGAAGCGGCGTATCCTGATACAATTTAATCTTAATATCACCCAATCTTGTTTTTAAGACCAGTAAAGTTTCTTTATTCTTTTTCTCATATTCAGTTAAATATTTTACAGCATTTTTTGAATTGATCGTTTCAGTAACTTTAGTATTTACTTTTTTAGAAACTGATTTCTTTTCTATGGTGTTCTTATGAGTTTTAACAGAATTCTCTTTAGAAGATTTTGAACAACTCAAACCCGTAAAAACTATCAAAAAAAATAATATTATAATAGAGATTTTGTTATTTATCATTTTAGATATAAAATTATTATGACAAATATAATCTTAAATATATAATGCTAACGGTTGTAATTCAAATTTTGTAGTTTTGCTTTTATGATTGAAGAACAAGTTATATTGGTCAATGAAAATGACGAACAAATAGGCCTGATGCCAAAAATGGAAGCACATGAAAAAGCTGTTTTACATAGAGCTTTTTCAGTTTTTATTTTTAATACTAAAGGAGAGCTGCTATTACAGCAAAGAGCTGCTGAGAAATACCATTCTCCAAATTTATGGACAAATACTTGTTGCAGTCACCAAAGAAACGGAGAAACTAATATTGAAGCAGGTAAACGACGCCTACAGGAAGAGATGGGTTTTAGCTGTGATATCAAAGAAATATTCTCGTTTATTTATCAGGCACCTTTTGATAATGGTTTGACAGAACATGAATTAGATCATGTAATGGTAGGATACTTTAATGAAAATCCAAAGATTAATAAAGATGAGGTAGAAGCTTACCATTGGATGACTTTAGATAACGTAAAAAAGGATATAGAATTACATCCCGAAAAATATACAGAGTGGTTTAAGATCATTTTTAAAAAATCTTTTAATAAACTGAAAATATAAATCATTTTGGCCTTCAAAGAAAAATGAATTAATATCAATTAGTTAAATTATTGTCTATGAGAGTAACAGTAAACAGAAAAGCTCATTTTAATGCTGCACATCGTTTGTATAACTGTGACTGGAGTGATGACAGAAATATTGAAGTATTTGGAAAATGTGCCAATCCTAATTTCCATGGCCATAATTATGAATTAATTGTATCCGTAACCGGAAATATTCATCCTGAAACCGGTTTTGTTATGGATATGAAAATTTTAAAAAAATTGATCAAAACTGAAATTGAAGATGTATTTGATCACAAAAATTTAAATGAAGAAGTCGCCGAATTTGCAAAATTAAATCCAACAGCTGAAAATATTTCAATAGTAATATGGAATAAATTAAGCACGAAAATTGATAAAGATCTAGAATTATCAGTTACTTTATATGAAACTCCACGAAATTTTGTTACTTTTAAAGGAGAATAGATAATTTAATATTATTTAAATGCTCCAACATGCTTTTATTGTTTCTGACGGTACAGGTCTAACTGCAAAACAATCACTGACTTCAGCTTTAGTTCAATTTGAATTTATTGAAATTCAGGAGCATATTCGCCCGGATGTACGAAGTAAGCAACAGATTTTAGATGTTATTGCTGAAGCTGATGAATTTAATGGTATAATTATTCATACACTGGTATCAAGAGATTTACGTCATTTTATTTTAAGGAAAGGCCGCCTCTATAATTTGCGTACAATTGATCTAATGGGGCCATTAATGGCGCAATTATCACATCATTTTGAAAATACTCCAACAGAAAAACCCGGAATTTTTCATAAAATAAATAAAGCATATTTTCATCGAATTGAATCTATTGAATTTGCTCTTAGGCATGATGACGGCCAGCATGTTGAAGAATTAGATAAAGCCAATATTGTTTTACTTGGTGTATCAAGAACATTTAAAACACCATTGAGTGTTTATATGGCTTATAAAGGATGGAAAGTTGCAAATATTCCTATCATTTTGGGATTTTCATTACCAGAAATTGTATTCCAACTTCCTCCTGAACGTGTTTTTTGCCTTACAACTTTTTCTAGAAGATTAGCAGTATTAAGAAAGAGCAGAGAAAAACATTTAGGTGGATTAACAGGTGAATATGCAAGTCAGTCGTATGTGCAAAAAGAGTTAAATTATGCAAATAGAATTTTTAGGATGCATCCTGAATGGACTATCATTAATGTAACAAATAAACCTATTGAAGAAATATCATCCGAAATTAGGGGACATATTAAAAATAAAGGTGGAATAACTTAAACTAAAAGGAATTTTACTGTTACTGATAAAAAAAA
>JAUWUU010000138.1 GCA_030617765.1 Flavobacteriia bacterium | reverse complement strand
TTTTTGGTAATTTACTTTTAGAAATTATTTCTGTTGATTTTTGTGAATATTTATCTAAAACAATGCGCCCTAACAGATCATAAACTTTTATTGAATGAATGGTTTTTAGACTAGATGTTGTAACTTCAAATTGATCAACGGTATTTTTTATAATCAATTGGTTGCTATTAACGTTTACTTCGTCTTCATTTAAGCTTTTATTGTTGAATTGTAAGATAAATCTATCATCAAAAGATCCTTTTTGAGATAAGTCAAATTCATAAGGTGCTATTTTTAAATTATGTGTTTTATTTAAAAGCCTGTCGTAAATAAAAATATCATTGATATTTTTATTGCCTTCAATTTTATCAATAGTAATTTTTAGTCTGATTGGCTCTTCGATCTTTGATGTAAATCCTAAATTGATCTTTTCTTTTCCCGTAAAAGGATTAGTGCCCTGGATGGCTAATTTTTTATTCTGAACAATTGAATAAAATGATATAAAGTTATTTCCGTTAAAACGTAAAGCATCATATTTTCTTTCAATACCTTCATTAGCACCGTTGATGAATCCAATTAATATCTGACTAAAAGCACCTTCATCGTTGTATAGATTTAACCAGATTTTATCATTTTGTTCTACCAGATCTTCTTTGGAAGAACTTGATTTAAAAAAGTTGTTGTTTTGAGACTCAATACGCATTTCATTAGTATAATGTATTTCTCCTTCTATTATAGCCTCAACAAAAAAGCCCTGACAAGAAGCAATATTTGATGTTGGTATTTTGCCACTACTATTGGCTTTTATACCTCCTGTACCTATAACAAATGAAGCATAATCATCCGAAGTATATCTATCACCTGTTTTGGCAGTATTATGTGTCCAAAAATAGATGCTGCCTCCTAATATAGTTTTATTGATAGGATCGTTTAGAAACAGGTTAGCATCTATTGCAGAAGGGTAGGGGTTTCCTATAAAATTCCAGTCGTTATTATTTATTGAATCTTTTGAGCTTAATTGAATGGGAACATTTATAATACCATTATTAACTTCTCCGCTAAAAATTACTGATTGATATTCTATAAATGGTTCAGTATCGGGAGCCATAGCTGTATATCCAATTCCTGGAATCATTGTTCCATTGATTTTTTGCCAGGCAGCAGGCTCATCATCATCATTTTCATCTTTGTTATCATCATTAAATTCGCTTGTAATAAATTGATAAAATGAATTTTGTGGAGAAGCCGAAAACACATTCTCAAGTTGTGCATTTTTGATGGGTGATGACCAATAAGTATAATCGTATCTTTTTAATGTTGTTGTGGTTTTATGAATGTTGATAATACCATTATTAACAACTAAACTACTGTTATTTATCATTATTAAAGAACCGTCATTTAATACTTCTAATGTTCCGTTAACTGTTAGATCATTTGTGATATTTATATAATTATTAGCATTAACTTCTAAAGAGTTTCCAGAATTGATAGTTAGATTACAAGCTTCAAGGTCTCCTTTTGTTTGTGTATAATAATTATCATTTATTTCTACATTTCTGTAAGTATCTGGGTTTCCATTATTCCAGTTTTCATTTTCAAAAATTGTTGAGCCAATATAATGCTCACCAATTCTATTATTAAAACCGGTCGTAGCCGAATTGATCTCAGATATTTCATATTCTATCCAATCATCTAAATTAAATCCAGATGAAGGTAAAGCGTTATTGCAGCCGTATTTTCTTACAAAACTTATATTTTCACCCCAATTATTACTATTGCCAATAATGTCGACTTTATTTGACCAGCAATTTTCGTCATCTTCAGTTGATATAACAATGATGTCGTTACCATTAAAATTACAAATTGGATTTTTTAGTTCATTGCCATCTTGGGCATAAATTATATTTTGATCAATAAGGGTTGAGCAATATTTTAAAGATTGCCTTGGTGAAAGCTCAGGGATTAGAACTTTACTACTAGGTGTTTTACCAATAGGATTTTCTGCTTTTTCATTTCTGAATAAAGCCAGATAATAACTCTCGGGAATGACCTCATTACTAATATTGGTTATTTCTATCCATTTATTATTTCCTTCACCTTCATAGTATTGTGTAATCATTAACGGACTGTTAGTTGTTCCTGTTGCTTCAGCGTTTATAGTAAAGTTGAAAGGATTTTCAGAAGCATCATTATTATCAATTTGAATTGTTGCGGTTTTTAAACCTTTTGAGCTTGGTGAAAAATTTATTGTTATTGATAAGCTGTCATTAGCTATGATATTAAATGAAGTATTTCCTGATAAAGAGAAATCATTAGAATCATTATTTAAAATTTCAATATTTAAAACCTCAAGAACTGCATTTCCAGTATTTTTAATAAAGAAATCTTTAGTTAAGGTATCTCCGGAATTAGGATCTATTACACCAAAGTAAGTATTATTTGAGAAGTCCGTTATTAAAGAACCATCAGATATTATATTTGAATTACCTGAAACTTCAATTTCGGAAATTGAACCCATACAACTGGAAACATGCGAATTTAAGTTAGAAACATCGTTTATACCATAAACATCCCATTCGTTAGGATCATACTGATTATTTGGGTTTTGGATATGACTTTTTCTACGCAAAGTTATGTCTTTTGCAAATTCAATCGAATCACCAATTATACCGATTATATCGATGATCTTATCTGCTTTTCTTAATGCAACTTTATCGTCTCCATTAAAATTTACGATACTGCCAGTTGATAAATTAGCATCAATATTTAAATCTTCATTTTGATTTTCAATGAGAAATGTTCCGTATGCGGCAATAATTCCGGTTAGAGTTAAATTCCCTGTTGGATCTATATTTTTACCGTTGAATTTTGTAAGGTTATAAACATCTAAATTTATTTCCTGATCTGTAGGATTATATATTTCAATATATTTATTGTTTGATGTTCCCTCTACGTATTCAGTAATCATTAATTCTGAACAAGGTGTTAGTATTGAGCCTGTTAATAAAATATTATCAATACCGGCGTAATCAGCATCACCATTTTGTTTGACAGAAATTTTTAATTTTAAGTTTGTAACATAATTGGGTATTGAAATTTGTTCAGTTATCCATCCTACTGTACTTAAATTTGAATTGCCTTCAAATATAATTTTCTCTTGCTGAGATTGATTGTCAAAAAATATTTCATATTTGATATCATCACCATTGTCAAATTCAAAGACATTGAAATCAAAAGTTAAGTTTACATTACTATAAGATGATATGTCAAAGTTTTCCAAAGTAATTGTTTCATATCCTGAACTTCCACAACCACCATTTAAATCTCTTATACCCCAAAACTGATCGCCATCACTTGAAGTGATATTACCTAATTCTGTTCGATAATTCCATGAATCGACACCGCTTGTACAGGGTGGTGTTGAGAAAGTTGTTTGCCATGTGTCATCCGTATTTTCAAAACTTTGTTTTGCGATGGTTGTTGTTTGGGCGTAAAATATAATTGAAGTTAAATTCAAGATTGTGAAAATATAATACTTTAACATAATATTGTAATTTTAGGGTTTGGAAATTATTTTTCAAGTAATAATCCTTATTTGTATTAAATTTATTTCATGAATAGTAAAAGGTTAACATTTACGGTAGAAGAAGCAAAAAAAAAGTTAGAGAGATATTGTATGTATCAGGATAGATGTCATCAAGAAATTGATAAAAAATTATTTGAAATGCGTATGATTACAGAGGCTAAAGAGTTGATAATACTACATTTAATAGAACATAATTTTTTAAATGAAGAAAGGTTTGCTAAAAGTTTTGCACGGGGAAAATTCAGAATAAAAAAATGGGGAAAACAACGGATAATCCGTGAATTAAGGATGAGAGATATTTCAGAGTATAATTTGAGAGAAGCCTTAAAAGAAATTGACGATCAAGAATATGAGAATACCTTACGTGAAATAACTGAGAAAAAATTTGATACTATCAATGAAAATAATTTCTATAAAAAAGATAAAAAAATTAAAGAATTTTTGTTTCGAAAAGGCTATGAAACCAATTTAATTTATGAAATTTTAAGAGATATAAATAATGGTGAAAAATAATTTAAACGGATTAGGTCTTTAATTCTTTTTAGTATATTTGTTAGCCCAAAAAAAATAGAAGGATGAGTATACAAAAAGAAGTAATGGAGCAAATTAAAATAGCTATGAAGGCAAAAGATAAAATTGCTTTAGAGTCCTTAAGAGCATTAAAATCAGCTTTTTTATTAGCCAACACAAGTGGAGGAAATGTAGATTTAGATGAAGCTGAAGAAATAAAAATTGTCCAAAAATTGGTAAAACAACGAAAAGACAGTGCAGGTATTTATCAGGGTCAAGGAAGAGAAGATCTTGCAGAGCCAGAATTGGCTCAGGCTAGTGTTTTGGAACAATTTTTACCTCAGCAAATGGAAGAAGAGGAATTGAGAAAAGCTATAGGTGAAATTGTTACTCAAACAGGTGCTTCCTCAATGAAAGATATGGGAAAAGTAATGGGAATGGCCTCTAAACAATTGGCTGGAAAAGCTGATGGAAAAGCAATTTCAATGGTAGTGAAAGAATTGTTATTATAATATTTTAAGAATAATGATAAAGATTTCCGTTTTCACGGGAATGACAAGGCCCCGTGGCGCAATTTATTCCGCCGTTAGGTGAGCTGAATAGCGCATCATACATGCCACGCCGGCAGGCGGGTTTCGGTTCTGAGAGTTACAGGTTTGAATTAAATTTAGAAATTGTTTTTAGTTTATGTTTTATACAGTATAGATTTTGATAGGACATATACAGGAATGACAAAAGATCTGGATAGAAGAATTAAAGAACATAATAAAGGAAAAAATAAATCAACAAAATCATATGCTCCCTGGGAATTAATCTATCAAGAAGTATTTGATTCAAGGATTGAGGCAAGGAAAAGAGAAAAGTATTTAAAGTCAGGAAATGGCAGAGAATATTTAAAATTAGTAATTATTAAAAGGCCCCGTGGCGCAACTGAATAGCGCATCAGATTTCGGCTCTGAGGGTTACAGGTTTGAATCCTGTCGGGGTCACTATTTACTTATCAATATTAACAAAAATTCTGTAAACTCAATGTTTACGGGATTTTTTGTTTGTAGTAGTGCTAAAATTAGCAACAATTAACAATCTTAAAGTGACCTATACGGTGACCTTTTCAGAAATTTCAAATAGGTCACCTATTTAGGTGTAAAAAACTGATATTAATATCATTACAGCTAAGAGGTGTCTTAAATATTTTGTATATTAACCTTTTAAAGAGACCTGATTATGAAAAATTCATTTAGTTTGTTATTTTATCTTAAAAAAAGTAAAGCAAATTTACAAGGAGAAAGCCCAATTTATCTTAGAATTACTATTAATGGAAAACGTTCTGAAATAAGTGTTTCTAGATCAATAGAAGCAAGTAAATGGAACAGTAGTGCCAATAGAGCAAAAGGAAAAACAGAAAGAATAAGATCTCTTAATTCCTATCTTGATATTATTGTCTCTAAAATTTATCAGCATCACAGAGAATTAATTGAAACTGATTCAGAAATTACATCAATAATTCT
>JAUWUU010000104.1 GCA_030617765.1 Flavobacteriia bacterium | reverse complement strand
AATGCAATCTCACCAATAGTATAAAATGAACTCATATAATTTATAAATTAATTTTTTATGTACTAAGTATTACATAGAAGTAAATTAAAATAATTACTTTCGCATCTTAACCCCTAAATTAATAAGAAAATGGCAAAATTTGAAATTTACAAAGACAAAAAAGAAGAGTTTAGATTTAGACTTAAAGCAAATAACGATCAAATTGTTTTAGCTAGTGAAGCCTATAAGGCAATGGCTGGTTGCACCAATGGTATTGAATCTGTAAGAAAAAATTCACAAGATGATAGTAAGTTTGAGCGTTTAACTTCTGAAAGTGGAGAGAATTTCTTTAATTTAAAAGCTACTAATGGACAAGTTATAGGTACAAGTCAAATGTATTCTTCTTCTAGTGCTATGGAAATTGGTATAAAATCAGTAAAGAAAAATTCACCTGATGCAGAGGTTGTAGAATAGTTTAAAACTAAAGATTAAAAATTTGAACCAGTTATAATGATATGACTGGTTTTTTTGTTTACTGCTATTAACTTTCTTCTTTTTAAATCTTCTTTTCCTCTTCCATATTTTTATAATAATATTGGTTAAAACTGATGAGAATCATCGTTTTTGCTGATGCTCGTCATTGTTTTATATTAAAACGAGTAATAACTTTGGTCGTTAATTACAAATTTAAAACTGTATTTTATTTTTTAAAATCCTATTCATATAATTCTAACCATCTGATTAAGGGTTTTGGATGAATGGATTATGAAATGTATTAATTATACTTTTTAGAGGTAAAGGATTAATTATGAGAAAGTTTTTTATAGAACTCAATCGCAGAAATGTGATCAAATCAACTTTAGCTTATATTGTTGTTTCATGGGTTTTATTGCAGTTTATTACCATAATTTTACCAATTATAGAAGCCCCTGAATGGGTGTTAAAAATGCTTACTTTTTTAATGTTGATTGGACTTCCCGTTTGGATATTTTTTTCATGGGTTTATGAAGTTACACCAAGCGGAATAATGAGAACATCAGAAGTTTTAACTCATGAATCAATAACAGCTCAAACAAATAAAAGATTAAATATAATAATTTTAGTCGTTCTGATTATCGCAATTATTGTCTCTTTTTTTAAAGATCCTTCTCCTATAAATAATAATTTTTCTAATACAAGTCATACTTCTGAAAAAATCATAGCTGTATTACTTTTTAATGATATGTGCGAGGAGGATACCCAATGGTTTTGTGATGGGGTAACCGAAGACATTAGAACTAACCTGACTAGAATAGATAGTCTAAAGGTTATTTCACGTAAATCTGTGACTCAGTATAAAGATTCAGATAAAACAATTCCTGAAATAGCAAAAGAATTAGGAGCTTCTTATATTGTTTCGGGTAGTTTGAGGAGACAAGATAATAAGGTGCGAATTTCAGCACAATTAATTAATGCTAATGATGAGCAACTTTGGTCAGGTAATTATGATGGTGAATTAGATGATGTCTTAAATATTCAAAGTGATATCTCAAAGAAGATTGTAGAAAAGCTAAAAATTACCATATCTCCCGAAGAAAAAAAGACATTGACATCTTTTCCTACAGATAATATTGAAGCGTATCAATTATTTTTAAAAGGTCGTTCATTAGCAGGGAACAGAACAGAGGATGGTATGAAAACAAGTATAGAACTATATCAAAAAGCTATTGATCTAGACCCTGATTATGCTGAGGCATATGCCGAGATGGCAAATTCGTATGATTTATTAGGCCATTATAATTATATAGATTACGAAGAGAGTACAAAAAAAGCTAAAAATTATATTAATAAATCATTAGAGATTGATCCAAATACAGTTCGTGCATTTACTACTTTATCAAATATCTTTGTAAACGAAAAAAATTGGAAAAAAGCTAAAGAAAATTTTGAGAAAGCAATTTCTTTAAATCCAAATGACGCTACTTCACACCACCATTTTGCACTATATTACCATTCAAAACCAGTTCCTGATATGCAAAATTTTCTAAAACAAATTAGTATTGCACAGCAATTAGATCCTTTTTCAATCGCTATAAATGAAACAAAAATTCTTGCCTTATTAGAAAATGGTAAACCCCGGGAAGCCGAAGAATTATACAATAAAAATATTTCAAAAATATCGAAATGGCAAAAAGACGTTTTAAAGGGAAGGATTAGTAGTTATTTAAAGAAAGATTGGACAGAAGCTGTTTTTGTTTTCGAAAAGGCATTAGAAAATGATCCAAATAATCAATACTTGCATTTAATCTTAGGGTATTATTATAATGGTATTTTAAATGATGACGCCAATTATTTAAAGCATTGTGAAATTGCTTTTCAGTTAGATTCAACATCATCTTATTATGCCAAATGGTATTTTGATTCATTATTAGATAATCATAAATATGATAATGTACTTAAACTGATAAATGATGATAAAATGAATAATATATTTGGTAGTGAAGGTAAAGACAGGGTGTCTTATCAATATTATTTATCGATTGGAAATTATGAAAAAGCTATGGAATATCTGCTAAAATTTTATAAAGAGAATAATGAAGATGATAATTATTACAAAGCAGAATTATTTGTATTAAAAGGTGATAAAAATATTGCTAATGATATACTTAATAAGTATCAATTGGATAATAATAGTAAAGCTAAGATTTTTGCCCTTCTTAATGAGAAAGATTCTATGTATTTTTATTTAAACAAGCTTACCAAGATCAATCAAATTATTACTTTAAATGGAATGGATGAAATTTTTGGTAAATATTATAATGAGCCGAAATACAATGAATATTTAAAAAAACACTATTTACCAATTATAACAATGTAAAAATTTGTATTTAATTTACTTGATAGTGTCTATTTTAATTTCTTTTTGACAGAAACTTCTTGATAAGCTTCAATAACATCTAGCTGTTGAATATCGTTAAAGTTTTTAATTTGAATACCACAGTCATAGCCTTTGGCAACTTCTTTAACGTCGTCCTTAAATCGTTTTAATGAGGCCAATACACCGGTAAATATCACAACATTATCTCTAATGATCCTAATTTTAGAGTTGCGATAAATTTTACCATCTAGTACCATACAACCTGCAATAGTTCCAACTTTAGATATTTTAAAGGTTTCTCTTATTTCAACATTACCAGAAATCTCTTCAACAATTTCAGGAGATAACATACCTTCCATGGCATCTTTGATATCATTAATCACGTTGTAAATAATTGAATAATATCTAATGTCAATTTCTTCTTTTTCAGCATTTTGTTTTGCACTGACACTAGGTCTTACATTAAACCCGATAATGACAGCATCAGAAGCTGATGCTAATGAAACATCCGATTCAGTAATGGCTCCAACCCCTTTATGGATGATTTTTACATGAATTTCTTCAGTTGAAAGTTTTTGTAAAGAATCTGTAAGCGCTTCAACTGATCCGTCCACATCACCTTTTAAGATAATATTTAGTTCTTTAAATCCACCTAAAGCAATTCTTCTACCTATTTCATCTAATGTTATATGACGTTGAGTTCTAATGGATTGTTCACGGTGTAATTGAGATCTTTTTGAAGCAATATTTTTAGCTTCACGTTCATCTTCATATACTTTGAACTTATCGCCTGCCTGAGGAGCTCCATCTAAACCTAGAACAGATACAGGTGTTGATGGTCCGGCTATTTCAATATTATTTCCACGTTCATTATGCATTGCTTTTATCTTGCCAAAATGCTTTCCAGCCAGCATAAAGTCACCAATTTTTAAAGTACCCGATTGTATTAATATGGTTGTAACATATCCTTTACCTTTATCTAAAAGAGCTTCAACCACACTACCAACAGCAGGTTTATTTGGATTTGCTTCTAACTCTAACAATTCAGCTTCAAGCAATATTTTTTCTAGTAACTCATTCACTCCTGTTCCTTTCAATGCAGAAATATCATGTGATTGAATTATACCTCCCCAATCTTCAACCAATAAATTCAAATTGGCTAATTCTTCTTTCACCTTTTCAGGATTTGCATCAGGTTTATCGATTTTGTTAATAGCAAAAATAATTGGAACACCAGCTGCTTGTGCGTGGCTAATCGCCTCTTTAGTTTGTGGCATTATTGAATCATCAGCCGAAATTACAATTACTGCAATATCAGTTAACTGAGTACCACGTGCACGCATGGCAGTAAAAGCTTCGTGTCCAGGTGTATCTAAAAATGTAATCTTTTGCTTATTTTCTAATTCAACAGCGTAGGCACCAATATGTTGAGTGATTCCTCCTGATTCACCAGCAATAACATTTTCTTTACGAATAAAATCTAATAAAGATGTTTTACCATGATCTACGTGACCCATAACGGTAACTATAGGTGCTCTATGAACCAAGTCTTCCGGATTATCCTCAATCTCTTCAACAGTTTCTTCAACCTCAGAATCTACAAATTCAACTTGATAACCAAATTCTTCAGCAACGATTGTTAAAGTTTCTGCATCTAATCGTTGGTTCATGGTAACCATTAAACCTAATGACATACAAGCAGATATTATCTGAGTAACAGATACATCCATCATGGTTGCAACTTCATTAACTGTAACAAACTCTGTAACTTTAATGGTTTTACCCTCAACTTCTTGTTGTTCTAGCTCTTTTTCTGTTTGTTGACGGTGTAGGTCTCGTTTTTCTTTACGATATCTGGCTCCTTTACCTTTTTTAGATTTCCCCTGTAATTTTTCAAGCGTTTCTCTTACTTGTTTTTGTACTTCTTCTTCGTTAGGTTCTTCTTTAATTATTGGTTTGCGTTTTCTACCAACATTACCACCTTTTTTGAAGGGTTCTCTAGTATTGCTTCTGTTACCAGGAGCAGGAGTAGGCTTTTGAATTCTTTTTCTTTTTCTTCTAGAGGTAGCTTCGTTTGGTTTTTTAACAGTTTTGACCTCTTGTTTTTTCTTAGGCTTTTTCTCAAATTGAGTCAGATCAATTTTTTGGTCTGTTATTTTGGGTCCGCTTAATTTTTGGTATTTAGTTTTTAAAGTCTCAGGTTCTACTTCAACAATAATTTCTTCTTTCACTTCCTTAACTTCAACTTCTTTCTCAGTAATAATTGGAGCTTCTTCTTTAGTTTTAGGTTTCTCTTTTTTTACAACTTTTTTTGGCTTTGGAGTTAGATCGATTTTGCCAACAGTTTTTGGCTTTTTAACCTCTGCTTTTGCTCGTATTACTTCAGAATCCTTTTTAGTTTCTTTTGGTTCTTCTTTAGGTGTTTCTTTAACTTCTTCTTCCTTTTCTGAAACCTTAGGTTCAAGGTCAATTTTACCAACTTGCTTAGGTCCTGTTAACTTTTCACTTTCAGTTTTATAAATTTCATTATGTTCGGCTTCTTCTTTTAAACGTTTAAGTTCTAACTCTTTATGTAGCTCCTCTTTTTCCTTTCTTTTTTCTTCTCCAATTTCAATAGAACTTTCTCTTTTACTCTTATCCGTTTGAAACTCATTTGAAAGGACTGAATAAATTTCCTGAGAAATTTTTGTATTAGGGCGTGGCTCGATGTCAATTCCTTTGCTAGAAAGATACTCAACAGCCCTATCTAAAGAAATATTTAATTCTTTTAGAGTTTTGTTTAATCGTAATATTTTTTGTACAGCCATATAATTAATTAATTGGACCTCTTATTTTATTATTGCTTAATAGTTAAGCCTCAAATTCTTCTTTTAAAATTCTTTGAACATCCAAAATTGTTTCTTCTTCCAGATCAGTTCTTTTTACCAGATCTACTACGTCTAATTCAAGTACACTTTTAGCGGTATCTAAACCAATTTTCTTGAATTCATCAATGACCCATTTTTCTATTTCATCCGAAAATTCTGTTAATTCAACATCTTCTGAATCTTCTCCTTCTCTTTGAACATCAATTTCGTATCCTGTCAACATACTTGCTAAACGGATGTTTACACCACCTTTACCAATGGCTTTTGAAACCTCTTCAGGTTTTAGAAACACATCTACTCTTGGTCTTTCTCCTTCTTCTGCAGCTTCGTGAATTTTAAGAGAAACTACCTTTGCAGGACTTAAAGCTCTGGCAATAAAAATTGTATCATTTTTTGTAAAATTGATAACATCAATATTTTCATTCCCTAATTCGCGAACAATACCATGAATTCTTGAACCTTTCATACCTACACAAGCTCCAACCGGATCAATTCTATCATCATAAGAGTCAACGGCTACTTTAGCTTTTTCACCCGGAATACGAGCAACTCGATCAATAGTAATTAAACCATCAAAAACTTCAGGAATTTCTTGTTCAAATAATTTCACTAAAAATTCAGGAGCAGTTCTAGATAATATTATTGCCGGTTTATTACCTCGTAATTCTACACTTTTAATGATACCTCTAATTGATTCACCCTTACGGAAATAATCAGAGTGAATTTGCTCACTTTTAGGTAAGACCAATTCAACACCGTTATCATCTAATAAAATTACTGCATTGTGTCTAACATGGTGCACTTCAGCATTATACAATTCACCTTCTAATTCTTTGTATTGTTTATAGGTATTTGTATTGTCGTGTTCATGAATTTTAGAAATTAAATTTTGACGAAGGGCTAAAATAGCTCTTCTCCCTAAATGGGCTAATTTAACTTCTTCCGAGACATCTTCACCTACTTCAAAATCAGGCTCAATTTTTATGGCATCTGAAAGAGATATCTCTTCATTCTCGTCTTCAACTTCACCATCTTCTACAATTACTCTATTTCTCCAAATCTCTAAATCACCTTTATCCGGATTAATGATAATATCAAAATTGTCATCAGAACCGTATTGTCTTTTTAATGCAGTTCTAAAAACTTCTTCTAGTATCGCCATCAGCGTTACTCTATCTATATTTTTATCATCTTTAAATTCAGAAAATGATTCAATTAATGCAATGTTTTCCATTCTATTATTAAATAATAATTTTAACTTTTGCTTTTCTTATATCTTTTAGTGGAATTATAGCTTCTTTTTCCACTGTTATTTTTCCTTTACCTATAGGTTTTTGCTCTCTTGCTTTCCAGTGTAAGGTAATATTTTTATGATTAGCTTCAACCAATTTGCCTTCAAAATCACCATTTTCGGTTTTAATTACCATGATTCTGTCCATGTTCTTTTTATATTGACGAACATTTACTAAATCATCAGAAATATCAGGCGAGGTTACTTCTAGTGAGAAATCTTCATTTTCCCTGTCGAGATTGTGTTCAATATGCCGGCTTATCCTAATACATTCTTTTAAAGATACCCCATTGTCACTATCAACAATAACCTTAATTATACTATTGTTATTTATACTAAAATCAATTAAAAATAAGGCCTCATTATCAGCAATAGCCTCGTCAACTAATTTTAAAACATGTTCTCGATTCATTTTAACTGTATAAAAAGAGGGGACTTTTTGTCCCCTCCAAGCTCTTAACATCATAAATTTCGGTGCAAATATAGTAATTCATTTTATTTTTGACAAAAATCATGCTTTTATATCTGCAAATTTCTTATATTTAACTTACGAATCTTTATAAAAATAATTATGAAACGAATATTAGTCCCAGTTGATTTTTCGAAAGAAGCAGAAAGCGCAGCTAGAGTAGCCGCTAGTATTGCTAAAAAAAAGGGTAGTGAAATTTATTTGTTACACATGCTGGAATTGCCGGTAAACATTATTGATCCATCTGAATTAGGTGGGTTAAATAAAGGTCCGCAAGCCTTGTTTTATATGAAACAAGCACATGAAAAATTTGCTAGTTTTGTAAAACTTCCATTTTTTAAAGGAATTAAAGTAGTAGAATCTGTTCAATTTCATATGGCTTTTGCTGGTATTATTGAAGAAAGCAAAAAAAACAAAATTGATCTGATTGTAATGGGGTCACGTGGTGCCAGTGGTTTACAAGAAATGTTTATCGGTTCAAATACCGAAAAGGTTGTTAGAAGGTCAGAAGTGCCGGTATTGGTAATAAAAAAAGGAACTGATAAATTTGATCCTAAAGATATTGTTTTTGCTTCTGATTTTAAAAAGGAAAGTAAAAAGGTATTCCAAAATGTAGTTGATTTTGCCAAAATATTTGATTCAAAAATGCACTTTTTATACGTAAATACAATTCATAATTTTGATACTACAAAAAATATTGAAAAGAAAATGAATAAATTTATAGGTGATTTTGATATAAAAGATTATACCAAAGCCATTTATAATGATATTTCTATTGAAAAAGGTATATTGAGCTATAGCAGAGATATAAAAGCCGATCTTATTGCACTTAATACGCATGGACGTAGTGGTTTATCTCAATTATTCAACGGAAGTATTGGTAGAGAATTAGCAAATCATGCATTGAGACCGGTAATTACTTTTAAGATGTAAATGTTTAAAAAGTATTTAGAAATTTTTATTCTTAAAATATGAAAAGCCTTAGAATTTTATTAATTCTAAGGCTTTGTTATAGATTTTTGATTAGAAGAAAAAATATTTTTTGATCTAAGAACAAGGAACACAGATTTTAGAAACTTCCCAAATCAAAAACCATTAATCCTTGATCATTATTCTTTTTAGATCTATGAAAGCTTATTTAATGTCCAAAATAACAATCATTTTTTGATCAATTTCCTAACTGTTATGCCCTTTTCGGAAAATATCTTAATCATATAAATTCCTTTTGATAAATATTCAAGATTGATCAATCTAAAATTTTTATTAACAATTTTTACTCTCTGACCTAAAAGTGTAAATATTTCAACTTTTATTATTCGAATTTCTGAGTTAATTGTTAATTTATTAGCAACAGGGTTTGGG
>JAUWUU010000161.1 GCA_030617765.1 Flavobacteriia bacterium | reverse complement strand
GGATTTTGCATGACATAATCAACTATTAACGGTGTCATTAAATCTTTTTTACTCCATTCGGGTTGCAGGAATAATTCACATTGTTCATTTACCATTTTTGCTTGTTCTTCGGCAAAAATAAAATCATGTTTGTTATTGATGATTATTTTAAGCTCATTTGCAAGTTTGTAAATTGGGATTAAAGGTAATTTTGTTTTTTTTGGTGATAAACAAATCCAGTCCCAATTTCCTGTTAACGGATAAGCGCCTGAAGTTTCAATATGTGTTTTTAATTCTTTTCTTTGAAGGTTTTGAGTTAAATAATTCATATTCCATGTCAATGGTTCACCACCGGTTACTACAACTGTTTTAGCGTATTTAACAGCGTTTTTAACGATTAAATCTGTAAGTGTAGCAGGATGCAGATCAGCATTCCAACTCTCTTTTACATCACACCAGTGACAGCCAACATCACAACCTCCAATACGTATAAAATAAGCTGCTTTTCCCGTATGAAAACCTTCGCCTTGAATGGTATAGAATTCTTCCATTAAGGGAAGCATTTTACCTTCGTTAATTAATTTTTGTGTTTTTTTAATCAATTTGTAATTTTAGAAGTGCAAATATATTTAAAAGCTTTATATTTTCAGCTTTCAATCATTTAAACTATTTTTATAAAAAATTTGTAAGGATGCCAAATGATCAAGAGTTTATAAATTTAATAAAAACAGGTTACCAAACCAAAGGAGAATCAATTATTTTGGGTGGTGCAATGTTAGGGGAGGTTACGCTTAGTGATACCTATGTAAAAATTCCTTTAAAGACTATTAACCGACACGGATTGATAGCCGGAGCTACAGGAACGGGTAAGACAAAAACGCTACAGGTTTTTGCCGAAAATTTGTCTGAAAAAGGAATTCCTGTATTATTAATGGATGTTAAAGGAGATCTGAGTGGTTTGGCACAACCCGGCGAAGAGAATAAGCATATCACAAATCGTCATCAAAAGATAGGATTACCTTATTCTCCTAAAAAATTTCCGATAGAAATTTTAACTATTTCTGAACAGAATGGTACTCGATTACGCGCAACTGTTTCTGAATTTGGACCTACACTTCTTTCTAGAATTCTTGATCTAACTGATGTGCAAAGCGGAATTGTTGCCATTGTTTTTCAATATTGCGACGATCATAGCTTGCCTTTACTCGATCTAAAAGATTTTAAAAAAGTATTGCAATTTGCCACTCAGGAGGGCAAAAAAGAGTTTGAAAGTAGCTATGGAAGAATTTCAACTGCTTCAACAGGATCAATTCTGCGTAAAATAGTTGAATTAGAACAGCAGGGAGGGGATTTGTTTTTTGGTGAACGTTCATTTGAAGTAAATGACCTGGTTAGAATTGATGAAGATGGAAGGGGGATGATCTCTGTTTTACGATTGACTGATATTCAAGATAAACCGAAATTATTTTCAACTTTTATGATGCAATTATTGGCTGAGATCTACAATACTTTTCCTGAATTAGGAGATAGTGACAGACCTGAGCTGGTTTTGTTTATCGATGAAGCGCATTTGGTTTTTGAAAATGCTTCCAAAACATTATTAGATCAACTAGAAAGTACTGTAAAATTGATCCGCTCAAAAGGAGTTGGAATCTATTTTGTAACACAAAACCCAAAAGATATACCTTCAGATATATTGTCTCAATTAGGTTTAAAAGTTCAACATGCACTTAGGGCTTTCACTGCAAAAGACAGAAAAGCCATTAAATTAGCTGCTGAAAATTATCTCGATTCAGATTATTATGATACTGCAGAAGTTTTAACTCAATTGGGAATAGGTGAAGCTTTGGTGTCAGCTTTAAATGAAAAAGGAATCCCAACACCTCTCGCCAGAACTATGCTACGTGCGCCTATGAGTAGAATGGATATTTTAGAGGAAAATGAAATTAATGAAGTAATTAGTAAATCAAAAATTTCAAAAAAGTACAATGAAATAGTCGATAGAGATAGTGCTTATGAAATGCTTAATACTAAAATTGAAGGTATTGAAGATGAGGTAAAAAAAACTAAAACTAAACGTAAAAGCCCTACAAAAAAAGATTTATTAAAACCAATAATGAAAGTTGTTACCAGTGCCACATTTATTAGAGGAATGTTTGGTTTATTAAATAAAGTAATAAGATAAAAAAAGAATTAACAAATGAAAAAAATACTGTATATAATTATTGCCTTCACATTTTTACAATGCAATAAACAAAATTTTAGTTTAATTAAAAAAGGAGCGGTAGGAGAAATAACAAAAACTACAACAGAACAAGATTTGGAAAAAATCTATAAAAATGATTCTATTGTAAAAATTCCTGAAGGGGAAGATTTTGTTAATGAATATGCAATTTATAAGAAAGGAGGAAAGCATTTGCTCTCAATTTTTCCAAAGTTTCCAAGAGATACAATAAGTTTTGTTGAGCGGGTTCAGATTTATTCGCCTCTGTATAAAACCGAAAGTGGAGTTTCAACCGTTTCAACTTATAGTGATATCACAGCTCATTATTCAATCAATAAAATTGATCCAACCTTTACGACTGCAATTGTTTATATTGATGAGTTAAACGGTACATTTGCTTTAGATAAAAAAGATTTAGGTTTAGACGAATTTGATTTGAATAAAATAAGCAAAGATCAAATACCTGATTTAGCAAGTATTAAATATATAACTATTTGGTTTGAGTAAAAATATTAAATATATAAAGCAATCAAATCCCTTTGTGATTCCAACCACAGATGGTAAAATAATGAAAGAACATTTTGGCCATACCAATGATAATTCAGATATAAGTATAGCCAAGATGATTGCTCCACCCGGTTGGAGTGAACCATTCCAAACTCCTGATTTTGATGAATTCTCATTTGTTTTAAAAGGCAAAAAGCAAATAAATATTGAAGGTGAAATAGTTATTTTAAAAGAAGGTGAGTCAATTAGAATAATTAAAAATACTCGTGTACAATATTCAAACCCTTTTGATGAAGTTTGCGAATATATTGCTATTTGTTTACCTGCTTTTTCTGTAGGTTTGGCCAATAGAGAAGGTGAGATTAAATGAATCCGGTTGAGCATTATCTAATAGATCAAACCGAGCCGTATCAATCAATAATGTTATATGTGAGAAGTTTAATCTTTAGAGTTTTGCCTGAGGTAGAGGAAAAGATTAATTATAATATTCCGTTTTATCATCACCACAAAAAGCCTATATGTTATTTAAATATTCTAAAAGGAACTAACTATGTTGATGTTGCTTTTGTTCAAGGTGTTTTTTTGCAAGAAGAATTTCCTCAACTAAAAAATGACAACAATCGAAAACAAGTGCGATCCCTACAAGTGAAAAGTCTGGAAGAACTCGATGAATTAATGTTTATTGAACTTTTAAATAAAGCAGCAATTTTATTAGATGATGGTAAAAAAGCCTGGAATTCTTTTGGTAAAAATGAGCATATTTGAATGTTTTTTAATTTTGTAAACCTTGATTTTCTTGCCTTGCCGGAGAGGCGGGTTTGATTACTCACTCATTTCAATTATTTATTAGTGAAACTCTATTTTGAAAAGTCCAAAAGGTGAATTCAAAATAACTAGTTGAACCCGCCTTGCCGGCGTGGCAGGCTAATCCCGCTGCCTGTGCTGAACTTGTTTCAGTATCTAGCGGGGTCTTGGGTTAATACCTCAACCTTTGGGTCGATTCCTATTATTGGGTTCAGGGCTTGCCTGAGGTTTAATACCTTTTATTCTTGAGTTCGTGGATCTCATAAAATCGATTTTGTATTTTTATCAAAAGGGAAAAATGAAATACCGGTTAGGCATAAGGAGATATAAGCAAATATTCCATTAAAATAAAAGTAAAACTAATCTTTCTATTAAAATAAAAAAAATATTAATATTTTAGTATTTTCGCAATAATCAAACAGATAACCAATAAAAATTTACAAATGAAAAAAAACTTATTATTACTAATTTCTTTTGCTTTAGCTGGTATTGTAGCTTCTGCTCAAGAAGTTAAATTTGAAGAATACGACCTA
>JAUWUU010000038.1 GCA_030617765.1 Flavobacteriia bacterium | reverse complement strand
AAGAGTCTGCTTACATGTTTCTTCTATATTGACCACCGACTTCAAATAATGCAGAAGTTAGCTGCCCAATTGTACAAATTTTAGAAACTTCAATTAATTGATCAAAAATATTTTCATTATTAATAGCTTTTTGCTTCAATATACTAATTTGATACTCAGCTTCTTTTTTATTGGATTTGATTAAATTTTCAACAACTTCAATTTGGTGTTGCTTTTCTTTTTCAGTTGCTCTAATAATTTCTTGTGGTAAAACTGTAGGTGATCCTTTACTACTCAAAAAAGTATTTACACCAATGATCTCATATTTACCGGTGTGTTTTAATTCTTCGTAATACAAACTTTCCTCCTGTATTTTTGAACGTTGGTACATTGTTTCCATTGCGCCTAGCACACCACCTCTTTCAGTAATTCGATCAAATTCTACATAGACCGCTTCTTCAACAAGATCAGTTAATTCTTCAATAATAAAAGCACCTTGTAAAGGATTTTCATTTTTTGTCAATCCAAGTTCTTTATTGATGATCAGCTGTATAGCCATAGCTCTTCTTACTGATTCTTCGGTTGGTGTAGTGATAGCTTCATCATAAGCATTGGTGTGTAATGAGTTGCAATTGTCATAAATGGCATAAAGCGCTTGCAATGTTGTTCTTATGTCATTAAAATCGATTTCTTGGGCATGAAGACTTCTTCCGGATGTTTGGATATGGTATTTTAACATTTGAGACCTTTCATTGGCACCATATTTTAATTTCATGGCTTTTGCCCATATTTTACGAGCAACTCTACCAATAACTGCATATTCTGGATCGATACCGTTAGAGAAGAAGAAGGATAGGTTTGGACCGAATTTATTTATGTCCATGCCTCTGCTTAAATAGTATTCCACATAGGTGAAACCATTGGACAAAGTAAATGCCAATTGCGAAATAGGATTTGCACCAGCTTCGGCTATATGATAACCCGAGATTGATACTGAATAAAAATTACGAATATTATTGTTGATAAAATATTCTTGTACATCCCCCATTAATTTTAAGGCAAATTCTGTTGAAAAGATACAAGTATTTTGTGCTTGATCTTCTTTTAAAATATCAGCTTGTATAGTGCCCCGAACTTTGGCTATGGCTTCAAATTTAATTCTTTTATAAATATCAATTGGTAAAATTTGATCTCCTGTAACCCCTAATAGCATCAATCCTAATCCATTGTTTCCTTCAGGTAAGTCACCCTGATAACCAGGACGTTCTACACCTTTTTCTTTGTAGATCGCTTCGATCTTTTTTGTGATTTCATCTTCTAATTGATTTTCCTTAATATATTTTTCACATGCTTGATCGATAGCAGTATTTAAGAAAAACCCTAACATCATTGGTGCCGGACCATTGATGGTCATAGAAACAGAAGTAAAAGGGTTGGTCAGGTCAAACCCTGAATACAGCTTTTTAGCATCATCCAAGCAACAAATTGAAACACCTGAATTGCCGACTTTTCCGTAAATATCAGGCCTTGGATCAGGGTCATTTCCATACAGAGTTACACTGTCAAAAGCTGTTGAAAGTCGTTTTGCTAATGAATCTTTACTTACATAATGAAACCTTCTGTTGGTTCTTTCAGGTCCACCTTCACCTGCAAACATCCTAGTAGGGTCTTCTTCGGTTCTTTTAAAAGGATAAATTCCTGCTGTAAAAGGAAATTCTCCGGGTACGTTTTCTTGCAAATTCCATTGTAAAAGATCTCCCCAAGCTTGATATTTTGGTAAAACAATTTTTGGAATTTGAAGATGAGATAATGATTGGGTATGGGTTTTAATATGTATTTCTTTATCGCGGACTTTAAAACTGTATACTTTATTTTTATAAAGTTGTTGTTTATTTTTAAAATTTAAAATTATTTCCCAATTATGTGGATCAAGATCTAACTTAATTCTTGTAAATTCAGCTATAAGTTGATCGATCAGATCTTTTTTGTCAGATAAATTTTCAATATTTTTAGTGTCGATTCCATTTTCAAAAATAGCAATATCTTTTCCAGTTATGGATTCTATAGTTTTGAATATGCTATATAATTTTTGAGCGATTTCACTTTGTTTTTTTGCCCTTTGATCATAAGCGTGGTTATTTTCAGTGATTTCAGATAAATATCGGGTTCTGTTTGGAGGTATGATATACTGCTTTTCACTCATAGCAGTAGAAATTTCAAATGAGCTTTTGAAGCTAAAATCTGTTTTATCATTTAATTTTTGTATGATAAATCGATATAAGTTATTGGTTCCGGGGTCATTAAATTGTGAGGCAATAGTTCCGTAAACCGGCATGTCATCAATTTTTTCTTCCCATAGATTATGATTGCGTTGGTATTGTTTTTTTACATCTCGCAATGCATCAAGAGCGCCTCTTTTATCAAATTTATTCAGTGCAATGATATCAGCAAAATCTAACATATCTATTTTTTCTAGCTGTGTTGCTGCACCGTACTCTGGAGTCATAACGTAAAGTGAAACATCTGAAAAATCTAAAATTTCAGTATCAGATTGCCCAATACCCGAAGTTTCTAAAATAATCAGATCGAATTGAGCAGATTTTAAAATATCTAAAGCATCACTTACGTGTTTTGACAATGCCAAATTAGATTGTCGTGTAGCTAGTGAGCGCATATAAACTCTGCTATTATTGATAGAATTCATTCTGATCCTATCTCCCAAAAGAGCACCTCCGGTTTTTCTTTTTGTTGGATCAACGGATACGATTGCGATAGTTTTATCAGTAAAATCAGTTAAATATCTACGAACCAATTCATCAACCAAAGAAGATTTTCCAGCGCCTCCTGTTCCGGTTATCCCTAGGACAGGGCAAGTTCCTCTTTTCGTTTTCCCCGAAGTGGGAAAGCGCTTAAAAATTTCTTTGAAATTTTCAGGTTTGTTTTCTGCAATAGAAATTAATCTTGCTATGATATTGATATCTTTATTTTTTAAAGCATCTTGTATTCTATTATCTTTAGGAAGGGTTATAGATGGGTTTATAGTTGGAGTAGGGCTATCACATTGTGCAACCATATCATTGATCATACCTTGTAACCCCATCCTTCTTCCATCATCTGGAGAATAAATCCTGGTGATACCATAATCCATAAGATCTTTGATCTCTTCCGGTAAAATTACACCGCCACCACCACCAAAGATTTTGATCTGTGGAGCACTTTTTTCCTGCAAAAGGTCGTACATATATTTAAAAAACTCGTTATGACCACCTTGGTAAGAAGTCAGGGCAATGGCATCAACATCTTCCTGTATAGCAGTGTTCACAATTTCTTCTACACTCCTGTCATGACCCAAATGGATAACTTCAACACCTGTAGATTGAATTATCCTTCGCATTACATTAATTGAAGCATCATGCCCATCAAAAAGTGAGGCAGCAGTTACAATACGTATTTTATTATTTGGAATATATGGTTTTACTCTTTTCATTAATTTGTATTAGATTATTGTGATTGCAAGTTACAGAATTTCCTTGATTTTGTGATGTGAAGTAAAATGAGTTTAATTTGTAAAACTCATTTTTAAAGTTTAATTATTCTTCCAAAAATAAGGTGTTAAAATTATCAGTACTGTAAAAAGTTCTAATCTTCCTAAGAGCATTAAAAATGCCGACCACCATTTACCAAAATCAGGCAAACTATCATAATTATTCACCGGACTCAAAGTGCCAAATGCCGGCCCTACATTTCCTAATGATGAAGCTGAAGCTCCTACTGAAGTAAGAAAATCAAGTCCTAAAAAACTAAATACCAAGCTTCCTAATGCAAAGATCATAAGATAAAAAATAAAGAAAGCCATGATATTAAAAACAATTCCTCTATCAACTGCTTTTCCGTTATATCTTACTGGGATGATTGCATTGGGATGCAGAGTTCGTTTAAATTCTAAAAACCCGTTTTTGATCATGATGATCTGTCTTACAATCTTAACTCCACCGGCGGTTGAACCTGCAGAGGCTCCTGAAAACATAATTAAAAAGAAGACAACTGTTAAAAATGGTGACCAGATCGTGAAATCTGCTGAAACAAAACCTGTTGTTGTAACTACCGCAATAACCTGAAATAAGGCATGTCTATACGTACTCTCCCATTCACCTAGAACCATGGGGTGCGCAATTTTTTGAATTTCTGTAGCTTCGTTAGAAACATCAGCATAAAAATAAACAATAATCGTAGTGAGAAGTGTTACACTAATGACACCAAAAAAGTAATATTTAAACTCATCGTCATGAAAAAGTTTCTTAAACTTTCCTTTGGCAACATAATAACTCAACACAAAATTTGTACCCGCAATAAACATAAAAAGTATAATGATATATTGTATAACAGGTTGATTATTCCAATAAGAAATACTTGCATTTTTAGTAGAAAAACCACCTGTAGATAATGTGCTCATGGCATGATTTAATGCATCAAAATAGCTCATGCCGGCAAATTTTAAAAGCAATGCTTCAATAAATGTCAAAGTAAAATATATTAACCATAAACGCTTAGCAGTATCTGTAATTCTTGGGTGTAACTTATCAGCAGAAGGGCCGGGAGCTTCAGCAGCAAATAATTGCATACCACCAATTCCCAATAATGGCAAAATGGCAATAGTTAAAACTATAATTCCCATACCACCAATCCAATGTGTAGTACTTCGCCAAAATAGTATACTGGCTGGCATACTTTCTATATCATTTAATATGGATGCACCGGTTGTTGTATATCCAGACATAGTTTCAAAAAATGCATTTGTAAAAGAAGGAATAGATCCTGTAAAAATATAAGGTAAGGTACCTGATAATGACATGATTATCCAGCCAAGTGTTACTACTAAATAACCCTCTCTTTTCTTGATCTGTTTTTTAAAACCCTTTGTAGCAAATTGAAATAAACCACCAACAATAATTGATAAAAATCCTGCAAATAATATTCCTTGTAGAGCACCATCATCATAAATCCAACTTACTAAAGCAGAAACAAGCATAAATCCACCGTTAAAGATGAGTAAGAAACCCATCATTTGTAAAATGATTTTGATGTTGATCTTTTTCATTTTTTAGAAAAATAGAGTTAGTTTTAAATAATTAATTAAAGTATTTTTCTACTTTAGAAATTGTATCTGGCAGACAACAAACAACAACTTTGTCATCTTTTTGAATTTGAAAATCACCTAAAGGGATAAGACCTTCTTTACCTCTAATAATACCGCCAATTATTGCATTTCTTGGAAAATTAAGATCAGAGATTATATTTTTAGTAATCTTTGAATTTTCATGAGCCTTAAATTCTAAAATTTCGGCATTTACATTGTTTAAGATTGTCATTTCCAGTACTTCACCTCTTCTAATGTATCTAAAAATACTATTGGCAGCTAATAACTTTTTATTGATCAAAGTATCAATACCAATACTTTTTGACAGTTTAAAATAATCAATATTTTGAACCATGGCTATGGTGCGTTTTACACCTTTTGATTTGGCGACTAAACATGACATAATATTGGTTTCAGATCGGCCGGTAACAGCAATAAAAGC
Organism: Flavobacteriia bacterium; assembly: GCA_030617765.1. GTDB lineage: Bacteria > Bacteroidota > Bacteroidia > Flavobacteriales > Flavobacteriaceae > Namhaeicola. Next base: position 11,723 of record JAUWUU010000038.1, on the reverse strand, counting down.
ATCCATCTCATCTACATTTTCATCAATCAAGAGTTCAACATCTCTACAATCTCCATAAATAACTAAAGCATTGGGTAATTGTTCTGCCAATTCAATTGCTTTTGCCTTATTATATTCAATAAGTTTCACATGTAAATTCTTATCACAAAGTTCAATAGCAGTTCGTTTTCCTATTTCGCTGCCACCTGCAATCATTACATTTTTAATGGGTTTACTTGAAGTTCCTGATAGTTTTTGAATTTCGTCAACACCTTCAGGAGTCGTGATAAAATAAACCTGATCTTTTGCTTCAAAAACTGTATCACCTCTGGGAATTATTGTTTGTTGAGATTTATTGTGTTGAATGGCTACCGGGATAAAATGAATATCAGTAAAGGTAGCAGCGGCTTTTTTAACAGTTAAACCAAGAATTGGCGCTGATTGTGACATTATTATACCTACCATAATCAAAGCACCATTTTCAAATTCATGAGTATCGTGAAAAGCCGCTTTTTCCAACAATAATTTTATTTCATTGGTTGCTAATTCTTCTGTAGAAATTAGCTCGTCAATACCTAGTTCTTTAAAATTTATTTCATCTTTATTCTTCGTAAATTCACTATTCCTTATTCTGGCGATGGTTTTTTTGGCTCCTAATCTTTTTGATAAAACGCAAAGTGTGATATTGGTAGTTTCAGAAGAAGTAACAGCGATAAATAGATCAGTATTTTCTATGTTGACTTCTTTCAATGCTTTAATTGATGTGGCATCATCTTGTAGTGTTTTTATATCTAATCTGGTATCAGCATAAATTAATCGATCTTTATCTTTGTCGATTAAAGTGATACTATGTGATTCGTAAGAAAGTAATTTTGCAAGATGAAATCCAACTTCACCGGCGCCGGCAATAATAATGTTCATAATTTAATTTTTATGAAATAGTTTAATCTATACAAATGTATTATTTTTCTTTTATATCTTTAAAAAAATAATAATGAAACATTCATGACTAAAATTATAGTCATACACGGAAATTATTATTTGAAAATTACACCTGTCTCGCGGCAGACGAGTATGACCGATAAAAAATCAATAATTAGAAACAGATGAAATCAAGTCTAAAAACCTTGACAATTAAAAACTGGAAGGAAGACGACCGTCCTCGGGAAAAATTGTTGAACAAAGGAAAATTTGCTTTGTCAAATGCCGAATTGATTGCTATTTTAATAGGAACAGGAAATAAGGAAGAAAATGCAGTTGCATTGTCAAAAAGAATACTAATCTCAGTAGATAATAATTTAAATGAATTAGGAAGATTAACTGTTAATGATCTAACAAAATTTAAGGGTATTGGTGAAGCAAAAGCTATTACAATTATTACTGCTTTAGAATTGGGTTTACGACGGCGTCTAGAAAAAGCACTTGAAAAAACAAAAATTACAAGTAGTAATGATGTTTTTGAAGTGATGCAACCCATAATAGGAACGTTGCAACATGAAGAGTTTTGGATAATATTTTTAAATAATTCAAATAGAATACTACATAAATCTATTTTGAGTAAAGGAGGGTTAACAGGTACTTTAGTTGATTCAAGAATTGTATTTAAAAAAGCTGTGGAACTCTCGGCTACAGGAATAATTCTTTGTCATAACCATCCATCGGGAACTGTTAAGCCGAGTACATCAGATATTAATCTTACAAAAAAAATAAAAAATGCAGGTGATATATTAGATATTAAAGTGCTGGATCATTTAATTATTACCGAAAAAAAATACACAAGTTTTGCTGATGAAAATTTATTGTAAGTTTTTTAATACCAATTAGAAAGGTTACATTTGATTTCATAAAAATAATTGAGATGCTGTTAGTATATGCTCATATAATAACACCGAGATTAACCTACACTTTTAAACATGTTTTTACACGTATTTTAGGTGTAAAAGTTGATTTTACTACAAAGATTGAGACATTTATTGCCCATGAGGGAATGAAATTATCATATACAAAACAAGCTTTGGGTAACGAACTTTTTGTGTGTAGTACTGATCTATTATTTGAGCAGGGAATAGATTATCTCGATTTTCATATTACTTTATGGGATGATGTGCCTTGTTTTTTTCAAGTTAATTCAAAGTCTCCTGTACCTTTTGATCTTTTTGCTGCCAGTTTTTATTTATTGAGTAGATATGAAGAATATTTGCCTCATGTTAAAGATGAGTTTGAAAGGTATCCAGCTGAAGAAAGTCTTGCATATCAAAATAAATTTTTAGATATACCCATAGTAGATATATGGGCCTATAAATTAAAAGAAATACTGTCGCAAAAATTTCCGGATTGTGAATTTGAAAAAAGGGAATTTAAGTTTATTTCAACTATTGATGTTGATATTGCTTACAATTTTAAATACAAAGGTATTATCAGATTAATTGGTGGAACGATCAATGATCTTTTTCGTTTTCAAATTCAAAATATTATTGACAGATATTTAGTGATCTTTAATTTTAAAAGAGATCCTTTTGATATTTATAAAAGAATAATCCGTTTAAAAGAAAAAAATAATGTCAAAACTATTTTCTTTTTTTTACTAAGTGAATATACCACTTATGATAAAAATGTATCAGTAAATAATGCAAAGTATAAATTACTGATAAAAGACATCGCTGATTTTGCAAAAGTGGGATTACATCCTTCGTATTTTACAATGAAAAATGAGTTAAAATTGAAGAAGGAGAAAAAAAGATTGGAAGATATTGTTAATTTTCCTATCACTAAAACCCGTCAACATTATTTGCGGACGGAATTGCCCGAAACATATCAATATTTAGTCGATTTAGAGTTTAAAGAAGATTATACTATGGGCTATGCGCAACATTATGGGTTTAGAGCAGGAACCTGTACACCATTTTATTTTTATGATCTGGATTTTGAAATACAAACGCCTTTAAAAATCATGCCATTTGCTGTAATGGATGGAACTTTAAAAGATTATCTAAATCTATCTACAAAAAGATCATTTGATGTTATTTACAGGTTAGCTGATGAAGTAAAAAAAGTTAACGGAACATTTATAACAGTATTTCATAATGAGTCTGTTAGTGGTTATGGAAGATGGAAAGGGTGGAGTGAAAAATTTGAAGAGATGATCAAAAGATTAAGTGAGATGGAGAAGTGAGAAGTAAATTGCAAAAGTAGTCAAAAAGTCGATTGTCCTAAAGTCTATTGATTTCATCTTTGTAAATCACGTTGTGCAAAATATGAAACCTCACCTTCTAAGAGGAGGTATTCGTAGGACGGAGGGGTTTAAAAATCAGTTAGAAATTAATAAAATCCGGTCAACACTAATCAGGGATGCTCATAAAATATCTTCCAAGAACAAAAATAAATATTGAAAAGTACAATGCTTGTATTGACAATTCAATAAATTCTAGAATTTATGCATACAGTTGGTACTTAGATTTAGTAGCTGATGATTGGGATGTATTGATTTTGGACGATTATACTGCAGTAATGCCGTTGCCCAAAAGAAAAAAATACGGTTTAAATTATATTTATTTACCAGCTTGGGCACAGCAATTGGGTATTTTTTCTGAAATAGAGATTGACGAAAATTTGATTTTTCATTTTATTTCAAAAATTCCAAAAAAGTTTGTTTTGGTAGATTATTTTTTTAATTCATTTAATGAATTCAATCATAAAAAACTGGAAAAGAGAGATAATTTTATCTTAAGGTTGAATACAGATTATGAATTGCTTCGTAAAAATTTTTCAAAAAACAGAAAAAGGAGGATCAATCAAGCCAGAAAAGCTAATTTAAGAATTGCAGAAACTGAAGATTTACAAAATTTAATTCATTTATTCAAGATCAATAAAGGAGCGGAATTGGGAGATTCTAAATTTGATTTTAAAATATTAGATAAGTTAATCGATAATCTGAGAGACCAAAAGAGCGCTAAGATTTTGGAAATTAAAAATGAGAAAAATGATCTAATCGGAGGTGTTGTTTTTTTATATGATAACAATAGAATTACCTATTTATTTTCAGCAATAAATGCGGAAGGCAGAAACAAACAGGCAATGTCTTATCTTATCGATCATGTAATCGAACAAAACTCAAACTCAAATTTAATTTTTGATTTTGAAGGATCATTGATCCCTGAGATCGCTTCATTTTATAAAAGTTTTGGTGCTGTCTTAGAAACCTATTACCATTTTAAACAAAAGCGGTTAAAGTTGATCTAATATTTAGTCCTAGGCTTTAATTTTTATTTAGATCTTTTTTTGAAAGTTATAAAAGAACAAAACTGATAAGATTGAAGTTACCCACATAATAGTTGTTGACGTAATTGCAGCACCCAAAATTCCATATTTAGGGATTAAGATATAATTTGATATCAGGTTGATGATTATTGCAATAAATGAGATCCAGTAATTTATATAAGCTTTTCCAATTGCCGATAATAGATTCCCGTATAGTCCTCTTAAAATTAATATTGCTGTAATTCCAATAATTAATACTTTAAAAGTGATGGTGTATTGTTTGAACTCTTCTCCAAAAAATCCTAAAATAAATTCGGAAAATAAAAAGGAAAACAAAACAATAAAAATACTTAAAGATAGGAATAAGTATAAATAATTTTTTATATAATTATTTACGAAAGTTTTATCAGTATGGTTTTTAGTAAGTGTAACAAAATCAGTTGTCAATAATACTCTTGGTAAAAATAGAATACTAAATGGGATAAGAGAAACATATTTGTAAACTGTAATCATTTCCGGATCTTTTAAAATATTACCTATCAATACAATATCCAAAACGATAAGTAGCTGTGATGCTACATTGGAGAGCGATGAAAAAAAACTGTATTTCCAAAAATCAAGATCAGGATTTTGAAAAGTACTTGAGTTTAAAACCTTAAATTTAATTTTAGGAAAGTAGATCAAAAAAGTTAAAAGAGGTGCTATTATTAATGCTGCAACATATCCATTTTCTTTAAAAAAATAACTTCCTAAAAACACCATTACTATAAGAAGAACATTGAAAGTTATTTCGGTTTTAGCAAAGAGTTTGTTCTTATGCAAAATTCTAAATTGAACTTTGATACTCTCCAATAAAAATAAGGTAATAATTGAAAATGATATTGCAATTAAATAAGGTCTCGTTTTTGATAAATTATCGGTTAATAGTGAACTAAATATAATTACAATAACAATTAATACGACTGAAAAAATACTTCCTTTTTTTAGTACATAGGTAAATAAATTATTTTTTTCTTCGGCATTTTCAAGCAAAGCACCGTAACGTAATAAACCCTGAGAAGCACCAAAGCCACTTATTGGGATGATCAATGAAATAATATTGACCGAATAGATAACCAAACCTAATTCATAATTTGGAATCAATTGTAATGCTATCCACGAAGCAAAAAATGATAAAATTCTAGCTAAAATTGTAGCATATAAAATGTGAAACCCATCTCGGTTTAAAAATCCAGATATAAATATCTTAAAATTAAATATCATTGTTTTCTTTTTAAGATACTTTTATAGAGTTTAGAAAAATCATCATTTATCTTTTCTTTACTAAAGTGATCTACAGCATATTGATGCATTTCATTTTTTTGGAGATTATTAATATTGTACAAGTTTAAAATCTCATTTATCAATTGGTTTTCATTTTTAATATCGATTAATTTACCAAAATTATTTGGAAAATATTCACTGATTCCACCTACATCAGTTGAAATAACATTTACGCCGCATGCAAAGGCTTCTAAGATCACACAGGGTAAATTTTCATAGTTACTAAATAAGATCAAAGCATCTGATTTTTGTAAATATTTTGCAACATCATGATGTTTTATTTGATCAATTAATTTGATATTTTTTCGATTAATTTTTAATGATTCGATCAAATTTTGATATTGAAAAGGATTATTACCAATTAGATAAAATAAAAAGCAGGGTATATGATTTTGTAACTTGCTAATTACATTTAATATACCCGTAATATTTTTGTGATTATCAGCTAAACTGGATAAATGAATAAGTGTAAATGTTTTTTCATTCTTTTTCTTTGGTTTAAATATTTTAGTGTCAACTACATTTGGAATGATTTTGTAATTTCCTTCCATACCCAACATTTGCATATTTTGTTTCAAATTTTCACTAACCGGACAAACAAAATCGGCTTGTTTGACAATTATTTTTGATAAAAATAGTTCAGCTTTACCAATATTTTTGTTTTGAGTTTTTAAATATCCTGTAAAATGTTCACTAATTAGATAGCGCTTCCCATTAAATAACTTCAATAAAACTGCTAAGATTCCTGCTGGGTATAATCTATTAACATGAATAATATCATAATTATCACTTAATGATATTAATTTAAAGTAGCTCTTATAAAACTGATAAAGCTTGCCGAATTTTGTTCTTTTTGGTTTGATATATGCAATCATTGTTCTAACACCATTAATGGTTTTATCCGAAATAACAGTGTTTTTTAAAGATTTATCAGTAATAACATGAATAGCAGTGACTTTGTTTTTTGTTGCAATAGCTTCAGCATGACGTTGTATAAAATCGCCATTGTTGGGTAAAATATCTGATGGATACCAACTGTTTAAAAATAAAATATGAAGTTTTTCTTTAGACAATATGTAAATTGTTATTTTAGTAAGCTAAAATAAAACACTTTTTACTAATTACACACAAATGAATATAAAACACGTCTTTTTTGATCTCGATCATACTTTATGGGATTTTGAATATAATTCAAACAAAACTTTTGCTCATATTTTTAATCAAAATAATATCGATCTTAATTTTGATGATTTTATGAGGAAATATATACCGATTAACCATAAGTATTGGAAATTGTATAGAGATGATAAAGTTACCAAAAGTGATTTGCGACATAATAGATTGAAAGAAACATTTATAGAATTGAATTATGAAGCTAATGATCAATTAATCGAGTTGTTATCAGATCAATATATTGAATATTTACCAACAAATAAAACACTTTTTGAAGGGGCTTTTGAAATATTAGATTATTTGAATAAAAAGTATCAACTGCATATTATTACCAATGGATTTGAAGAGGTACAACATAGAAAGATTGAAAATTCTCAAATTTTACCTTTTTTTGATCATATAATCACTTCAGATAAGGTAGGTGCAAAAAAACCAAATCCAATAATTTTTAATTATGCTCTTGAATTATCAGGAGCTATTCCAAATGAAAGTATTATGATAGGAGATAATTTTGAAGCGGATATTTTAGGTGCAAAAGCAGTAGGAATGCAGGCAATATTTTGTAAATTTAATGGTGAAATAGCTAAAGAAGAAGTGCTAAGTATTTCAAAATTAATGGAGTTAAAACAATATTTATAATTTAGAAATTATTGATTATGAAAATTTGGCGTATATTTACTTTTCAATAAAAATTTTGCTTGAAAATTCCCTCCATGGATAATAGATTATATTTATATCTGTTTTTTATCTTTTTGTTCAACAATTCATTTGCGCAAAACAAGCAAATTTTATATGATTTTGATCAGATTCCTCAAACTTTGATGTTAAATCCAGGTGCTGAAGTAGATTTTAATAAGCATATTGGTGTACCTTTTTTATCAAATATATTTTTTCAAGCAGGTGCAACCAATGATGATATGACCTATAACAATATCTTAGCTGGTACTGATAGTTTTAATGAGATATTGAGTAGGGTTTACAGTTATAATTTAGATAATTCAGATTATTATTCAGCAAATCAACAAATAGAAGTGTTAAATGCTGGGTTTAGATTAAGGAATCCCGACTATTATTTAAGCTTTGGTATGTATCAGGAAATTGATGCTTATGCAAACTACCCTAAAGATATTTCTATACTCTTTTTTGAAGGGGATTATGAAGATGGAGAATTAGTTAATAACGGAAAGACAAGTTTTGATCGATTAAATTTTATTGCAGATATGATTGGTGTTTTTCATGTTGGGATATCAAAAAAAATGAGTGATAGATTAAATATTGGTGCAAGATTAAAATTAATTTCCGGTGCTACAAACATCTATTCAATAAAAAATAATGGTTATTATTTTCTAGGTAATGATTCAGGTAGATTTGATCATGATTTTAATGATATGCAAATAGGAATTAATACTTCCGGACTTATAAATCCTGATGGGACGAGATTAAATTATGGTTTTTCTGATTATTTAAAAGGGTTATTCTTTTTAAATGGTAATCTTGGTGTAGGAGTTGATTTTGGTTTTACATATCACCTTAATAATGATATTGTAATAACCGGAAGCCTTCTGGATCTTGACTATGTTAGTTATACAAACAAAGTAACTACATATCAGATGGAGACTGATTTTATTTTGCAAAATGATAATTATTTTGATCCAACTCCAGGAAATGAGATTAGTTATTGGGAAGATGTTTTTGATAATGGAGATTATATTGATCTAGAAAAAATCCCAATAGATACCTTACAAACCGGTTACAATACTTATCGTTCACCTAAAGTAAATTTATCAGGAAAATATCAGTTTCTTAGAAGGCAAGATGGTGGTAATTATGTTTTTAGAGATGTTCGCAGTACAGCTTATTCTGGTCAGGAATATTTAATAAGCGAAGTAGGACTTCAAACATATACAGCTATAAGACCAGACAGAATTGTTTGGGCAATAACTGCTTTTTACTCACATCAATTTAATAAGTATATCAGTTCTAAAGTAACATATACTTACGATAAATTATCATATAAAAACATTGGCTTTGGAATTTCAACTCATTATAAAAATTTTAATTTTTATGCTACTGCAGATAATTTGTTAAATTTGTATACAATTAGAGATAGCAATTACCAATCTTTTCAGTTTGGCATGAATTTTATCTTTGAATAATCTACAAAAAACAATAACATGATTCATAAATTCCTTTTGACTTTGTTTGCAATATTTTATATTTCTATAAATTTTGCACAAAATAATTTGAATGCCTATAAATATGTAATCGTTCCAAAAAAATATGATTTTCTTAAGGAAGAAGATAAATACAGATTAAACTCTCTTACAAAATTTTTATTTTCAAAAAATGGATTTGAAACTCTTTTAGAAGGAGAAGGTTATCCAGCTGACCTGATTAAAAATCCATGTTTGGCAGTAATCGCTGAATTAATTGATAACTCTAATTTATTTACGTCAAAAGTAAATATTGAATTAACTGATTGTCATAATAAAGTTGTATTTGCTTCAATTCAAGGAAAAAGTAAAGAAAAAGATTATCAAAAATCTTATAATGAAGCTTTGCGAAATGCTTTTGCATCTGTTGATAAATTAGATTATAATTTTGATCCGGGAATGGTTGTCAGTCCTGCAGTTGTAGCTCAAACACAAGATCCAAAGGCAATTCCTAATGAAGCGCCTGTACCTACAGTTTTAGTGGCTCCTGTTGTTTTAGAACCGATAAAGACAATGCCTACAAAAAAATCGGTAGCAAGATCGTATAAGAATGATAAAATTTCTTTCTTTTTAATTGAACAAAATAATAATTTGGTTGCATATATTAATCAAAGTAAAGGCGATACATACCAAAAAGGCGAAATGATTGCCACTCTAATAAAAACTTCATTGCCAAATGTTTACCGTGTTTCCTGGAAAAATGATCAAGGTCAATTTGAGGATACTACCGGTTATTTTGATGATGCAGGAAATTTAAAGGTCGATATCAATATTAACGGAAAAATTGAAGTGAAGGAATATAAAATTGAGAATTAAGGAATATGTCATTCCTACAAAAATGGAAATATAATTTTACTTTGTATATAGAATATATATTTTATATATTTGTATAAAAATATATAGTATGAAAAAATTAATAGAAATTGATGAATTTGTTCTAAAAAAATTAAAAATAATTTCTGCTCTTGAAGATATGAGTGTAAAGGCTTTAATGGAAAAAGCCATAGAATTGTTTGTAAGAAGGAAAGAGCAAGAAGGTTTTGATTCAATGACCAAAGAAGAAAAAGAAGATTTTGGTTTATTAGCTTTAATGCAACAAGTAGATAAAAATGACAAAGTTTCAGAAGAAGATTTCTTTAAAGCTTTAAATGAATGAAAATTATTTACACAAAAGCTATTACAAAGGATGTAAGAAAGATTAAAAATGCAGATTTAATCAAAAAGATTGAAGAATTAATTTTAGAATTAAAAAATTCAACTAGTTTGAAAGAAATTAAATCAGTTAAAAAAATATCAAATCATAAATCTGCGTACAGAATTAGATTAAAAAACTACCGACTTGGTTTCTATTTAGAAAATGATACCGTAATTTTAGCTCGATTTCTTAAACGTAATGATATTTATAAACAATTCCTGGGATAGCTTAGTTGGATTATTAATACTTGTATAAAGATTACGATTCAATTATCTCTAAGTTTAGGAATCACTCTAAAGAAATCATTAATAACCATACTTCCCTTTCCAACGTTTTTTTAAGATCTCTCTAAAACTATTTTCACGAGAATTATTTCCTGGTTCATAAAATTTAGTTTTTTTAATATCTTCGGGTAAAAATTCCTGATCTGCAAAATTATCGGAATGATTATGGGCGTATTTATAATCTTTGCCATAATTGAGATCCTTCATTAATTTGGTTGGAGCATTGCGTAAATGTAACGGTACAGATAAATCACCTGTTTCTTTCACTTTTTGTTGTGATTCTTTTATTGCCATATAACTGGCATTACTTTTTGCGGAATTCGCTAAATAAATAGCACACTGACTCAAAATAATCCTTGATTCCGGGTTTCCTATAATAGAAACAGCCTGAAATGTATTGTTGGCTAAAATTAATGCGGTTGGATTGGCATTACCGATATCTTCTGAAGCCAGAATTAACATTCTGCGGGCTATAAATTTAACATCTTCTCCGCCCTCTATCATTCTTGCCAACCAATAAACAGCAGCATTTGGATCGCTTCCTCGTATTGATTTAATAAAAGCAGAAATAATATCGTAGTGCTGCTCTCCGGTTTTATCATAGCGAACAATATTTTTTTGGACTTTCTTTAAAACCAGATCATTGGTCAAAATGATAGGCTCTTTTTCAGAATTTACGATTAACTCAAATATATTTAGCAACTTACGAGCATCACCTCCCGATAATTGTAATAATGCATCTGTTTCTTTTAAAGTAATATCTTTTTTTGATATTATAACATCTTCTTTAAGAGCTCTGTTTAATAATTTTATTAGGTCATCTTTATCAAATTCATTTAAAATATATACCTGACAGCGGGAGAGTAAAGCAGGAATCACTTCAAAACTCGGATTTTCAGTTGTTGCCCCAATCAATGTAATCCACCCTTTTTCTACAGCACCTAATAATGAATCTTGTTGTGATTTACTAAATCGGTGAATTTCATCTATAAATAAAATTGGATTTTTTGTAGTAAATAAACCACCACTTCTTTTGGCTTTATCAATAACATCTCTTATATCTTTAACACCTGAATTTATTGCGCTTAGTGAATAAAAAGGACGGGTAGAAACATTAGCGATAATATTTGCCAAAGTTGTTTTCCCAATCCCGGGTGGTCCCCAAAAAATTAGTGAAGGAATTATACCTTTTTTGATATGATCTGTCAATGCACCACTATCTCCCACAAGGTGCTGCTGACTAATAAACTCTTCTAATGATTTTGGACGTATTCTTTCTGCGAGTGGTTCATTCATTTT
>JAUWUU010000049.1 GCA_030617765.1 Flavobacteriia bacterium | reverse complement strand
GTTCATTTTTCACTTCGTATTCTTTAACAAAATCAATACCCGTTAATGTCAATAGCTTTGCAGCTTTTTCAGGACTTAGATAGCCACTTTTAGAAGCTCTGATTATTTTTCTGATGCTTTTAAGATCAGTACCTTTACTTGCAATCCTTTCAAAAATTGGAGGTGGTAGATTATATACTTTTGCCAAGGCATTTCCGAATAAAACTTCATCATTAAATACAATATTCTCTTTAGAAATAAATTCTGCAATTTCATTTTTTACATTTACTACTGAAGGAAGAATTGCATAAATAGGCTTTTTACAGGTTTTGATTTTATTGTCTAAAACAGCATAAGCATCATAAACGGTTGTTAACCCGGGACTGCCAAAAATAATAACCATGGCATCAATATTGTCAAATTTATTTTCACAATAATCAATTATGGTTTCTAATTGCTCAGCAGTGCCGGTTGCTAAAAAATCAATAGGATTTGCAACTGATGATCCGTTAAATAATTCTTTTAATAGCTCTTTGCTTTGTGCACCTTCAATAACCGGAATGTTAAGTCCGTTTTTTGATAAAACATCAGTAAGCATCACAGCTGGCCCTCCGGCATGAGTAATGATAGCAATATTTTTTCCTTTGGCTTCTTTTTGCATTAAAATTCCGGCAACGGTTATCAATTCATTTCTTCCGTGACAACGAATAATTCCGGCTTTTTCAAAGAGTGTTTCTACAAAAACATCCGAACTCGCTAAAGCACCTGTATGAGATGATGCTGCGCGGTTTCCTTCTGCTGAACTTCCTGCTTTAATGGCTGCAATTTTGCATCCTTTTTTTATTAATGAGCTGGTGTGTTTTAAGAATTTAACAGGGTTTTTAATACTTTCAATATAAAGTAGTTTTACTTTTGAACTCTCTCCTTCTATGTAGGTAGTATCAAAAAACTCTAATACTTCTTCAACACCAATCTGTGCGCTATTACCTACGGTATAAACACTTGAGAAAGTCAATCCAGTACTTTTTGCAGCTTCTAAAATAAATACTGCTGTTGCACCTGAACCGGAAATAAAATCAACTCCATTTTTATTGAGTTTGGGAATTGGTGTAGTAAAAACACCAGCGTAATTACTGTTGATCAAGCCAATATTGTTGGGCCCTAATAAACTGCCTTTAACTTTTTTTATCAGGTCAACTATTTCAAATTCTAAAACAGAACCTTCAAGATCTTTTTCGCTAAATCCTGCTGAGAATATGATAAAACCTTTGGTTTTTTTTTTGTTGACTAAGGATTTTTACCGTTTTCGGGATGAATTTAGCTGCAATTGCTATAATAGCCAGATCTACATTGGGAATATCAATAACATCATGAAAGGTTTTTATACCTTGAACATTATTTTTTTTAGGGTTTACTACAAATAACTTTCCCTTGAAATTATGATCAACGATATTTTTTAAAACCCTGCCTCCCGGACTTTTTATATTGTCAGACCCACCAATAATGACAATACTTTTTGGGTTAATTAATTTTTTATGAAGCATAATATTTAATATTAAAAGTTATAACCAATGCCAAATATTAATCCTATTTCATTCAAATGTTGATTGTAATTCTCTTTTTCAAAAGGAATTATTGCATGACTTCTATAAAAAGGATTGATAAAAACTGTTAGATTATCAAAATCATATTTTCCTCCAATTCCTATTCCAAAACCAATACCTGATTGATCATCTGTGGAAGCATATTCTTCACGGTTTAATTCAAAATCAATTAAAGCCCCACCATTTACAAATAAGTATTTTAAAAAAGTATAATTTGCATAGATTGGGATAGTAAGTATTTCAATATCAACCTCTCTAGGAGTCATGTCAATTTCAGGATAAAAATTAGGAGTTAATTCAATTTTGTTTTTAGAATATTCTAACCCTGTTTTTAAACTAAAGTTTTTGACTAACTCTTTTTCGTAGCCCAAACCGTATAAATTACCACCTTTTCCTTCAAAACCAGGGCCTCCAACAAGATCTGAATTTCTTAACAATGCGTTATCTGAAAAGCCATAATAAACTGAAATCTTATTTTGAGAAAATATAGTTAGACTAAAAAATATTAAAAAGAATACAAATATGTTAGTTTTCATCTTATGAACAATTATTTTAAAGATGTAAAGTAAAATTAAAAAAACGGGAAATCTTATGATTTTTATCAAGTTAATAATGCAATAAATTTTGTTACTTTGAAGTAAACAAACATAAAAGGATGGAATATTTATTTTCTCATATGGTCAACTCTATGCATGCCGAAGATGTTAAACTTTTAATGAAACAATCTTCCGGAAAAAGTATGATCTCTTTTGCAGGTGGCATGCCTAATAATGATATTTTTCCTTTAAAACAAATTGACGGTATTTATAGTACTTTACCTGATAATTTAAAAAAACTCTGCTTTCAATACGGACCAACTTCGGGTTACCCGCCTTTTGTTAAATCAATTGAAGAATATCTTAAAAAGAAAGGACTACCTGTTTCAGAAAACAAAACATTGGTTACTACAGGTTCACTACAAGCCATCAGCATTATTACACAAGAATTTGTGAACAAAGGAGATATTATTTTAACTGAGAATCCGTGCTTTGTTGGTGCACTTACCGTTTTTGAAACTTATGGAGCTGAAATTCACGGAGTTCCTGTTGATAAAGATGGTATTGATATTGATGCTTTAAAGCAGAAGATTGAAAGTTTAAAACAAACTCCTAAGTTTTTGTATGTAACGCCAACTTTTCACAATCCGGCAGGAATAATCTATTCGCCTGAACGTAAAAAGGCTTTATTAGAAGTTTTATCAGGCACTGGAATAATATTATTAGAAGATGATGCTTACAACGAATTGTATTTTAATGAGGATGAAAAAAACCTAACAAAACCAATGATTTCTTATAAGGCTAAAAATGTGGAAATTATTTATACGGGATCGTTTTCTAAAATTCTCGGACCTGGATTTAGATTGGGTTATATGTTATCATCACCTGGAATATATGAAAAGGCTGAGAGTGTAAAACAAGCATTGGATGCCTGTACTTCAAGCTTTATGCAAATTCTAGCCAATGAATTTATAAAACAGGGTAAACTACAACCTTATTTAGAATTTTTACGTAAAGAATATGCAGAACGTAAAGAAATGCTTCAAGAGAATTTAATAAAATATATGCCTAAAGAAATTTCTTGGAATGAGCCAAAAGGTGGTTTTTATATTTGGTTAAAACTTCCTGAAAACATAAAATCTACAGATATTTTTAAGGAAAGTGTTAAAGAAGGTGTGGTTTTTGTAACCGGTCGAACTTTTGATCCTAGGGGCAATAAAGATGATTGTCTACGACTTTCATTTTCAAATATGCCAAAAGAAAGCATTGAAGAAGGAGTAAGAATATTAAGTGAAGCTATTAAAAAGGTTTTAGCTTACTAGCCCCAGGGGAAATTTATTATTCTCTATAAACAAAATCCTTAAAATTTTCAGCCAATTCTTTGCCTTTTTCAAAGGCTTCTAAATTGAGCTTAACAATTTTTTCGCTTTTTCGCTGAAATAATTTTTTTATAGCGTCTGTCATACTTTTTTCAGGAATTGGAAGTAAAGTTGAAGCAGCACCTAATAAAACCATATTTGCAGCTTTTGAGTTTCCAATTCTTTTTGCCTGGGAAGTTGCATTGATAATGATGTGGTTTTTATGTGTTTTTATTTGTTTGTAGACATCATCTTTTTTTGGATAATCAAAAATATTTTCAAAGGGTTTTGAATCGGTGATTAACCACCCATCTTTCTTTAAATAAGGTAAATAACGCAATAATTCCATCGGTTCAACTGATAAGATCATATCGGCCTTTTCTTTGGGAATCAGATCAGAATATATTTCTTTATCCGAAATCCGAACATGCGATTGCACAGCACCGCCTCGCTGACTCATTCCGTGAACTTCTGATTGTTTTACATTTAAATTTTCGCTTAAAGCAGCAGTATCCAAAACAGCAGCTATCGTCAAAATTCCTTGACCTCCTACACCTGATATTATAATATTTGTATTCATAAAGGTTTGTCTTTTAGTTTTTAATGGAAGCAATTTTTTGTTTGATCTCTTCTTTTTTATTACTTGGTATTCTAACGCATGCACGTTGAGCAAGAATTACTGAAACCCCTTTAAAATTTAGCTCTTTGCGTAAAACTTCAACAATTTCATCGTGATTTTTTCTTAAGGGAATAACAGTAATAAAATGTTTGGGATCAACGCCTATACCTAAACAAATACTTTTTATTCTGCCCAAAGCAGAAGAGTCTTGTGCCCCTGTCATAGCTACAGCGGAATTATCAGAAATAATAACGGTTATGGGTGTATTTTCGTAAACAGCATCAAGTAATCCGGTCATTCCTGAATGTGTAAAGGTAGAATCACCAATAATGGCAATGGCATTTTCCATTCCGCCATCTGCAGCACCTTTTGCCATAGTAATAGAGGCTCCCATGTCAATTAGTGTGTTGATCGTATTCAAAGGAGGAAGAGCGCCCAATGCATAACAGCCAATATCACCAAATACATTTTTATCTCCAATTTCAGGAATTAATTCGTTAATGGCGTTAAACATATCGGTATGGCCACAACCATCACAAAGTTGCGGAGGTCTGTTAGAAACTACATCCGGAATTTCTTCATCAATATCTTTTGTTAAACCCAAAGCTTTACCAACTATATTGGGTGTTAATTCTCCGGTAAAAGGAAGATCACCGCTTATTTTTCCAATTATCTTAGGGTTCTCTTCAAAATAATCGTGTAGGATCTCTTCAATAAATGGATAGCCTTCTTCTACAACCAAGACCATTTTACAATGATCGTACAAAGCTTTGATCTGATCTTTTGGCATTGGATATTGAGAAATTTTTAGAATAGAATAATTATTCTCTTCCCCAATATTTTCCATTACGTAGTTATGGGCAATTCCACTGCATATGATACCGAGATTGGAATTTTTCAGTTCGAGTTTATTGAATTTCGATAATTCCGAACTCTTAATCAACAAATCTTTTTTACTGACCAATGTTTGATATTGTTTTCTGGCAAAGGCAGGAATAAGTGCAAAGCGTTTGGTGTCAATTGGTAATTGCATACCATTTTGAGTTCTTCTTTCTTTAAATACAACACCTGCTCTTGAATGTGATAAACGAGTTACCATTCTTAATAAAATAGGTAATTGAAATTCTTCTGATAGGTCAAATGCATAATGCATCATATTATAGGCATCTTGCTGATTAGAAGGCTCTAAAATTGGGATTTGGGCAAATTTTCCATAAAATCTGGAATCTTGTTCGTTTTGAGAAGAATGCATAGAGGGATCATCGGCAACAACTACAACCAAACCACCATTTATTCCGGAAACTGCCATATTCATAAAAACATCTGAAGCAACGTTTAAGCCCACATGTTTCATTACAACCATAGATCTTTTTCCGGTATAAGACATGCCCAAAGCTGCTTCCATAGCAGTTTTTTCATTAACTGACCAAGTTGAATGAATCCCTAAGCTTTTAGCAGTTTTTGATCGTTGTATATATTCAGTTATCTCTGTTGATGGTGTGCCTGGATATGCATAAACTCCTGATAATCCAGCGTCTATAGCTCCTTGAGCCAATGCTTCATTTCCTAAAACTAAATTCTTCATCTCTTATTTTTTTTACAGGTTAAAATTAGTGGTATTGTTAAAAATATTATATGATTTTCATCATAAATTATATTTATTGATGAATTTTATAAAAATATTAAATTAATACAAATTTTGCTTACGATGATCGAGTTTTGTAAATTTATAACAAAATAAAAACTTAATAAAATGGATAATTTTGAATTATATAATCCTGTAAAGCTCATTTTTGGAAAAGGTGAAATTTCTAAACTTCCTGACAATATTGATAAAAAATCAAAAGTGTTGCTGACTTATGGCGGTGGAAGTATAAAGAGTAACGGAATTTATAAACAAGTTACAACGGCTCTTGAAGGTTATAATATTATAGAATTTGGTGGGATTGAACCTAATCCACAGTTTTCAACATTGATGAAGGCAGTTGAATTGGCAAGGGATAATAAGATTGATTATATCCTTGCTGTTGGTGGTGGATCTGTAATTGATGGCAGTAAATTTTTATCAGTAGCTATTCCTTTTAAAGGTGATGAATGGAGCATTTTAACAGGTAATGTTAAGATTGAATCAGGTATTTCTCTTGGAACAGTTCTTACTTTACCTGCAACTGGAACTGAAATGAATTCAGGCGCGGTAATTTCAAGAAAAGAACTTAATGAGAAAAGACCTTTTGGCAGTCCGTTTTGTTATCCAAAATTTTCAATTCTCGACCCCAGTGTTGTCGCTTCATTACCTGAACGCCAGCTTAGAAATGGTGTAGTTGATGCTTTTGTACATGTTTTAGAGCAATATGTTACATATCCTAATAAAGCGCCTTTACAAGATAGAATTGCTGAAAGTATCTTAATAACTTTAACTGAGATTGGCGCAGATGTAATAAAAGATCCTAGTGATTATGATTTGGCTTCAAGCTTAATGTGGTGTGCTACCATGGCATTAAATGGTTTGATTAGTAAGGGAGTTCCTTCCGATTGGGGAACACATATGATCGGTCACGAATTAACGTCACTTTTTGGAATAGATCACGGACAAACTCTCGCAATTATTGGTCCAAATCTATACCTCAAACTTTTTGATTCTAAAAAAGAAAAATTAGCACAATATGGCAGAAGAGTTTGGAAGCATAAAGGTGATAATGATGAAGTTGCAAAAGAAGCAATAAAAAGCACCCAGAAATTCTTTAAAGAAATGGGAATGAAAACCAAGATATCTGAAATAACAACCGATTTTGATCATGCTCCACAGGTAGTTTTTGATAAATTTAAAGAAAGAAACTGGTTGAAATTGGGTGAAAAAGGATTAATAACACCTCAGATTGCAAAAGAGATTGTTGAAATGAGTTTTTAATCAAAAAGAATTCATTGAGGATAGTTCGTTACAAGAAATATTTTATTTTTAACCCAAACGGTTTTAAAACCTTACAGGTTTGAATAATGTATTTATAAAAAATCACAGTAACTTTACTACCGGAATTAAATTAAGCAATCTCAATTCTTATTAAGAACCAAGATCATGAGCAGAATTATTAAAATAGGTACACGTCCAAATAAACTTTCTCTTTGGCAAGCAAATACCGTTGCAAAGCAGTTGAATTACTTTGAGCATGAAACGGAGATTGTGATTATCGAAACTTTGGGAGATTTTAATTTAGGAAGTCCCAAATATGAGTTGACTGAAAATGATATTTTTACTCAAAATATTGATACTGCGCTTCTTGATGAAAAAATTGATATTGCTGTACATGCCTTAAAAGAGGTTTCGCCAAATTTAAAAGGGGGAATTGTTCAGGCTGCCGTTTTGAAAAGAGGCGATTATAATGATGTATTGGTTTTAAAAGATAATGATGATTTTTTTAGCGATAAAGTTGCAACAATAGCAACTGAAAGTTTACGATGTAAATCGCAATGGTTGTATCGCTATCCTAATCACAAGGTTGTAGGAATTAGCGGAAGTATTGAAGAACAATTGCAAAAGCTAGATGATAATGATTGGGATGGAGTTATTTTTTTAAAATCTGATCTGAAAAGATTAGAACTTTTACCAAAGAATCATTTAAAATTAGACTGGATTCTTCCTGCACCGGCACAAGGAACTGTTGTGATAACAGCACGGGAAAATGATAGTGATATGCTTACAATTTGTAAAGAACTGAATGATCATGAAACCGAGATTTTTGTTGGAATAGAACGTGATTTTCTTCGAACTCTGGATACATATCGTTCTTCACCAGTAGCGGCTCTTGCTACAATTAATAAAGAAGAGACATTAAAATTTAAAGCTGCAATTTATAGTGTTGATGGAAAAGATAAAACAGATTTTTTAAAAGAAGTACCGGTTGATCATATTTCAGATCTAGGAGAGTATGCCGCAAAGTTTTTACTGAAAAGGGGTGGAAAAAAATTAATGCGAAAAGAAATCAATATTGATAAAGAAATATTGGTTTATTCTACAAAAGCATTGTCACTTACACAAAGGAGTTTTTTTAATGCCAATATTGGAGTTAAAATGAGTGATTTTATCAAAATAAGATTTAACCGTCTAAAACCTTCATTGGTTAAAGAACCTTTAAAAAATATAGTTTTTGTAGATAAGAATGCAGTAGAATCTGTATTGAATAATTTTTCTTCCGATGAATTAAATTTTACAAATATCTATTGTGTAAGTAGGAGAACTAAACGTTTTATTGAAAAAAATATTGGTAAAGTAACTCATTATGAAAAGACGATTGAAAAGTTAACGGATTATCTAGAGAAAAATATTGAGATCAAAGAGATTAATTTATTTTGTGGTGTTGGAGATAATATGAAATTAAAAAACATTGAAACAAATAAAATTGAATGCTACAGAACTCTGCAATCTTCGGTTAAAGTTAATGATAAATTTAAAGGAATACTTTTTTATAGTTCGGCCGAAATAGAAAGTTATTTATTTAAAAATAAAGCGGATGATAAAATTGCCTTTTGCATTGGAATATCTACTGCAAGTGAGGCTGCTAAGCATTTTAAAAATGTTATTACTGCTAAGTTACCAACAGTTGATAGTTTGATAAAATCAGTAAATAGTTATTTTGAACATAATTCACAAGATCCAAATAATTGATCTAAGGCACTTTTATGCTAAATAAACAAATAAAATTCATTTCAAACAAATTTGATGAGATCAAGATCTCTTTGATCGTAACAATTGTTTTAGTATTTATTTTGTTGTTTTTAAAACCATTTGATATGTTTTCATATATTTCAAATGATCAGTGGTATTTATATTTTGGATATGGTGCAAGTTTATTTTTAGCACATTTTATCACAATTTTAATTGAAGATAAGATCTTTCAGAGGCAAGAAAAAAAATGGTATATAAAAAATGAGATTTTTATTAAATTACTGTACTTTTTTATCGCAAGTTTAATTATCTATTTCTACCATTTTTTATTTGTAAAAACGTTTCAAAAACCATGGACAAGCTTTTTTGTTTTTGTCTTAAATTATACACTGCCTTTCTTTTTAATGTTTGTTCCTTTAATGATCTTTTACAGAAATTTAAAAGGAAAGATTTACAAAGAAGCAGAAAGGAAAATAAATTTTGAAGGAACCAATAAAAGTGAAAAATTTTCTTTAAAACAAGAGGATATTTTATTTGCCAGATCAGAGAATAATTATGTATTTATTTATTATTTGGATGATGAATTGGTAAAAAAAATAATGTTGCGAAATACTTTATCTAATGTTCAGAAGCAGGCACCTTTTTTAATTAAATCGCATCGCTCTTATCTGATCAATCCAAAAAAAATTGATTCGTTAAAAGGTAATTCACAAAATGCAAATTTACTACTTAAATCATTTGACGAAAAAATTCCAGTGTCAAAAACTTACTTTTACAAGATTCAAGAGTTAAATATTAATCTTAGCTAGAACTTTGATTATTAATAAATAATTACAGTTTGAATTTAAAGATCCGAGATACTTTCATCCCAAATTTTATAATCTCACCACAAAAAACACTTTTTCACAACATTTCTTAGAAGTTCACAACATTAATTTTTAGTTGATGTAAGTTAATTATTTATTTGCTACATCAATATAAAGAATCTATGCGAAAAATAATTTTTATTACCGGTGCAACTTCAGGAATTGGCAAAGCAACAGCCGAAGTTTTTGCAAAAAATAATTATGATCTAATTATTACTGGTAGAAGAAAAGAAAAGTTAGAAGTGTTGGCAAAAGAACTTTCAATTGCTTATAGCATTGAAGTTTTCACACTTAATTTTGATATCAGAGAGAGAGTTGCAGTTAAAGAAGCAATTGCTACGCTACCCGATAAATGGAAAAATATCGATGTATTATTAAATAATGCTGGTCTGGCAGTTGGTCTTGATAAAATTCAGGATGGATTTATTGATGACTGGGAAGCGATGATCGATACCAATATTAAAGGGTTATTATATGTAAGTCGCGAACTAATTCCACTCTTGATTAAAAATAAAAAAGGTCATGTTATTAATATAGGATCAACTGCATCAAAAGTAGTTTATCCGGGAGGAAATGTGTATTGCGCAACAAAATTTGCTGTTGATGCACTGAGTCAGACCATGCGAATAGATCTTTTGGAACACAAAATTAGAGTAAGCCAGATTAATCCGGGTGCTGCTGAAACAGAATTTTCTATTGTACGCTTTAAAGGGGATAAGGATCAAGCAGATAACGCTTATAAAGGTTATAAATCATTAACAGCCAAAGATATAGCTGCAGCAATTTATTATGTCACAACTTTGCCGGAGCATGTTTGTATTAACGAATTAGAAATTACAGCTTTAGCTCAGGCAAACAGTACTTATTTTAATAGATCAAACTAAAATTGAACTCAATTTATAAATGAAACTGACTTTATTGGGAAGTCGAAATCAAAAAATATGAAAATAACAGCAGGCGAATACATCGCAAAATTTTTAAAGAAAGAAAAAGTAGAAGTGGTATTTGGCATTATTGATGGCACATACCAAGGGTTAATTGCAGGATTGAAAAAGGAAGGAATTAGATTGATTACACCACGTCACGAAACAAGCGCTGCTCATATGGCAGGTGCTTATGCTCGTGTTACTGGGAAATTGGGTGTTTGTTTGGCTAGTAATGGTCCGGGAGTTGCCAATATTTTACCTGGGGTTACAGTTGAAAATGCCGAGGGTAATAGAGTTTTGTTGATTACTAGTTCCCGTAGATTTGGTATTGGATACCCTGACAGAGGTGGTACTTACCAGTACTTTGATCAGGTGGGCGTTATCAAAAATATTTCAAAGTATTCGGTAACTACACCTCATGTAAGCAGAGTTCCTGAATTGATGAAAAAAGCTTTGCGTAAAAGTTTTACCGGTCGCCCGGGAATAGTTCATTTTGATTTGCCTGAGAATTTAATGAATACCAAGGTAGAATTTCCTGAATTACAAGACCCAAAAACCTATCGATTGAATTACCGCTTAGATGCTTCTGAATCTCAAATAGAAGCAGCAGCTAATATTTTGTTGCAGGCCAAAAATCCAATTATTCATGCCGGTAGTGGTGTTTTGCATTCAGGTGCTTTTGACGAATTAAAAGAGATAGCAGAATTATTAATAATGCCGGTAGTTACGAGTTGGGCAGCAAGAGGAGTTTTAGCTGAAGACTCTGATCTTGCAATTCCTATGGTTCATATTGATGTAAATAATAAAGCCAGAAAAGAAGCAGATGCGGTTTTGGTTTTAGGTTCTCGTTTGGGTGAAACCGATTGGTGGGGAAAAGCACCTTATTGGAATACGCCAGATAAACAAAAATTAATTCAGGTAGATATTGATGAGGAGGTTATTGGTAATATCCGTCCGGTGGATGTGCCTGTTTTGGCTGATATTAAAGCTTTTCTTCAAGACCTGATAGCAAAATTAAAATCAAAGGTTTTTGATACTTTCCCTGAAAGAGAAAAATTTGTTAGTGAACTTCAAAAAGCAGCTAAAAAAGATAGGGCCAAATTGGATAAGAAATTAGATGATAAAAGCTCACCAATGGTAACAGCTCATGTTCCGAATATTGCAGGAAAAATTTTACCGGAAGATTCAATAGTTGTTTTTGATGGAGGTAATTCAGCAGTTTGGGGTAATTTTTTCCATGAAGTAACTACACCAAACACTACGCTTTCTACTTTTAAATTTGGAATGCTAGGAGCGGGAATTGGTCAGGCCTTAGGTGCTGCAGCAGCATTTCCTAACCGTCAGGTTTATTGTATTATTGGTGATGGTGCAATGGGATTTCATCCGCAGGAAATCGAAACAGCTATTAGAAATGACTTAAAACCAATCTTTTTTGTGATTTGCGACAGACAATGGGGTATGGTTAAAATGACACAGCAATTTGCTATGAAACCAATTAAAACCATGATTAAAAAAGAGCTTTCTGCCGAAGAAACGATCAATACAGATCTTGGAGAGATCCAATTTGATAAGCTGGCCGAGAGTATGGGAGCACATGGCGAAAGAGTGTCATCACCCGAAGAATTGCAACCAGCAATTGAAAGATGTGTTAAAGCAGATAAATGTTCGGTAATTCATGTAGATGTTGACAACGTAAAACATATGTGGGCGCCTGGATTATTAAATTTTAAGGCCATGCATCAGGAGCCAAAAGGAAAATAATAATTAGATTTATTTAAAACTTTGTGTATATTGGTAAAGTAATTTTAAGGTATTTTATATGAATCAAGTAGATGATCTTGTATTAAACTTTGACCCAAACAGTTTAATGTTGTTGAATGTGATTTTGGCAATTATTATGTTTGGAGTTTCTCTCGATCTAAAGTTAGATGATTTTAAAAGGGTCTTACAAAATCCAAAGGGGCCAATCATTGGTTTGATTGCCCAGTTCTTATTATTACCTGCATTTACTTTTGGTTTAACACTATTGATAAAACCCACGCCATCAATTGCTTTAGGGATGATCTTGGTAAGTTCTTGTCCTGGCGGAAATATTTCTAATTTCTTTACGAATTATGCCAAAGGTAATACTGCATTATCAGTAAGTATGACATCAATATCAACTGTTTTAGCAATATTTATGACACCCATAAATCTACACTTATGGGGAGGTTTAAATCCGGAAACTGCTGCATTGTTAACGAAGGTAAATATAAGTTTTTGGGATATGCTCATAACAATATTTGTTATTTTGGGAATACCCCTGATTTTAGGAATGTACTTTGCAACAAAAAAACCGAAAATTGCCAGTAAATTAAGAACACCTTTTAAATACGCTTCAATAATATTTTTCATTGGATTTGTGATTGCAGCTTTTTCAAAAAATTTGGGCAATTTTTTAACTTATATCAAGTATGTGATGTATATAGTTGCTGTTCATAATATTGTAGCATTATCACTGGGATACTTTTCGGCGAAATTTGGTAAATTACCCGAAAGAGATCGAAGAGCGATTACCATGGAAGTTGGTATTCAGAATTCGGCATTGGGATTGATATTAATTTTTAACTTTTTTGACGGCTTAGGCGGAATGGCTTTGATTACTGCCTGGTGGGGTATTTGGCATATCATCGCCGGATTGACACTGGGAACTTTTTGGTCGAAAAGAGGAGTGCCACAGATTACAACACAATAAATTCCATAAAGAAATGAATGAAAAGAAGAGAGTTTTGGTGACCGGAGCAGAAGGTTATATTGTGAAAAAATTGATCAAGAAATTTATTGATAATCCTAAGAATATCGAAACGGTTGTTGGAATTGATATCAAAGAATCAAATGATTATGCAAAAGAGAATTTTCATTTTATTCAGTGTGATATATTATCAGAAGTCCCGGGCCAGTTAATCGAAAAATATCAAATAAATACAATTGTTCATCTGGCTTCTATTGTAAAAGCTCCTAAAGGGATGACAATAGAAACTATGTATAAAATTGATGTTGTTGGTACTGATAAACTGTATAAAAGTGCGATCAAAAATAAGGTTGATCAATTTATCATTACAACTAGCGGAGCATCTTATGGGTATTATAAAGACAATCCAGAATGGTTAAAGGAGGATGATGAAATAAGAGGAAATGATGAATTTGCCTATTCAAAACATAAAAGATTGATTGAAGAAATGCTTTTGGATTACCGTAAAAAAAATGATTTCCCAAAGCAGCTTATTTTACGCCCCGGAACGATTTTAGGAAAAGGAGTTTCAAATCAAATTACTGATATTTTTGAAAAAGCTATTGTTACCGGAATTAAAAATGCAAAAACACCTTTTGTGTTTATTTGGGATGAGGATGTAATCAATATTATTTATCAGGGAATCTTTAAAAATAAAACAGGAATTTATAATTTAGCAGGTGATGGTTATTTAACGCTTTCTCAGATTGCCGGAATATTGAAAAAACCATTTTTAGGAATACCGGTTAATTTTATGAAAGCTATTTTAGGTTTTATGAAAAAATTAAATTTAACCCAATATGGTCCGGAACAAGTAAAATTTTTATTATACCGACCAGTATTGTCAAATGAAAAATTAAAATCTGATTTTAGATATACACCAAGGTATTCTAGTAAAGAAGTTTTTGAATATTATTTAAAAAATAATTCGGCCGGCAGTTAATTAAAAAGGGGGAGAAAAAAGAACCACCGAACCGAATTACACTTACACTTCATATGTATAACGTAAAAGAACATCAAAAAATTGTTGTGATAACAGGCGCAGGCAGTGGAATTGGAGCTGAATTCGTAAAATATTTCAATACACAAAATTTTAAAGTTGCTTTGCTTGATATATCATTAGACGGAATTCAAAGTCTAGTTGATGATCTACATATGCTCAAAGAGAATTATTTGTTGGTTGAAATTGATATTACAGATGAACAAAAGGTAGAAAAAACTTTTGAAAATATTATTCATAAGTTCAAATCTATTGATATATTGGTTAATAATGCAGGAATCAGCCAGATAAGTCTTTTTGAAAATACCAATTTAGATATTTTTAAAAAAGTGATGGAGGTTAATTTTTATGGTACAGTATATTGTACAAAATATGCGCTTCCACACCTTAAAAGATCACAGGGGCAAATTATAGCCTTATCAAGCGTAGCAGGTTTTTCACCACTTTACGGAAGAACAGCTTATTCAGCGAGTAAACACGCGCTTCATGGTTTTTTAAACTCACTTCGAACCGAAGAAAAAGAAAATGGTATTGATGTTTTGTTAGCTTGTCCTTCTTTTGTTAAAACAAATATTGAAAAACGAACTTTTGATAAAGATGGTAAGCCTTTTGGTGAAAAAAAGGGAACTCCCGGACAATTAATGACACCCGAATATGTAGTTTCAGAAATTATTAAAGGAGTAGAAAACAAAAAGAATATAGTTTATATATCTAAAATATCTAAAATCTCCCGACTTATTTCTTTTTTCTTTCCAAAGGTATTTGAACGTAAAATGGTTGAAAGAGTAAAAGCAGATTTTTAGATTTTTTGTAAATAAAGTGGGTTAGTATAGTTTTTTAATATCAGCACCTCTAAAATAATGCATTAAAATTTCATTGTAATTATAACCTTTTTCACCCATTACCGCAGCGCCTATCTGACATAAACCAACACCATGCCCCCAGCCTGCTCCACGCAATACAAACTTTCGTGGAATACCTTTTTCCTCCTCTTGCTTTTCAATTGTAAAAGCAGAACTATAAAGATGTGAATCACTTAATATTCTACGAATTTCAAGCTCTTTACCGATAACTTTGGTTAATTTAGATCCTACAATTTTCAGTTTTATTAACCTTGAAGAATCTCCCCTTTCAATCGGAATCAAATCAATAATATCTCCAAAATCAAAAGCTGACTTAGAGTTTATCAGATTAGCAATTTCTTTCTGAGTATATTCTACCGTCCAGCGATAAAAATCTTTTGCCGAATGATCATAATCATTCAGTACTTGACTTAAAACTTTGTCATCAGTAGTATTACAATATGCTTCAGGATTACCATTAATAAACTTCTCAGCATTAGCTTCATCACTAAAATCTAAATTATAA